>JAZNCE010000001.1:0-2295 GCA_045587385.1 Eubacteriales bacterium
TATTAAGAGTAAATCGGTGAGCGTCAAGTGCTTGCGGAACGGGGAGTTGTCCGCAGGACGAAGGATCGGGAAGACCCGACCGCGGTTCACCCTTTGCATCCCGCTTTATATGGCAGAATATGGCAAGCTGTGCCTTTGCAGGGAAGCTTTTGCAGAAACGTGCAACGCTTTTTCACCGCGAGTGGCATGGGTTTGGTTCTTTTTAACTATGCCTCTTTTTCTTGCGATATGAGTGAGGAAAGGAGGAATTTTTATGAGAACAAACAAGGGTTTGAAAAACGTTTACGTGCTGGTCTATGCGGCTATGCTGGCGGCAATGAGCGTGGTGATCGGCATTTTCTGTAAGAATTTTCTGAATTTCGGGAACGGGCTTTTCCGCATCACGCTGGAGAATTTCCCCATCATGATCGCGGGCATTGCCTTCGGTCCCGTGGTGGGTGCTTGCGTGGGTGCGGTTGCGGACGTTCTCAGCTATATGCTGTCTACGCAAAGCTTTGCCATCTCGCCCATTGTGACCTTGGGTGCTGCCATGGTCGGTGCGGTCAGCGGACTGGTGTCCCATTACGTGATCAAGCGCGAGGGAAACGCGCGCATCATCGTGTCGGTGGCTGCGGCGCATCTGGTGGGATCGATCCTGATCAAATCCCCGGGGCTTTTCCCCTATTACGGGTGGCTGGTGCTGTGGCGCATTCCCACCTACGTTCTGATCGCGGCGCTGGAGGCAGGGCTGCTGTGCTATTTGTATAAACGTTCCGCTTTCACTAAAATATTCCGGCTCGGAGGGAATGCAAAATGAATTACGAGCAAGCGTTAGAGTATATCCATTCTATTTCCTGGACCTTTACAAAGCCCGGTCTTGAAAGGATCGGGGAGCTTTGCAGAAGGCTGGGCAACCCGCAAAACGATCTGAAATTCGTGCACGTGGCAGGGACCAACGGCAAGGGCTCATTATGCTCTATGCTGGACAGCGTGCTGCGCCACGCTTCGTATAAGGTGGGGCTTTTCACCTCGCCCTATATCAAGGAATTTTGTGAGCGCATCCGCGTAGGGGGCGAGAACATCCCCCGGGAGGCTTTGGCGGAAATCACGGCATACGTCCGTCCCATTGCCGACGCAATGGAGGACAAGCCCACCGAATTTGAGCTGATCACAGCGATCGGGCTGGAATATTTCAAGCGTTGCTCCTGTGACGTGGTGGTGCTGGAAGCAGGCATGGGCGGCAGACTCGATTCCACCAATATCATTGAAAGCTCGCTTTTGTCGGTGATTACCGGCATCTCGCTGGATCACACCGCGTATCTCGGAGATACCGTGGAAAAGATCGCTGCCGAAAAGGCGGGCATCATCAAGAAGGGCGGCAGCGTGCTGTATTGCGGCAACGATGCGCGCGCAAGAGAAGTCATCAAAGAGAAAGCCGATCAGATGCACGCCACGCTGCTTTGTGCCGATAAGAGCGCACTGACGCTGACGCGCTGCGATCTTTCGGGTTGCGAGTTTGATTTTGGTGCTTGGCAGGGCGTGGAGCTCTCTTTGCTTGGGCTGTATCAGCCTGAAAACGCTGCAAACGTGCTGCTGGCGGTGGAACAGCTGCGCAAGCAGGGCATGGAGATTCCCGATAGCGCGGTGTACGCAGGCTTGAAGGCTGCCCGTTGGCAGGCGCGCTTTGAAAAGATCGTGCAGGATCCGCTGGTCATTTTTGACGGTGCGCACAATCCCGAGGGGATCGATGCCGCCGTGCAGAGCGTGAAATATTATTTTGGAGAGAAAAAGGTCGTGGTGCTCACCGGCGTCATGCGCGATAAGGATTACGAATACGTAGCGACAAGGCTTTCCGAGATCGCCAAGCGTGCCTTTTGCATCAGACCCGACAATCCGCGCGCGCTGGATGCAGAGGAATATGCGCGCGTGCTGGCGCGCCGCGGTGTGGAATCTTCCGCGCATGGCAGCGTACAGGAGGCGTTTGCTAAGGCAAAGTTGTTTGCCCTGGAGAGCGGCAGCGTGCTGGTATGCCTTGGATCGCTGTACATGTACGAGCAGATCTGCAAGCTCGTTTGATAAAAAGTAATTTATGATAATTGGAAGGAGGTATGAAATATGACGATACTGAGTGTGGACGATCTCGGTCTGTCCTTTGGTACCGACGTTATATTGGAGCATATCTCTTTTTCCTTGGATGAGAGCGATAAGCTGGGTATCATCGGTGTCAACGGCTCGGGTAAGTCTTCCTTGTTCCGCATGATCACGGGCACGTACGAGCCCACCGAGGGTAAGGTATATATTTCCAAGGATAAAACG
>JAZNCE010000002.1:0-14895 GCA_045587385.1 Eubacteriales bacterium
CTTCTCGCTGCGGCTCGGTCACACTCGCGTTCTGACATGCCACAGGCATGTCATTCATTACGCTCGTGCCGCTTCGCTACCCCGAGGGGACGGCTTTTCGGCGCGCATCCGTTCCGCTTTCTTGTCTGCAGTGGGTTTTTCTTAACTTAATGATATTGGGTATATTCCCGAGCCTTTTGGCATACCTTGTACGGGGTGATATGATGAAAAAAGATAATACGAGCACGCTGACCTGCGCCTTGATCGCGGGCGGTCTGCTGGCGTTTTTGGGAATGGGGGTACGCCTTTGGTGGGGCTCGCCCAACGAGGGAATCGCGCAAATGGGGATCCGCCATCTGCTGCCGCCCGTGTGGGTAATGGGCTTTCTTTGGACGCTGTGGTATTTCGTGCTGGGAGCCGCGCTCGGTGCGGTACTGTGTACGTATGGGGGACGCTGCATCGGGGCTTGGCGAGGCGGCTTTTTCTTTTTGCTGATGCTGTTTGCGGGATACGTTTGGTATCCGTTATTTTTCATGCGGCAAAATACCTTTCTTGCTTTGCTTGTGTTATTGGTCGTGCTGGCGTGTGCTGCGTTGTGTGCTTTGCAATGGCAGGGAGTCTCGGTTTGGGCGGGTGTAGTTGTGTGGTTACACGTGCTTTGGCTGCTTTACATGTTGATCTTACAGCTGATCTGTGTATTTAATGTATAAAATGTGCAAAAAAACAGTTGACAAATGTGGATTTATACAGTATAATAGACATGACTAAAAAATGCAAAGGAGATATTGCAATGAAACTTTACAGAGTATTGGCATTGGTGCTTGCTATGCTGATGATCGGCTGCATTATGGTTGCTTGTGATAAGGAGCCCGAACCGGTCAAAACCAACCTGAATTTGAAGATTTCTATCAAGGACGGCCCTAAGGGTGACGTCATTGCGCAGGATCCTGAGTTCGTTTACACTTACATGAGAAAAGGCGAGGAGCTTCCTACCATTACCGAAGTTCTGATCTATTTCTGTGAAATCAACGAGATCAATCTTGAATTCCAGGATGATTCTCAGCAGGTTATTACCAAGATCGACACCGTTTCTCCCGGCAGCAAGAGCGAGTTCTGGACCTATGCACTCAACCAGGTAAACAATCTGGATCTTCCCATGTACCAGCAGACCGTTAAGGATGGCGACGTTATCGTCGTTTATCTGGATTCCTTGAATTGATATTTGGGGACATAAAAAAGAGCTGAATCCCGCGGGATTCAGCTCTTTTTTGTGCTTTTATCGGATAATACCGCCGCCTATGACAATGTCACCGTCGTAGATGACTACCGATTGCCCGGGGGCTATGGCGCGCTGGGGCGCGTCAAACGCCACGTGCAAGGTGTCCGCGCCCGTCTGCGTGACGGTTGCAGGGGCAGGGGCGTGTTGATAGCGTATCTTGACCTGTGCGCGCATGGGTGCGTCCAGCTTTTCCACGGCAATGAGATTGATGCGGTCGGCATCCAGCTGCGTGGTGAAAAGCGACTCGTTTTTGCAAAGCGTGACCGTGTTATCGGTCGCGTTTTTGCTTTTGACGTACATAGGCTCGCCAAGGGCTATGCCCAGCCCCTTGCGCTGTCCCACCGTGTAGCGGATGATGCCCGCGTGCTGCCCGAGCACCTTGCCGTCCTCGTCCACAAAATTGCCCGAGGGGTAGATAGCCCCCGTCGTTTTCGTGATGAATGCAGCATAATCCCCGTCGGGCACAAAGCAAATGTCCTGGCTGTCGCTCTTGTGCGCGTTGACCAGCCCATGCTGCTCGGCAATCGCGCGTGCCTCGGCTTTAGTCATGCTGCCGAGAGGGAAGAGCGTGTGCGAGAGCTGCTCTTGCGTCAGCTGCCAGAGAAAATAGGTCTGATCCTTTGAAGGGTCAGCCGCTTTTTTCAGCAAATATCTGCCGTTTTCGGCTTGCTCGATCCTTGCGTAGTGTCCCGTGGCAATGTGATCATAGCCGTGCTCCAGCGCCGCATCCAGCAAAGCGCCGAATTTGAGGCACCTGTTGCACACGGAGCAGGGATTGGGCGTGCGGCAGCTTTGGTATTCATCAATAAAATCGCGGATGACGGTATCTGCAAAGCGCGCACCGAAATCAAGCACCGAGTGCGCAATGCCGAGGTGCTCGCATACCGCGCGCGCGTCGTCCACGTCCTTGTCCGAGCCGCAAACGCGTCCTGAGGGATCGTTGACGGGAGGTCTGTACAGCTTCATGGTGCAGCCTGCGGCATCGTAGCCTGCCTCTATACAGAGCAGGGCAGTCACCGCGCTGTCCACGCCGCCGCTCATGGCGACCATGACCTTTTTTGTTTGTGTGTTGTTGTTCATTTCTTTGCTTTCTAAGTGACATTCACTTTTAATTCTTTTTTGATGTAATCGGATAGTTCTAAGACCTCAAGCCATTCTTCGCTTGATTTTACCGATTGAACATTCCAAAGTTTCGTGTTTTCAAACGCTCTGAATTTACTTGAAAGTTCAAGAGCCATATTAACTATTTCAAGGGGTATTTTCCCCGTTTGCAGTAAGCGGTTTAGGTTCTTCTCATTGAGGAAGGAAATACAATCTCCGTCAAATTCCTCAAAGATATGATATTCAATATCTTCTTCCGCGAGATTAAGGATAAATTTGCCACAATGGCTTAATGTCTCTTCGAAAAGTTCATATCTTTCTATACTGTTTATTGCGTTACTTCGCTCTTTACTGCCCTTAATCCTCATAATCATTTCCATCGACTTTAATAATATCAAATCTCACTCCATTTTGCTCAGATATTTCTTTGAGTGATTTATCATTGAATACTTTAGCGTTTTCGGCTTCTTCCCAAGTTGGATAATTTGTATTGCTATCAAAGTCGAACCAATACTCGTATCCCGTATTATCTTCTTTTGTCCATTTTGAAACAATGAATTGACGGAAAGCCATAGAGCAACAATAGGACATTTCAATTTCAAGTGAAGAATCGGGTGCAAGCTCGGATGTAAGCATTGATCTGATCTTCTCGAAAGTAACCGCTTCAGGCAGTTCAAAGCCACACATCATACAAAAACGGCTTGCAGCGCATTTCATTGGCTGTTCGTCCTCTAATTCCCAATAGTCAGTTTCGTGTGTGAATACAAGCAGGTGCTCCATAGATTCATCAAATACATAAAGATCAGCGGGCAGAACGGTATGGGTCAAATACATCCCCAAAGCATCAAGACGGTAAGGCTCATACCACTCATATTCAATGAGGTCGGCAAGCTCCTTTGCGTTCATTTTCGCAACGCAATTTTTATACTCCACCCCGTCTATTTCAAATTCGTTACGACCGGGATGGCTTTCACTTTCCGACATAACATAGACGTCGCCCTTCATAGTTTTTAAAAATTCAAGAGCCTTTGTAAACGAAATTGCTCGATGATCCATTTGCAACCAAAGGTGAAGCTCACCGTAAGTAACAGTATGATTGTTTGCCGAAACATTATCTATCCACTCTTTGTTGGTGATTTGAAACTCATCCCATGTCATCGTGAATTTTTCTATAAACGCTTGCCGTATTTCGTTTGCGTTATCGACTAAGGTTATCTTCATAAAACAAGTCCTTTCTAATCAGCGAATATACACACCCAATTTTCAATCTTACTAAGGTGCGGAAAGGTATTGCTAAACATTGTGTCAAGATTTATCGGTGTTAAACCCGTCATCCACGACACATCAACCTTTAACAGTAATTCAATGACACGCTCTTTGGCAACGCTATCAGCTATAATGGTTGATTGATCTAAAGTCATTACCTCACCGCTTTCTGCGGAATATCTGTACTCGCCGTTAAGCCGTTCGATTGTTATAACTTCAATCAGATAGCACCTCCCCTCGTTCTCTACAAGAACCTCGCGCCATCCTTTTTCAACAACATCCTTTTCTATCAGTTCGCTGTCATCAGAAATATAGAGTTTCATTGAATCACCCCTTTTTGAAAAGAGAAAACCATTTCGGTTTCTTACTTGCTTTCGTTTTCAAAATACAATCTATCAGATACGTATCACCGTTATAACGGTTTGACGGTGTTCCTATAGTAAGGTGGTGCGCCATCTTATTAGCATTCATGTTTTCTTCTATACCTTTTTTATTGTTGCCAATAACCTTATATCCTCTTTTCTTGAAATGGAAAAGTGAACTTTCACAATAAAAATAGTAGCTTTTTTTATCGGGAGGATCATTATAGGTTATGCGTCCTTCCTTATATGCCCAATTATCGTCTTTCAGCATCGACATATCGGGGATTTCATCAAAGAACTCGCAATAAAGCTGATATACGATCCAATGGTCAGCAACCTCGGGAACGATTTTAGATTGGTATGATATGTGGTCTTTTACCTTTCGGATTACAACATACTTTCCGTCCATCGACCGAAAGTAATCTTCGTCAAAACTGCTTTCACCTGCTAAATAACAGTTGTCCTTTGTTTGGAGCTGAAAGGCAATATAATCACCTATGTCATATACGGAATCAAGGAACAAATCTACTTTGATCTTCTTTTTAGCGGGCTGTGGAGACAGCAGCATTTCTCTGAACTTGGCAAGTGCCATTTTTCTTTTATGAAGCGTTTTCTCGCCCTCGTCTGCCCATATTTCAAGACCGAATCCGGTATCAATCATATTGACAGCCGTATCTCTCACCCTGTCGGTAAGGATACCTTTTTTCCACATGAAGTTGGCAAGCGAATAGTAATAGTCACACCAATCGCTTTCGTCCGATTCGTCAAATCCTTTGGCTCTGACGTACGCATTGATCTTTGCAAGCGCGGTCTCTACGTCATAGTAAGAAAACGCCGCTTGAAATTCCTTTTTCAAATCCTGCGCTGCATCATTTGATGTGATTCCTACACCCCAAGCTCCCATAACTGCCTCCTTATGATTGATTTTTGATCTTTTTGGTTAAAAGATCCCGGCGATTTTGCAATGCGCATCCGCCTTATTTACCGATTCGTCAACTAAGGATCCTCACAGAATAAAACGCGCAGAAACCGCTTGTATTCGCGCTCTCCCCCCCCTGCGCTTGGCACAGGGCAGCGCGTATTGTCCCCCCTCCCGGAGGGGGGCAATGAGAGTAGTAACGCGCTTTTCTAAACCGAAACTCGACCGTCAACGGTAACTTGAATTACCGAAATCTGTGTGAAAACCGATATTTCAGCGGTCAACTGGAAAACGAATGAGCAGACCACCGATATAGCCCCCCTCCGGGAGGGGGGAATATCAGCGCTGCCCTGAGCTAAGCGCAGGGGGGAGACCGCGAAGATAAACGGTTTATGACGATAAAACGGGAACGATTATACCTGCCTGTCTCCCCACGTGAATTGCGTCAGCTCACCCTCGGTCTGCAGCTGTGCGAAGTTGTCCTGGCGCAGCACCTCGTACACCGCGATGGCAACCGAATTGGAGAGGTTGAGAGAGCGCAGCGTGGGACGCATGGGAATGCGCACGCAATCGTCGGGGTGTGCGGCAAGCAATTCCTCGGGCAGCCCCTTGGTCTCCTTGCCGAACATCAAAAATACCTCGTCGGGGTATTCGATCTCGGCGTAGTTGTATTTTGCCTTGGTGGAGAAATAATAGACCTTGGCGTCGGGATGCTTGTCATAAAAATCATCCAATCCGTCGTAGTAGGTAATGTCCAGCTTGTCCCAGTAGTCAAGTCCCGCGCGCTTTAGGTGCTTATCGGTCACGGTAAAGCCCATGGGACGAATAAGGTGCAGCGACGCACCCGTTGCCGCGCAGGTGCGCGCAATGTTGCCCGTGTTTTGCGGGATCTCGGGCTGATGGAGAACGATGTGTATGTGCTTCATAAAGGGGAATTTCCTTTCGTTGTCATGCCACTATTATAGCGAAATGAGCATGATTTTTCAAGTATTCTTTGAAAATTTACAAATATTTTATCTATTACATGAAATTATAGTATATAATAAGGGGAATATAATGCGAAACTATGTGTTTTGGAGGAATATATATGAGCCTTATTACAAAGATCTTCGGCACCTACAGCGACAGACAGCTGAAGGCGATCAGAAAAACCGCAGATTACATTGAATCCTTAGCGCCCAAGTATGCGGCAATGTCCGATGAGGAGCTCAGAGGCACGACCGAGATTCTCAAGGGCAGACTTGCCGCAGGCGAGACGCTGGACGATATCCTGCCCGATGCGTTTGCCGCTATCCGTGAGGCGGACGACCGCGTGCTTGGCAAGCGTCCCTTCTACGTACAGCTGCTTGGCGGTATCGTACTGCATCAGGGCAGAATTGCCGAAATGAAAACGGGTGAAGGTAAGACCCTGGTGGCTACCATGCCCGCATACCTCAACGCGCTGACCGGCAAGGGCGTGCATATCGTCACGGTCAACGACTATCTGGCACGCTACGGCTGTGAGGAAATGAGCCGCGTTTACGGCTTCATGGGGCTGACCACCGGACTTGTCGTGCACGGCAGAACCAATGATGAAAAGAGAGAGGCATACGCTGCAGATATCACCTACGGTACCAATAACGAATATGGCTTTGACTATTTGCGTGACAACATGGTGGTCTACAAGGCTAACATGGTGCAGCGCGGTCATGCGTTTGCGATCGTGGACGAGGTGGACTCCATTCTGATCGACGAGGCGCGTACCCCTCTGATCATTTCGGGTGCGGGAGACAAGCCCACCGATCTGTATGAAAAGGCTGACGCCTTTGTCAAGACGCTGGTCAAGCACGTGACCAAGGAGCTGGACTCCAAGGAGCAGCACGACGATATTGAGGCGGACTATATCGTGGACGAAAAGGCAAACAACGCCATTCTGACCCCCAGAGGCGCCAAGAAGGCAGAGCGTTTCTTCGGTCTTGAGAATTACTCCGATCAGGAGAACGCCACCATTGCGCACCACGTCAATCAGGCAATCCGCGCGCACGGCTGCATGCACCGCGATCAGGACTATATCGTCAACGATAAGGGCGTTATCATCGTCGATACCTTTACGGGTCGTTTGATGTACGGCAGACGCTATTCGGACGGCTTGCACCAGGCGATCGAGGCAAAGGAAGGCGTGGTCATCGAAAAGGAAAACAAGACCCTTGCCACCATTACCTTCCAGAACTATTTCCGTATGTACAACAAGCTCTCGGGTATGACGGGTACTGCACTGACCGAGGAGGCGGAGTTCAGAGAGATCTACGCTTTGGACGTCATTGAGATCCCCACCAATATGCCCATGATCCGCGTTGACCACAGCGACGTGGTGTATAAGAACGTAGAGGGCAAGTACAGAGCCATCATTGAGCAGATCAAGGAGTGCTACGAAAAGGGACAGCCCGTGCTGGTGGGTACCGTTTCGGTTGAAAAGTCCGAGCTGCTCTCCGCAAGACTCAAGAAGGAAAAGATCCCGCACCACGTGCTCAACGCAAAGTATCACGACCGCGAGGCAGAGATCGTTGCGCAGGCAGGTAAGTACCGTGCCGTCACCATTTCCACCAACATGGCAGGACGTGGTACCGACATTATGCTGGGCGGTAACCCCGAATTTATGGCAAAGGCTGAGCTGCGCGCGCAGGGCGTGGACGAGGCGCTGATCGCGCAGGCAAACGGCACTTCCTTGACCGATGATCCCGCAGTACTGGGCGTTCGCGCACAGTACAACGAGCTTTACGAGCAGTTCAAGGAGCAGATCGCACCCGAGGCACAAATGGTCAAGGATGCGGGCGGACTCTTCATCGTGGGCACCGAGCGTCACGAGAGCCGCCGTATCGATAACCAGCTGCGCGGCCGTTCGGGCAGACAGGGCGACCCCGGTGAGAGCCGTTTCTTCCTCTCCTTGGAGGATGATCTGATGCGTCTGTTTGGCTCGGAAAAGATCGCGGGCGTGGTGGATCGCATCGGTATGACCGACGACACCCCCATTGACGCCAAGATCCTGTCGGGCAGCATTCAGTCCGCACAGCAGAGAATCGAGGATCAGAACTTCAAGCGCAGAAAGTACGTGCTGTCTTATGACGACGTCATGAATCAGCAGAGAAATATCATCTACAAGCAGCGCCAGGAGGTGCTGGAGGATAACGATATTTCGGTTAAGATCCTGCACATGATCGGTGAATCGATCAAGGAAAACGTGGCAGCCTATACCGGTGAGGACGCTCCCGAGACCTGGAATCTGGACGGTCTGCGTAACGCGTATATGGGTTACTTGTGTGATGAAAACGATTTCCGCTACAGCGATAAGGAGCTCTCCAAGCTGACCCAAAAGCAGCTGGAACAGCACTTGATGGACAAGGCGGAAGAGAAATACAACGAAAAGGAAGCATTGTTCGGTGAGGATAACTTCCGTGAGGTGGAGCGTGCTGTGCTCTTGCGTCACGTGGATACTGCTTGGATGGAGCATATTGACGCGATGGACGATCTCAAGGGCAGCATAGGTCTGCAGGCATACGCACAGAGAGATCCCATTGTTGAGTACCGCATCGTGGGCGGTGACGCATTTGACGCCATGATCGGTGAGATCCGCGAAAAGACCGTACGTACCATTCTGTCGGTCGTGCCCAGAGCACGCGAGGAGGTACAGCGCGTGCAGGTGGCGAACCCCTTGCAGGACGGCTTTGAGGGGGACGGCAAGAAGACCTTCAAGAAGGTCAGCGTCGTGCGCCGTGAAGCGCCCAAGATCGGCAGAAACGATGCCTGCCCCTGCGGCTCCGGCAAGAAGTACAAGAACTGCTGCGGCGTGGGCAAATAAGGATACGCCATGGGATTCGGAATACTGTTTTTAGCATATTTTCTCGCGTTCTTCGTGCCGCTGTCGTATCTCAAAATCATCGGATACGCGGGACTTGCATGGGCGCTTTGCAAGCTCAGGGATTATCGCCCGGCATTTATCAAGGCCGTGTGGTGGCTGATTCCGCTTGGAGCTTGCTGTCTTTACCATATCGCGGGCAGCGTGATCGCGCTTTTGCCGTATCTGGGCATGGCAGCTCCCGAGCTGCCACTGTTCGGCACGGCCGTGACCGCCATCGTGACCATGGTGGAGTGCGCCCTGACGCTTGGCTTTCATTTCATGCTGCTTGTGCAGCTGCGCGGCTTTGCGGCAGAGCTGGAGCTGCCCGCCATTGCCAAAAGAGCAGACTGGGGACTCTGGCTGGTCGGTGTACAGACCAGCACCTACGTCGTCGCACTTGCGCTTGAGCTTGCAGGCTTTGGCTTGCAGCTGCTTTCGCTGATCGCGTTTTTGTTGCAGTTTGCGTGGGCGATCTTCAATCTGATCAATCTGTTTACCTGCTATATGTATATTTGCCCCGAGGGCGATGAGGATATGGAGCGTCGCCCCTCCCGCTTTGGCTTTGTCAATGATATCCGTGAAAAAATGGACGAACGCGATCGCCTTTCCCGCGAAAGGGAAGCGGAAGCGCGAGAGAGAAAGAACAAAAATAAGAAAAAGAAAAAATAATTTTGTGAAAGGAGAGATATGATGCAGATCCGTCCGAGAAAGCGCATGGGCTTTTTGCTCATTGCAATTGCCCCCTTGTTTTTATGGAATGCCGATATTGCGGTATTTGATCTGTTGCCTGACGTGATCGGCTATAGCCTGATCGCGCTGGGAATGTCGTCGCTCTCCTATCTGAATTACCATTTTGAGGAGAGCGCAAAGCGCTTTAATCGTATGGTTGCGCTGAGTGCTGCACGCCTTGCGTACGTGCTGGTGCTGTTTGGTCTGGTCAATTCGGTTGACCGCCCCACCACCATGCTGCTTGGCAATTTTGTATTTGGCGTACTGGAATTGATGATCGTGCTGCCTGCCTACAAGCACTTTTTCGAGGGCTTGATCTATGCGGGATCGCGCGCGGGCGTAGGACAAAGCATCTTCAAGCCTACGGCGTGGAGCAAGCTTTGGTCGCTCGTCATCAAAAGAAAATCGGAATTTGACGATCGGAACACTGCCGTAACGGCAACCGAGAGCTTTTCGTTTATGACCGCGCTGTTTGCGGTGCTCAAGATACTGCTCAACGTGCTGCCCGAATTCACGGTGCTGACCGAGCAGTCCGAAAAGGTCGTGAATCTGTATGCCTACGTGTGGATGTTCCGTGCTGCAGCCGTGCTGCTGGGCACTCTGGTTGGCGGCATTTGGCTGCTGATGGCGCTTCGGTACTATATCGGTGTGCTGCGTGATTGCGACTTTGTGCAACTCTTGCATGCGCAGTATATGAAAGACGTGTATCCCAATAAGGATCTGTTCGTGGCAAGACGCTATAAGCTGTGCTCGCTATTGCTGTTGTTTGGCGTTATTCTTTCAGCGGACCTTCCCATGGACGGCGTTAACTTGCTGCCCGATCTGCTTTGCGCAATTTGCTTGATTGCAGGCATTTGGCTGCTGCGGCATTATCTGACGGCTTGGAAAGCAGCCCTGGCAGTGCTGGCAGCGTATTTTACGGTCAGCGTTCTTGAGTATTATTGGCAGATCCGATATTTTAAGATTGAAGGCTATAGTGCCGAAGCCGCGCTCAAGGGGGCTGAGGCAACCGATGCGCACACGGTTTCCATCGTGTTCAGTGCCATTGGTGCTTTGCTGTTTGTCTTGGTTGTGGCAAGCGTGCTGCGGTGCCTGAAGGAGATCATTCGTGCGCACACGGGATACGAGATCAAGCATACCGATATGCAGACCTACGGACGCATGAACACTTTGCATAAGCAGTTGATACGCGGGCTGGTGCCTGTGCAGATCATGGCAATCGTTTGTGCGCTGGGCAGCGTTGCGTATACCGTGATGATTCCGTACGCGCGTCTGGGCGGTGAGTGGTTTTACGTGCTTGCATCGTTGATGTGGGTGATCAATCTCTTCCTTAGCGTCGTGTTCGTGGTGATCTTCTCCGAAAAGAACAACGACATTATGGAGCAGCTGCATAACCGTTATATGCTCACGGGCGTTGGTTCGGGCGAGCAAGCTGAATAAAACGCCGCAAGGCTGTGCATACTGTCATTGCCCCCAAAAAGGGGAAAATATGAGAATACAGGAGAATTACAGTATGCAGAACCAGAATCAGAACAAGAACCAGAACAACAATCAGAACCAGAACCAGAACCAGAACCAGAATCAGAATAACAATCAGAATCAGAACAACAATCAGAACAAGAAGAACTCTTAATTCAAGGCTGAATATGCCTGCCGCACCTCGGTGCGGCAGGCATGACGAAAGGAAACCATGCAGCAAAGTTACGATAGATTTCAAAAAGCCAAAAGGGCATTGTTTGATCAGTATTATCAAAGCCTGAACGCCATGCAGCGCAAGGCGATCTATACTGTCAACGGACCGCTTTTGGTGCTGGCGGGTGCGGGAAGCGGTAAGACCACCGTGCTTGTCAAAAGAATTGCACATATCATTCGCTTTGGCGACGCGTATTTAACCGAGCGCGTGCCGGGCGGTGTGGATGAAGAATACATAGAAAGTCTTGAGCAGGCGGTCAATTTGCCTGCCGAGCAGATTGGTGAGATTCTTTCCGAGCTTGCCGAGCAGCCCTGCCCGCCCTACAGAATTCTGACCTTCACCTTTACCAACAAGGCTGCAAACGAAATGAAGGAGCGTCTTGCGCGCACCTTTGACGATCCCGACCTGGCAAAGGACATCTGGGCAGGCACCTTCCACTCGATCTGCCTGCGCATTTTGCGCATTTACGGTGATCGACTCGGATACCAAAAGGAGTTTACCATCTACGATGCGGACGATACCAAAAAGGCTGTCGGTTCTGCCATGAAGGCGTGCAACGTAGACGATAAGCAGTTTCCCATCAAGAGCGTCATTGCTGCCATCAGCGCGGCAAAGGAAAAGCTGCAAACGCCCGAAACCTATGAGCTGATCTCGGGCAACGACTACAGAAATTCCCGTATTGCCAAGATTTATAAAAAGTATCAGGATACGCTTCGCGCGTCCAACGCCATGGACTTTGACGATATTATTATGAATACCGTTACGCTGCTGCGCGAGCATGAGGACGTGCGCCTTTCCTACCAGCGCAGATTTTTGTACGTGTGCGTGGACGAGTATCAGGACACCAACACCGCGCAATTTATGCTGACGCAGCTGCTTTCGGGCGGCTACCGCAACGTCATGGTGGTGGGTGACGACGACCAGAGTATCTACCGCTTCCGCGGCGCGACCATTGAGAATATCCTCAATTTTGACCGCGTCTATGCCGACGCGACCGTCATTCGCTTGGAGCAGAATTACCGCTCCACCCAAACCATTCTGGACGCTGCCAACGAGGTCATTTCGCACAACTCGGGCAGAAAGGGAAAAACGCTGTGGACGGCAGGCGATAAGGGCGACAAGATCTACTTAAAGCAGCTGGAAACCCAGGATTTTGAGGCAAGAGAGATCATTTCGGTGGTCAACCGTGCCGTAGCTTCGGGCGAGTATCATTACCGCGATTTTGCCGTGCTGTACCGCACCAACGCCCAGGCAAGCAGCATTGAGCGTGCATTTGCCAAGAGCGCGTTGCCATATCGCATTTTGGGCGGTGTGCGCTTCTCGGATCGCAAGGAAATCCGCGATATCGTGGCATATCTGCAGCTTTTAGTCAATCATAATGACCGCGAAAGACTTTTGCGCGTGATCAACGAGCCCAGGCGCAAGATCGGTGACCGCACCCTGGAGGCGGTGGAAGCCATTGCCGAAGAGCAGGGCTGCTCCATGTTCGAGATCATGCAGCATGCAAGCCGCTACGCAGCTCTCTCTCGCTCTGCCGTGGCTTTGATGAATTTCACGGCGGTCATCAATGAGTTGACCGCGCTTGTGGGCAAGATGCCGCTTGGTGAGCTGTTTGATCAGGTTGCAGACCGCACGGGCTACCGCCAGATGCTGATTGACGGCGGCGAGCAGGAAAAGGACAGACTTGACAACCTAAACGAATTCAAATCCGCCATGGTGGAATACGAAGCGCGTGCAGAGGAGGACACCGAGCCTACCTTGACCGGTTTCTTGGAAGAAAACGCGCTGGTTGCCGACGTGGACAGATACGACGAAAGCGCAGATGCCGTGGTCATGATGACCGTGCACAGCGCAAAGGGCTTGGAGTTTCCCATCGTGTTCCTGCCCGGTATGGAGGACGGCTTGTTCCCGGGCATGCAGACCATTACCGCAGGCACCGACGAGATGGAGGAGGAACGCAGACTTGCCTACGTGGCTCTGACGCGCGCCAAGAAAAAGATATACATCTATCACACCAAATCGCGCCTTCTGTACGGCCGCACCACCTACAACCCGCTTTCCAGATTCGTGTCCGAGATCCCCTCGGGGCTCATTGAAAAATTTGAGGAAGCACCCGTGCGCAATCCCTACAGTCAGCAGCCCGTTTTCAAAACATACTATTCCGAATCGCAGAATAAAGCACCCGCAACGGCAAGGCAGACAAGCCCTGCAGGCAATTACGCTGTGCGCAAGCCCTCTCCCACGCCAACACCCACACCCGCAGCAGCGCAGGGCGGCAAGAGGGAAGTGTTTGCTCCCGGTGATCGCGTGCGCCATATGACCTTTGGCGAGGGCGAGATTTTGTCGGTCAAGAATATGGGAGCGGACGTGCTTTACGAGGTCATGTTTGATAAGGTTGGCACCAAAAAGCTGATGGCAACCTACGCAAAGCTCAGGAAAATTTAATATTGTAAAAATAATTTCGGAGGCATACATACTATGTTAATTTCCATCACCGGTAAACTTGGCAGCGGCAAGTCCACCGTTTGCAATCTGCTCAAGGACAGATACGGCTTTGAGATCTACAGCACCGGCGCATTTCAGCGCGAGGTTGCAAGAAACATGGGCATTACCACGCTGGAGCTCAACAAGAGATTGCGCGAGGACCCTTCCTTGGACTACGTCATCGACGACGCAGTCAAAAAGCTGTCGATCGAGCGCGCGCAGGACAAGCTGATCTTTGATTCGCGTATGGCGTGGCACTTTGCGGATAAGTCGTTCAAGATCTTTTTGACCATTGAGCCCTGCGAGGCGGCAAGACGCGTGATGCTCAATCAGCGCGGCAGCGAGGAATTTTATGCCGACGAGGACGAGGCTTGCGCAAAGCTGATCGAGCGCAGCCAGGTCGAGCAGGCGAGATTTATGCAGATCTACGGCGTGGACTACTACGATTTCAACAACTTTGACCTGATCGTGGACACCACCCGACGTACCCCCGAAGAGATCCTTGACATCATCATGGCAGCGTATAACGCTTACGTTGCAGACGAAGCAAGCTACACAAGACAGATACATAACTGAGCAAAAAAAGAGCCGACATGGGGGTACTTGGCAACAGCAGATATTCACCGTCGCAAAAGTACTGGGACTGGCGCAGCTGTTGGTACGGCGACCCCTGCCTCACAGCAGAGCTTATCTGCACGCTTAAGGACGGCTCTACGGTAGTTGTTTCTACCGATAACAGCTGGAAAACATCCTACGGTCCGATTATCGAAAACTGCTTCTTTGACGGCGAAACCTACGACTCAAGACTTGAGGAGCCGTGGCGCGAAGCAGGATTTGACGATTCCGCATGGGATTGCGCGCTTGAAGTCCCCGCGCCTTCGGGAAAGCTTGAAAAGAACGATTACTTCCATATCAAGGTCAACCGCGAGCTTAAGCCCTGTAAAACCTTTATTGACGACGACAACAGACTTGCCTTCCAATTCGAGGAGAATATATCGGGATGGGTGAGAGTAGAGCTTGAAGGTCCCGAGGGAGCTAAGGCTATAATCCGTCACGCCGAGGTAGTAGAAGGTACAAAGCTCAATATGCGTTCTAACAGAAACGCTCTTAACCGCGACACTATTATTCTGAGCGGAAAAGGCAGACAGGTGTATGAGCCTTCCTTCGTTCTGCACGGATTTTCCGCCGTATCGATTGAGGCTGATGAGG
>JAZNCE010000003.1:0-93970 GCA_045587385.1 Eubacteriales bacterium
CGCACCCGAGGGCGAATGCATTTTTGATAGATTTTGGTGGGATTTTGCGAAGCAAGATACCAATCTTGCGAGTAAAAGCACGCCGAAAGATGCGAAAATGAATCGCCCTCGGGCAATTCGGTTCGATTCCCGTACGGCTAAGCTCAAATATATAAGCTCATTGTATCATAAAGCGTTGTTTTTTTCAATGGGTTCAAAAAAGATATTGACAATATTTGTAATAAAAAGTCGCGCTTTGATCAAAAAGCGCGACTTTTGAAAATCAGATGCATCGAACACGCAGCACACCGTCCAAAGCGTCCATTTCGCACGCGCACATTTCGCCCGAAATGTCGAAAATGGTGTAGGCGTAATCACCCTTGGACTTGCTTGCCATGTTTTCAATGTTATGTCCCTTTGCCGAGATCGCCGCGGAAAGCGTTGCGATGACGTTGGGAATGTTTTTATGCAGCACGCAAACGCGGCTCTCGCCCGAGCGCGGCATGGAAAGTGCGGGGAAGTTGACGCTGTTGACAATATTGCCGTTTTCCAGGTAATCGGCAAGCTGCTCTGCTGCCATGATGGCGCAATTGTCTTCGCTTTCCTCGGTGGAAGCACCCAGGTGAGGAATGGTCACAGCTCCCTTGATACCGATAAAATCAGCGGTGGGGAAGTCGGTGACGTATGCGGAAAGCTTACCGTTCTCCAGCGCAGCGATGACGTCGGCAGCAACCACCAGATCGGCACGCGCCAGGTTGATGATCTTAGCACCGTCCTTCATGGTAGCAAGAGATGCCGCATTGACCATACCCTTGGTGTCCTTGGTAGCGGGCACATGCAGAGTCAGATAGTCCGCCTTGGCAAACAGCTCGTCAAAGGTAGAAGCCTTGACGATGCGGGGATCGAGGTGCCATGCCGCGTCAACCGAAAGGAAGGGGTCACAGCCGATGACGTTCATGCCCAGCGCGAGCGCGGTGTTTGCAACCATACCGCCGATTGCACCAAGACCCACAACGCCTAAGGTTTTGCCGCGCAGCTCGGTGCCTGCGAATGCGGACTTACCCTTTTCCACAGCCTTTGCCACGTCCGTTGCGGGGTCGAGCGACTGTGCCCAGTTAATGCCGCCCACAATATCACGTGCCGCCAGCATCAGCGCACAAATGGTCAGTTCCTTAACGCCGTTTGCATTCGCACCGGGCGTATTGAACACCACAATGCCCGCCTCGGCACACTTGTCAAGCGGAATGTTATTGACGCCAGCACCTGCACGCGCGATGGCAAGCAGGGAAGCGGGGAGCGCCATGTCGTGCATGACGGCGGAGCGCACCATCATGCCGTCGGGGGCGTCCATGGTATCGGCTACGTGATAATCGGCAGGCAGCTTGGCAAGCCCCACCTTGGCAATTTTATTGAGCAGTTGAATGTTTTTCATGGGGGTTCTCCTGTTTAGTTCTTGGGATTTTCAGCTTCAAACTTCTTCATGAAAGCGATCAGATCGATAATACCCTCGGTGGGCATTGCGTTGTAGATGGAAGCACGCATGCCGCCAACAGAGCGGTGACCCTTGAGGTTCTTAAAGCCTGCCTTGGCAGCCTCGGATGCAAACTTCTTGTCCAGTGCCTCGTCGCCCGTCTTGAAGGTGACGTTCATGATGGAGCGGTAAGCGGGCCGGGCGTGGGTGATATAGTAATCGGTGGAATCAAGATAGTCGTAGAGCATATTCGCCTTGTTGTAGTTGATCTTGGCAATCGCATCAAGACCGCCCTGCTCCAGGAGATACTCATAAACGAGGCCAGCCATATAAATGGCATAGCAGGGGGGAGTGTTGTACATGGAGTCGTTTTCAGCCATGACCTTCCATTCCAGCATAGTGGGAATGCCGGGCAGTGCGCGGTCAAGCAGATCATCACGGACAATCACAACGGTCAGTCCTGCGGGAGCCATATTCTTCTGCGCGCCTGCGTAAATGACACCGAATTTGGAAACGTCCACGGGCTCGGACAAAATGCAGGAGGACATGTCGGCAACGAGCGGAATGTCACCGGTGTCGGGCACCTCGGGGAACTTGGTGCCGAAGATGGTGTTATTGTAGCATACGTGTACGTAAGCTGCATCGGGACGGATATCGTCCTTGGTGAACGCGGGAATGTAAGAGAAGGTATCAGCCTTGGAGGACGCGATGCACTTGGCGTCAAAGCCCATGCGCAGAGCTTCCTTGTAAGCCTTTTCGGAGAACTGACCCGAAACCACGTAATCAGCCTTTTTGGTGGTGCCCATGAGATTGAGCGGAACGGATGCAAACTGCGTGGATGCACCGCCCTGCAAAAACAGAACCTTATAATTATCGGGGATCTGCATCAGCGTGCGCAGATCAGCCTCAGCCTTTGCAATGATCGCCATATAATCTGCAGAACGGTGGCTCATTTCCATGACGGACATGCCGCTTTCGCCATAAGAGAGCAGCTCTGCCTGTGCCTTTTGCAATACGGGCAGGGGAAGCATGGAAGGACCTGCGGAAAAATTATAAACTCTGTTCATAGTGGTATACCTCCGGGTAATAACAAGATACTGTCATTGTAGCACCTTGTGAAACTTTTGTCAATAGGAAATGGCAAAAAAATCAAGATTGTATACAAGAAAATTGCAAAAAAACAAAAAACTCCCCGATATAACGGGGAGTTTTTAAAAAAATATGCAAGAAACGCGTTTGTGTTCCGTCATTTTTCTTCTTTGATACAGATCAGCTCCTGCGCGTAAGGCAGAGAGGTGATCCAATCGCACAGCACGTGCCACTCGGCAAGCTTGTGATGGCGGCGTGCATAGTACATATTGATCAGATTTTCATAATTGAGCGTGACCGTGCGCATCTGATTGTAAGAGGTGGGCAGGGTCTGGATCATGTTGTGCCACGCTTGCTTGTTGTCCTTATCGGCAATAAACTTTTGACGCTCGGACTCTAAGTACGCAATGACCCGGTCGAGAAGCGCAAGTCCGCCCTCGTCCATGCGGTCGCAGGAAAAGTCGTCACGGGAAAATTCCTTGGCGTGGATCTTGTGCATGGTGGAGGTGGAGTTGGCGGTGGTGCCTACCTTGTAGGTGTCAAATTCCTTCCACCAGTAAAGGGGAGCGGTGATATCCACGGTCACGAAGATCTGACGTAAAAACTTACGGTGGTCGCTGCCTGCGTGCGCAAGGCGCTTGGCAAGGTCAAGGTCGTTGGGGCCAAGCACGTAGTTGCCGTTTTCATCGTAGTGGCTATCCATCTTATGCCAGGAGTTCATGGGGTTGCGCGCGCCGCGGATCGCGCCCTCAAAGTTCATTACCGCACTTCTTTCTGTCTTCAGCATATATGCAAATTTCCTTTCAAGTCTTCTTTTGTTTTATTATAGCACGTAAGGTGCTGCAAGTCAATAGCATCAGCGTCTGCGCGTATATTTTCCGCGCCTGGGGCGCATGGAAATACCGGAATATACGTAAAGGAAGTAAGCACCGATCAACAAAACGGCGCACACCGCAGTTGCCGCAAAGGCGCGGCTGGTCACGTAATCCGATAAGAGGGAAATGCCGTGCAGGAGGGGATTGCGCGCGTGATCCTCCATGATGATAGCTTCCACGCTGCCCAGCGGCACGTCCCCATAGTAGACCGTGATCACGCCTACCGCTTGTCCCGCTTTGACGGGAGCTTGCAGAGAGGTCTGACTCAAATGACAGCGCACGGTCAGGTCATCGTCCGAGGCGTCTCGCGGCAGATAGACGGTCAGCGCCTCTTTGGCACAAACGTCGATCTCAAGTCCAAAAAGTCCGGTATTCTCTACGGGCACTTGAATAGTTGCCTGTCCCGCCTCCAGCACCTGCCTTGTGGCAAAGGAATTGCACGCCCATTTGACAAGATCATTGGTGATTTTATAAGAATAAATGTAGTTTTCATCCTCGTCCGCCCCCATGACCACGCAAAGGTAGCGGTCACCCTCGCGCTCGGCAAGCGTAACGGTGCACCAGCCGCCCTCGTCTGTGCTGCCCGCGTTCATGCCTTGGCAGGACTTGTTGAAATAGCCGATGCCGTAGTAGGTGGATACCAGGCTGTTACGGTTGTGCAGCGTGCGTTCGGGGGAGAGGTTTGTGGGGGGCATGATATACTTGACTGCCGAGCAGACCTGCATATAAAGCGCGTTTTCGCTTGCGGCAAGCGCGATCTTGGCGGTATCGGCTGCGGTTGTGACCATGGCTGCATCGTGTAAGCCCGTGGGATTGGTATACGCGGTCTGTGCAGCACCAAGAGAAGCTGCCAGCGCGTTCATCTCTGCCACAAAAGCCTCGGTGCTGCCGCACAGCACGTGCGCCAAGACCTCCACGGCATCGTTATATCCGCTGCAAAATCCTGCGTACAGCATGTCCTTGATGGTCACGGATTCGTTAGCCTTGAGGCTCATGACTCTGCCATCGGCACCCGCAAGCATTGTCTCGGTGATATAAATGCGCTCGTCCAGCCGTCCCTCTGCCAATCTGCATGCAAGCAAGCCCGACATGATCTTGACCGTGGATGCGGGGAAGCACACCGTGTCCACGTTTTTGGCAACCATTTCGGTGCCGCTTTCCGGATGGTACAAGTAAACCGACGCGGCACGCGAGATGTCGGGCGGGGGTACGAGTGCAATGACGTCCGACACCGCAGCATGCGCGGGGAGCACGGCGCACAATACCAAAAGAGCACAGTAAAAGAGGAGTATGGCTTTTTTCATATCAGTCAACTCCTCTCTTGTGATCAAATTACGTAAGGCTTTCAAAAAAGTCGCGTGCGCGCTGTGCGTCGCTTGCAATGGCAGCGCGAAGCGCGTCTGCGCTTTCAAATTTGCGCTCGGGGCGCAGGTAGGTGCAAAAGGCGGTGCAGAGCACCTTGCCGTAAAGGTCGCCCGTATAGTCGAATAAATGGGTCTCACAGTTGACGCGCGCCTGCTTGCCGTCCACCGTGGGTCGCATGCCTACGTTGGCAACACCGTTGTAGGTTTTGCCGTCCACCGTACAGCGCACGGCGTACACACCGTACACAGGTACGACGCTGCGTGCGGGGAAATACTGGTTGGCGGTGGGGAATCCCCAATGTGAGCCGAGGTGTTTGCCGTGATAGACCTTGGCGCAAAGCGTCCAGGGTCTGCCCAGCATCAGCGCGGCACGCTCTGCGTTGCCGATCCCCAGCGCGGCACGAATGGCGCTGGAAGAAATACGCTGCCCGTCGGGCAAAGATTGCGGCGGCACGACCACGGTGCGGTCCTTGCCGAAGTGCGCAATCAGCGTCTGTGCGTTTCCTGCGGCTTTTTTGCCAAAGCGGAAATCATCACCGCATACCACGCCCACGCAGCCTTGATCCTCCAGATAGGCAAGAAACTGCTCAGCGCTCATCTCGCGCATGGTGGGGAAGGGAGCAACGATGGCAAGCTGTGCGCCCGCATCAAAGAGCAATGAGATGCGGCGGTGTGTGCTTGCCAGATGCGGCGGTGCGTTTTCAAACAGGTAGTCACCCGAGGGGCGCGTAAAGCAAAAAGCACCCGGCACCGCTCCCAGCTTGCCCGCTAACTCGACAGCGGCATGCACCAGCATGGCGTGTGCCTTGTGTACACCGTCAAAGTTGCCAAGACACAGCACGCAGGGCACGGCGTCCGTTACGTGGCGAAACCGGTTGTCTATGCGAACGTCGCGCATATTATGCGTCCAAATATCTGTCAAGCAGCTCGGTAAGCAGATCCGCGCGGTCGACAGAGCAGATCATCGCGCGTGCACCGTCTACGTCGGAAATATAGGTGGGGTCACCCGAAAGCAGGTAATCGCGCAGTTGACGCCCTGCGTTGTAGCCGTTTGCCTGCAGAGTGCCGTATACCTTGGTCAAAATCTGTTTTGCGTTCATATCGGTTCTCCTTTTGAGAGTTTTTATACTTAAATCTATTATAACGGATTTTCGCAAAAATTGCAAGGGCTTTTGCATGTTTCATTGTGAAAAAAGCGAAACATTTGCGCTCTTGATCAAAAGTGCGTTAAAAAATGAATTGACAATGCGCAAAAACTGT
The DNA here is from genome assembly GCA_045587385.1 of Eubacteriales bacterium. Taxonomy (GTDB): domain Bacteria; phylum Bacillota; class Clostridia; order Oscillospirales; family CAG-272; genus SVQP01. Next base: position 6,039 of record JAZNCE010000003.1, read on the forward strand.
GATACAATGAAAACAGACCCCTATGCAAAAACATTTGATAAGGAGAAATCATGATGAAAAAGTTGACTTTACTTGCCGTACTTATGCTGGCGTTGATTATGACCGCTGCTGCCTGCAATACGGGCGATGATACTGGCGAGCCCCCTGTCACCACCGATGCTGCCACCGAGCAGCCTACCGATGCACCCACTACCGAAGAACCTACCACCGAGCAGCCCACCGAAGCTCCTACCGCAGCGCCCACGACCGAGGCTACTACAGAGGAGCCTACCCAAGCCCCCACCACCGAAGAGCCTACTACCGAGGCACCTGCTGTGCCCGTTGAACCTACTGCGTACTATTCTGCCGAAGCACTTGCTGCTCTGACGCCTGCCAATGCAACCGTTGCGCTGGTGGACGGCTACGCGCACTTCCTGACCGGTACTTCTGACACCATGACCAACCCCTCCATTACGCTGACTGCAGAGGGCGAGGGCTATTCCGATATCATCGTTATCAAGTACCGCACCAATTGCGGCACCTACGGCTCTAACTTCTGGGGCACGCTGCTGCTCAACGGCACGGACGAGTTTAACGGCAACCGCAAGGACAGCGACAACTGGTTCTATTACGCGACCGACGGCTCCTGGAACGTGCTGATCATGGACATGAGAAAGAACAAGCAGGGCTCCTCCGGCATGCCCGATACCGACGTCACCGGCGGCGCTGCCATTACCTCCGTTGTGTACAATTTCTTTGATTACACCGGAAACGACGGCAAGCTTGCAACTGCAGACGGCGGAGAAGAGTACATCGATATTGCGTATATCGCATTCTTCAACACCAAGGCAGACGCTGCAGCATCCTGCGAATAATTGCATACTTTTGAATTTGAAAAACCACGGCGCAAGGGCGACTTCTCATAAGGAAGTTTGATTTTCTTGTAGGGACAGGCGTCCTCGACTGTCCGCAAAGGTATAAATGCAACGCAGAAGACAAAGATTAACCCCGACAGATTTTAATGTCTGTCGGGGGCGTTTTTGTTCTGTTCTATAAATTGGAATTTATTCAATCAAATAAGGTGGATTGTTATTCAAAAACAAAGGGATTTCCGCGCGCAGGATTAAATTTTACTTTTCCATTAAGTATTATTTCTTCTTTTCCTTCGGGAATAATTATTGCACTATGTACCTTAAAAAGACCTAAATTGTCATATGCAGACAATATTACTATCTCGTCATAGGTAATTTCAAATTTTAAATAAGATCTATTTTTTATGGAACCAACAAAAACACATTGATCTATAGTTATGTCTTTCTCTTCTTCTATGATTTTATCAAACTGCATTTTGTCTATCGTATAGATTAATACTGTGCCAGTACAACCAATCAAAGATTTTTTTCTGTTTACTGTAATTTTTCGCATACAACTATAATCCCCGTCAAATTCTTATTTATTGTTCTGCTATATCGCAAGTTTCGCCTTTGTATAACAAAGGCTTCGGACAAAGCCCATACCCATGCAACACTGAATATATTATATCATAGATTGGCAGAGGAAGCAATAGTTATATTCCGACTTCGTCAGAGTGATATTATCGCTTCGCGATAGTGATATTGAAGCCTTACGGCTTCAGTGATATTTTATTCGCCTCCAAAACTTGCGAAGCAAATACCACTCGGCGATAGCCGAATATAACTGCGAAGCAATAGAACTCGCCCAAGGCGAATAAAACTGCCCAACTTCCTTATAGGAAGTTGGGCAAGCCGTGGTTTTTCTTTTGCAATTATTGGGTGATTGCGATATCACAAAGCGATACGCCCGCGTCGCACAGGAATACGCCCGCCTTTCCGTTAGCTGCACCGATCTTGACGCTGCCATACAGCGAGCCGTCGATCCAGATATTGACCGTATCCGCGCCGATCTCCAGGGAGAACAGGTGGAAATCGTTTGAGGTAAAGAAGAAATTGGGCCTTGCATAAAGCTCGGTTTCCACTCCGTCCGTTATGTCAACCAGCCGCAACAGATTCTGTGCATGGCAAACGCGCAGCTCGCGGTAACCGTTTTCACGGATGGCAAAGCGAATGCCGTAGCCGCGCTGTGCGGAGCCTTCCTCTGCATGCTCAAGTCTGATACCGCAGCCAAGCGTCAGCGTTTTAGATGCTTGCTTGGTTTGCAGCAGTAAGTCACCAAGTCCGCGCGCCTGCAGGTATACCTTGCCGTCCTCGGAAAGCGGATGGAAGTGCGCACCCGCATCAAATATCTCGCAGACCTTTTCCATAAACGCTGCCTCGCGGGCAAGTCTGATCGCATCATGGTCGACCTTGCTGTGAATCTCGCAACGGTCAAAGACTGCGTAGCTCTCGGGGGCATCGCCCACGCTCTCAAAGCCCACGAATACGTCGGCGACCTCGGTGTTGATCGCAAACGGCAGCTCCATGACGGTAGGTCTTGTACACTTGACCTCGCGTGACGCGATGATCTTGCCGCTTTCAATCTCACAAACGATCATGCGCGCGCCCGCACCGCCCGTCATGACCTCGGCAGAGAAGGTGTGCTCGCCCATGGCAAGGTACAGCCCTTGCACGGCACGCACCGCGCCCGATTCGTATCTGCTGATGCGCCCCTTTTCCTTGTCGGCATAAATGACGGTGTCAATGCTTGCCGCATCCGTATTTCTAAAGAGCGTCCAGTTGGCAAGACCGCCCAAGGTAAAGTCACCGTTGCGGAAATTGTTCGTGGAGTGCACGCCGCAATCTGTCAGCACGTTGGTGCAGGCAATGGGGCCTAAGGTGCAGTTGCCCTTATATCTGTTGCCAAATACGCGCACGTTCTTGACGGGGGAGTAGTCGTCGTCCTCGCTGTTATCAAAGGGCACTTTTCCGTTATAGGGATTGTCGGGCCACGTGCCTACGGGATTGACGCAGACAAGATAGTTATCGTAGGCTACCACGTCGCTGATCTCTTCCAGCTCCTGATTGGGGTCGTTGGTGCCCCAGGTAATGAACGCCAGAGCCTTGCCACCGCCCGAATTGATATAGGAGTGTGCGGCGGTGATGTGGCGACAGGAGTTGTCCTCGCCCATCATGTTGGTCCACCACAGAATGCCGCGCGGGTCAAAGTAGTGGCAGGACATGACCACGCCGTCGTCGTTGGATTGCAAAAAGCAGCGGTTGACGAATACGTGCTGCGCCCCTGCCACGCCAAAGCCGTCACCGCTGACGCACTTGACCTCGTGCAGGCGCAGATTGGCAAGATACACGTAGCGCGAGTGATTGTATTCGGTATGATAGTTGTTGGAGCGAATGATTTCAAAATCGCGGCACTCGCAATACTCCACACGGAAAAAGCCGATGGGAATGAGGTGAATGCGGTCGGGGCAGCCCGAAGCGTAGCCGGGCATATCCACGCCCTCCTCGCTTCCCGTGTCCATCATGCGGACAGAGCCCTTGCCCGTGATTTTGATATGGTGCAGATTTGCACCTTGGATGAGCGGCAGATTGCACACGTGCAGGCAATGCGTCCAGTTGATGCCGGGAATGACACCGTCATGCCCGTAGGTGACCTCGTAATCGTAGTCACAGGGCAACTGGGATTGCCACAGCACCGCGCCGTCGCCAAAATGCAGATCGACGTTCGAGCGCATGAGCAGGGAAGTTGCGATATAGCGGCGACCGTAAAAATCATCCGAGCCCGGCAGCAGCACGCGCCCGCCGCCCGCAGCGGCTACGCGGTCAATGGCGTCCTGAATGGCAGCCGTGTCGTCGTGTACCGCGTCACCGCATGCGCCGCAATCCAGTACGGAAAGCGTGTATTCGGGCAGGTCAAAGGCGTAGGGGTTCTGATCGAAATCCTCGTAGTTTTCAATATAAAAACGCTCGCACAGGCAAAGCGGCTTGCATCCGTCCGCCTCGGCAAAGGCGATGAGCTGATAGGGCAAGAGCGAGGTGCATTCGTCATAAAGCGCAATGCCGTCCAAGGTAAATTCCGCCGTCAAAGGGCACTTTCCGATAAGACGCTTGCCCGCGGTGCTCTCAATGCCGGCAGCCGTGGGGGCATTTGCCATGGTGGTGGCGTAAATGCAGATGCTGCCGCCCTCGTAATCACCCAGCTTTGCGGTGTCCACCTTGCCGCATACCTTGATTGTTTTTGCCTCGGGGTCAGCCGTGCAGGAGGTAATCGCGCCTGCATAGTCGATCAGCGGCTTTTCCTGTTCAAAGGAATATCGGTGGATGATGATCTCACCCTCACCCTCGGCACACAGCGAAAATTGCAAAAGGCGACCGTCACAGCAGGGCGTGTCGGAGAGATTGAAGTAGTAGGCGTGGGGCTGATCATCATCGGCAAGCCTAAGGGTCTTGCCATGATTATAGTCATGCAGCGAGGCCTTGTAGCGCAGCGTCGCGGTTTTTGCCGTCGAGCGATTGGTCAGCACCATAAATACGGTGTTGCGGCGCGGCATGAGCATATTGTAGGGTGTGCCCGCGCGATTCGGGAACAGGGGAGAGGTCAGCTCCGCTTGCCCTTGCAGCGCAAGCACCATTTCACCGCCGTGATCTGTCAGCGTGCCTCCCGTGACCCTATAAAAGTGGGATTGTCCGCCCACCGTGCCAAGGTTGTCCAGCGCGTAGCCGTAGTGCAGCGTGATTTGTACCTCGTCCTTTTGCCATATGGGATCAAAGGGGATCGTCTCCAAGGTCATGCGCACGGGCACAAAGTCCATCCCAAGCGTGGAGAACAGACGTGCCGCTTCGGTCATGTAGCAAACAGAGCAGAAGGATTGCCCTTGCTCTCCCCACAGCGTCACGCGGCAAAGCATGCCTTCTCCCGCGTCCTGCGCAATCATAAAGCCCGAAACAGAGGCAAAGCGTGCCCCTTGCGCCTCTGTCAAGGCGATTTCCAACGGCTCTGCGCCGTTTTTGAGCGTATACGTGCCGATCTTTTCGGCTTGTTCAAAGAGAAAGCGACCCTGCACGTGGTTTTGTGACAGCGTCCAGATATCCTTGAAGGAATAATCGGTCTGGCGGATCTTTTCATAGGTATATTTGTCTTTGACAAGGTAGCGTGACATAGCAGACTCCTTCCGCGTTTTGATTGATTTTAGTATAGCATAGAAAGCAGGGGGTGTCAATGGCGCGAGCGGAATTTTGCAAACTCCAAAATCCGTGCAAAAAATTTGATATCCATTGACACGCGCGCAAAGCTGTGATATAATAAATAATTACAGAAAAGCAAGAAACGGGGTGATTTGATGAGCGCAAATAAGCGAAAAGATGAGCTGGACGCGTTTTGGGATATCGATGGACTGCTGCCCGCCAAGCGCGCCGCCGTGCAGCGCAAGGCAGGGGCAACGGATGCCGTTGAGGTGCAATTCGAGCGCGCCAAGCCGCAGCCCGAAAACGCACAAGCCAAGCTGACCCAAACTGCCCCTCAAAAACGCCCGCCCGTAGGGGCGAATGCCACATCCGCCCGTACCACCGCCGCCCCCGACGGTCAATCCCCGGTAGGGCGGGGGCTTGCTCCCGCCGCCCCCACCCCCGCACCTGAAAAGGTCTACGATATGCAAAGCGGGCTTGTGCACCGCGTGAGCATCTATCCTTGGAAATCGGGGTACACTTACTACGAAAAATTCTGCCGTGACGGGGAATATTTGCGCCGCATCAAGGGCAAGGAAGCACCGCACGTGGGCTTTTTCTCCTATATGCCGCAATACGGGCAGATGACCAAGGCACAGCTTGCCTACTATCTGTGGTGGCGTGAGAACATCATTCAAAACGGCACCTATCTGCCTGCGGATTACAGCTATATCCTGCTCAATATCTACGAGCTGATCAATTTGCCCGACGATAACCCCATCAAGGTGCGTGACGCGCTTTGCAGGCTTTGGGTGGCGTACAAAAAGGACACCCCGCGCCTTGACCGTTATTTTGCCGAGTGGATCTGCGATTATTGCCTGTTGCACGGCTTGCCCGCACCTGTGGAGCAGTTAGCCCCCATCTGGGATGACGTGCTGGCGGTCGCAACGCTCAAGGAATTTTATCTTGACGCAGGCGACGGACGCACCGCATCCTACGTGCGTGCGCTCTTGGCGTACTGCTGTCAGTACGATTACCGCAAGAGCAAGTTTGCCACGGGGGAGAGCAAGGAAATGTATGACCGCATCATTCCGGGCGTCTTGACGCATCTTTTGGAGATGGACGGAGAGGGCGCAAAGCTTTTGCGCGGCACGGGGAATATGCAGGACACCGTCATCAGCCGTGACAGCTACGTGGCAGCCCTTTGCTCGCACCGTATCAAAAAGCGTATTGAGGTGCAGTATTGCTCGGTGTCGCGCTCGCACGAGCTGCGCATGGCTGTTACCGATATGGTCAAATATACAGAAAACCGCATTCGTGCCCACATGGGTGTCAAATCGCGCCTTGGTGTGGGTACGCTGAGTGATGCGGTCAAGCGCGAGATGGATACGTATCTCGATACCGTTGTGCCGCGCATGAAAAATCCCGAACGCGAGCAGGTAGAGCAGTACGAGCGGCTGTACGATCTGCCCAAAACCGAGCTCAACCTTGCGCATTCTGCCGAGATCGAGCAGGCATCGTGGGAGACTACCAAACGCCTTGTCGAGGCGTTTGAGGAGGATATGCCGGAAGAACCCATGCAAGTACATACGTCCATTCCCGAAAAGGAGGCGATTTGCCCGTCTTTGCAAAACGAAACGCCTGCTTTGGGGGGCGATGACGCACTTGTCACCGCGCTTTCGGGCTACCTACCCTTCATCGGGGCGGTAGCGGACTGCGATGCGGGTGCACAAATGGCGTTTTGCCGCAATGCGGGCAAGATGATCGACGCGGTGGCGGATGAGATCAACGGCATTGCCGCTGACGTGTTCGGTGACGTGATATTGGAAGAAGATGGCGGCGGCTACGTCATCATAGACGATTACAGGGAACAGCTGCGTTCCCTTTGGGAGGAATCATGATGGATCAGAAAATACAACAAGTACCAAGACGCGTGCTCGGCGCGCTGCTTGCATCGGTTTCGGCAGGCGTTGTGCCGCGCTCGGGCGCACCTTATATTGCAATCGGCAGACAGGACGAGATCGCTGCGCTCTTGTCCGACCTGGAGCAGGTCAACGAGGGCGGTGCAGGCATGCGCTTTTTGGTGGGCAGATACGGCAGCGGTAAAAGCTTTTTGATGCAGCTCATCCGCGGCTATGCCCTGGAGCGCGACTTCATTACTGCAGACTGCGACCTTTCACCCGAGCGCAGACTGTACGGCACGGGCGGCAGCGGTGTGGCAACCTACCGCGAGCTGATGAAAAACCTTGCGTCCAAGGCATCTCCCGACGGTGGTGCTTTGCCCAAGATCATTGCAAGATGGATTGCCTCCTTGCAGGCGGAATTGGTTGCAGAGGGCTCTTCGCCCGACTCTGCTACCTTTGAAGCCGCACTTAACGCGCGCGTGATGCACAAGCTTGCCGAGGTGGAATTTTTGGTGGGCGGCTTTGATTTTGCCCGCGTCATCACGGCATATTACCGCGCCTATATGCGCGGCGGTGAGGAAGACCGCGAGATCATGAGCGCCTGCCTGCGCTGGCTGCGCGGTGAGTTTTCCACCAAGACCGAGGCAAAGGGCGCGCTGGGATTTTCGGTTTCGGTCATCATCGACGACGATAACTGGTATGATTTTCTCAAGCTGTGGGCGTCCTTGGTGCGCCTGATGGGTTATCGAGGTTTGGTCGTGTTTATCGACGAGTGCGTTAACCTTTATAAGATCGTGCACCGCGTCAGCCGCGAGAATAATTATGAAAAGATCCTTTCCATGTTCAACGATACGCTGCAAGGGCGTGCACCGGGCTTGGAGATCGTGTTTGGCGGTACGCCCCAGTTTTTGGAGGACACGCGCCGCGGACTGTTTTCCTACGAGGCGCTGCGCTCGCGTCTGTGCGACAGCCGCTTTACCATGGAAGGCTACAAGAATCTGATCGGTCCCGTCATCCGCTTGCGCAGACTTTCGGACGACGAGCTTTTCGCGCTGCTTTCGCGTATCACCCAGCTGTACGCACAGTATTACGGTGTGCAGCCCCGTGTTACAAAGGAGCAGCAGGTCACTTTCCTGCAAGCCTGCCTTTCCCGCGCGGGAGCGGACAGCATGATCACACCGCGTGAAATGCTGCGCGATTATATGACCGTGCTCAACGTGCTGATGCAGAACCCCGAGGCTAAATTCGAGGACGTGGTCAAGACCGCACCGTCCGTGGCTGCTCCCGCGGGAGCGAATCACGATGCGCCCGCACCCGCGGACTCCGCGCGCAAATTCACCCCCGATGATCTGGACTTCTGATAAGGAGGGAAACGCATGACCAAAGCAGACGAGATATTTGAACGGTTTCCCGATTTTATCAGGGAATTTATCTATACGAATACCTGGGATTCTCTGCGCCCCGTGCAAATGGCAGCCGCGCAGACCTTGTTTGAAACCGACCGCAATCTGCTCTTGACCTCGTCCACCGCAAGCGGAAAGACCGAGGCAGCCTTCTTTCCCATTCTCACCGAGCTTTGGGAAAATCCCCCCGCAAGCGTGGGCGTCATTTATATAGCCCCTTTGAAAAGTTTGATCAACGACCAGTTTTACCGCATCGAGCAGCTGCTTGACCAAAGCGGTATACCCGTGACGCATTGGCACGGTGACGTTGCCGCCTCGCATAAGCGCAAGCTGCTGGAAACTCCGCGCGGCGTACTGCAGATCACGCCCGAATCCTTGGAGGCAATGCTGATCTCGCGCTCCAACGATATTCCGCGCCTGTTCGGGGATCTGCGTTACGTGGTTATTGACGAGATCCATACCCTGACGGGCACCGACAGAGGCAACCAGATCCGCTGCCAGCTCGACCGCATTACGCACTTGATCGGGCACGACGTGCGCCGCGTGGGGCTTTCCGCCACCATTGGCGACCCGCAGGGCGCAGCGGCATGGCTGAGCGAGGGTACGGGCAGGGAAACCGACGTGCCCGAATTTCCCGAGGGTAAGATCCGCTGGAGATTGGGGCTTGAGCACTTTTACGTGCAAAATCCCAAGGCAACGCAGGGCAAGGATGAATCCGAGAAGGATGGCGAAGAGGCAACCGAAACGCCTGCCATGTTGGATGCGGGTTATGAGTACGCCTACGATTGCGTCAAAGACAAAAAATCTCTGGTGTTTTCCAACTCCAGAGAAGAAACCGAATACGTGTGCGCCACCATGCGTCAGATCGCGCGCGCAAGAGGGGACCAGGACGTGTTTTTGATCCACCATGGCAATTTGTCGGCATCCTTGCGCGAGGAAGCCGAGCTTAAAATGAAAAATGAGGAAGAGTTTGCCGTCACCTGCGCGACCGTGACTATGGAGCTGGGCATTGATATCGGCAGACTTGAGCGCGTGCTGCAAAACCAGGCACCCAGCTCGGTCAGCGGCTTTTTGCAGCGACTTGGTCGCTCCGGCAGACGCGGTCAGCCGCCCGAGATGATGATGGTGTTCCGCGAGGAAGATCCGCTGCCCAATACCCCTTTGCCGCAGCTGATTCCGTGGGAGCTGTTGCGCGGCATTGCCATTGTGCAGCTGTATATCGAGGAACGCTTTATTGAGCCGCCCATGCGCAAAAAGCTGCCGTATTCGCTGCTGTTCCACCAAACCTTGAGTATTCTTGCCGCGCAGGGCGAGCTGACGCCTGCCGCGCTTGCTGCTAAGGTGCTTTCCTTGCCGCCTTTCCTTGGCGTGCGCAAGGAGGATTACAAGGTGCTCATGATCTCCATGCTTAACAATGATTTCCTCGAAATGACCGAGGAAAAGGGGCTGATCGTGGGTCTGGCAGGGGAAAAGCTGCTCAAAAGCTTCCGCTTTTACGCCGTATTCAAGGATAGCGAGGATTATACCGTGCGCTGCGGCTCGGACGAGATCGGCACCATCACCACGCCGCCCCCCGTGGGCGACCGCTTTGCGTTGGCGGGACGCGTGTGGGAGGTTGAGGAGCTGGATATCGCGCGTAAGCTGATCTACGTCAAAAGCGTTGAAGGAAAAATGGAGATCTCCTGGCCGGGAGATTTTGGCGAGATCCATACCAAGATTCTCGAGCGCATGAAGCAGGTGCTGATCGAGGATACCGTATACCCCTATCTCAAGGACAATGCCCGCGCGCGCCTTGACGTGGCAAGGCACGTGGCAAGAAATACCGGCATGCACGAGCATTCGCTCATTCACTTGGGTGGGTACAGCTGGTGCCTCTTTCCGTGGCTTGGCACGCGTGCATTCCGTACGCTGCGCCGCCTACTCAAAAAGCACGCAAAGCAGCTGGGAATTTCGGGCATTGCGTTTGAGGGCTGCTATTATATCACCTTCAAGATGGAAAAGAGCGGTGATTTTGCGCTGATCGGGGAGCTTTGCCGCATTGCAGAGCGGGGGATTGATGCCGAATCCTTGGTGGAGGCAAGCGAGCTGCCCGTGTTTGAAAAATACGATGATTACGTGCCCGGTGAGCTTTTGCGTCAAGCGTACGCAACAGACAGGTTGACCGTGCCGCCCGTAGTGCAGAGATTGCACGAGATCTTGGCGGAATACTAACGCCGCGCCGTGTAGTCGATCAGCAAAACACCGCCGCACAGCACCACAAAGCCACCGAGTATGTGTTCAATGGCGGGTATGTATGCCGTGCCGATCAGTCCGGGATTTTGCGTAAATGCAGCCTCCACGCGCACCGCCGTGTCGCATGCGGCAAGCGCTAACGCATTCAGTCCGCCCAAAGCCGTGTAAAAGGCAGGCGCACTCAGGGAATAGTTTTTTGCTTTTCGTTTGATGCGTGTCATGAAAACTCTCCTTTCTTTGCTTCGATCTTATCATAAAAAAGCGAAAAACGCCAGCGGAAAGCACAGGGAGCACGGGAAAGAATTGCCTTAGAACCTCTAAATGTAGGAATTTTCAGTAATTTTTCAAATATTTAACACAATATGTTGTGCAAGGTCTTTACAAAATAAGAAAAATGTGTTATACTTGTCATAAGGAAATTTTTCTTTCGGAGGAAAAGGTTTATGAATTGTCCCGCTTGTGGATATGCAGAGAGCAAAGTTGTGGATTCCAGACCCGTAAACGATGGCGCGAGCATCCGTCGCAGACGCGAATGCCTGCAATGTCAAAAGCGTTTTACCACGTTTGAGATCATGGAATCGGTGCAGATCTTCGTTGTCAAGAAAAACGGGGAAAAGCAGCTCTTTGATAAGTCCAAGCTGCTTGTCGGTGTGCTCAAGGCAACGCAAAAGCGTCCTGTAAACGCTGAGGAGATCGTCAACCAGATCGAGATGGATCTGCAAAACTCGCTGCGCCAGGAGGTCAGCTCCCAGGAGCTTGGTGAAATGGTCATGGACATTCTGCGCGAAAAGGACGAGGTAGCATACGTGCGCTTTGCTTCGGTTTACCGCGAGTTTAACGACATTGATTCCTTTATGGCAGAGCTCAAATCGCTCAAGCGCCGCAATTCCAAAAAGAAATCTGAATAATTTTATATATAAAAAGACCGAAATGTGACAAATTTCGGTCTTTTTTGTTGCATTTTTCTGTTTTTTCCTGTATAATGTGATTGTAGAGAAGTGATAAAGGAGCTATTTTTATGGCGACAAAGAAAAAATCCCGCATGAGAAAGGTATACTTTCTGCGATTTTTGTATCGCGTCTGTGTGTTGATCGCGCTTGCTTTGTTGTTTGCAATCAGACCGGGAACCGCCGATATCATCGAGGGAACAGCCGTGTTCTCGCAGTTCCATCCCACGCACCTGTTTTTGTATGCGCTGTGGGGCATCTGGACGTTTGATATGATCTTTCAGATCGTGCCCAGCAAGGGCTGGTTTTCCATGGGCTCGCTCAAGGTGTTTGGGCGCAATTACAGCCCCTGCGCAAATTGCGATCAGGTTGACCGTCGCGCGCTGCGCAAGAGATATTTCAAGGAAGGCTTGCGCATTTGGTATTTCTGGGGACCCTTGACTGCCGCTTTGGCTGCCTCGTGGTTCTTGTGGCTGAAACCCTTGGGTGCGTATTGGTTTCCCATGCTGTTCGTTGCCGCGTTTTACGTGTGTGACCTGATCTGCGTGCTGTTCTGGTGTCCTTTCCGCGTGTGGTTCATGAAAAATCGCTGCTGCACCACCTGCCGCATCTTTAACTGGGATCACTTTATGATGTTCACACCGTTTTTGTTTGTTCCCGGGGTATACACCTGGTCGCTGGCAGGCTTGTCGGTTATCATCATGATCATTTGGGAATTTCAGGTCTATACCCACCCAGAACGCTTTACCGATGCCTGCAACGACACGCTCAAATGCAAGAATTGCACCGACCGTTTGTGCGGGAAGTTTTAATTAACACATAATCATATTTCTGCGGGAGCAAGCCCCCGCCCTACGAACGGTTGTGCTTTGGAAAGGGTAGGGAGGGGGCTTTGCTCCCACCGTTATAAATAAAACGCAGAAAACCGCTCTTTTGAGCGGTTTTCTGCTATATTTCTGTGTTTTTATAATTCAAACAACTTGATCATGGCAATCGCACTGCCGCCTTCGTAGTCGCGCACCTCGCCAAGGGCGAAGAAGTGCCCCTGCGCGTCGCAGATGCGCACGCGCTGACCGACAGGGAACTCCGTGCGGATCTTGCTTTGATAGATCTCGCAGCCGTTGCGGCAAAGTCGCTCATAAAAGGCGGGCAGACATACCGCGGGATGCTCTGCAAACAGCACCTCAACGGGGCGCAGCAGCGCAAGTCTTGCGTCATCGTCCATCTGTTCAAGCTGATCGGTGGTGATGCACTCGTCCAAGCCAAAGCCGCCCGTTTGTACGCGCTCCAGGGTTGCCATTGCACCGCCGCAGCCAAGAGAAGCACCAATGTCGGCACACAGCGTGCGGATATACGTGCCGCCCGAGCAATCCACGGTGAGAATGTAATCACTTTCGGAGTCTGTCGGCTCGCAGGAAAGGGAGAAGATCTCGATCTCTCGCGCCTTTCGCTCGACCTCGATGCCCTTGCGCGCCAGGTCGCAAAGCTTTTGCCCGTCCACCTTTAAGGCACTGTACATGGGCGGAATTTGCTCTATCTTGCCTACAAAACGCTTGCACACCTCTATGACCTGTTCGGGCAAGGGAAGCGTGTCGCACGTAGTCAGCACCGTGCCCGTGGTGTCCTCGGTGTCGGTGGTCAGTCCAAGTCGCAGCGTCGCGCGGTAGACCTTGCGGTCATGGCTGACGTACTCGCAAGCCTTTGCCGCTCTGCCCACCAGCACCACCAGAACGCCTGTTGCCATTGGGTCAAGCGTGCCCGTGTGACCAACGCGCTTGGTGTGCATGGCGCGGCGCACCTTGTAGACAATGTCGTGCGAGGTCGCGCCCGCGTGCTTGTTGATCAGCAGAATGCCGCTTGGCTCGACTGCTGGGGTGCTCATGCGGGAAAGCGCACGTGCGCAGAGTAGATGGGCATGCCCTTGGAGGAGAAGTTCGCCTCGTATTCGGTCATGACGTTGCATGCAGCCAGCTCACTTGCGTGCAGATCCTCGGTCTTCCAGACGATCTCCAGCCCGCAAGCCTCAAACTCTTCCAGGCTGAAGAAAAACAGATCGTGATTATCGGTCTTGAACTTGAGCATGCCGCCGGGAACGAGCAGCTCGCGGTACTTTTCAAGAAAACCGTGGTGGGTCAGGCGACGCTTTTTGTAGCCGCTCTTGGGCCAGGGATCGCTGAAATTGAGATAAATGGTGTCAAGACAATGCGCGGGCAGCCATTCGGGCAGATTTTCCGCATTGCCGATGATAAAGCGCAGGTTGTCGGGGCGGGTATCTGCACATGCGCTTGCCTTTTCAAGTGCAAGACATGCCACGTCTGCTACGCGCTCCATGGCGATCATATTGACCTCGGGGATTGCCGCAGCCGTGCCGCAGGCAAACGCACCCTTGCCGCAGCCGATCTCAAGCGCGAGCGGCTTTTTCTCGGAAAAGGGGGCACAGGGGTCGTTCATAAGCAGCTCGGGATGCTCGATCAGCAGCTCGGAGCAAGCGGCGATGCGCTCAGCACCGTGCTTTTTTCTTCTCATTCTCATGGGAATTACCTCAAATTAAACGTTGAAGCGGAACAGTACGATGTCGCTGTCCTGCATGACGTAGTCTTTACCCTCACTGCGGTAAAGACCTGCGTCCTTGCAAGCGGCAACGCTGCCCAGCTTGACCAGATCGTCATAGGAAACAACCTCTGCACGGATAAAGCCGCGCTCAAAGTCGCTGTGGATCTTACCAGCTGCCTGGGGAGCCTTGGTACCCTTCTTGATGGTCCAAGCGCGTACCTCCTTGGGACCTGCGGTCATGTAAGAGCTCAGACCCAAGAGGGAATAGCTTGCCTTGATCAGCTTGTCAAGACCGCTTTCCTCAATGCCCATGTCCTCCATGAACATTGCCTTTTCCTCAGCGTCCAGCTGTGCGATCTCTGCTTCAATGCCTGCCGAGATCCACATGATCTCGCTCTGCTCGCTCTTTGCGTATTCCTTGAGCTTGACGTATGCAGGGTTGCCCAAGGGCTCGCTGCCTGCGTCATCCTCGCTGACGTTTGCCACGTAAATGACGGGCATGCGGGTCAGAAGGTGGGTATCAGCCAAAAGCTCCTCTTCGTCGGGAGTGAGCGCAACGGTGCGCGCGCACTGACCCTCTTCAAGCACGGCAAGGATCTTCTTGAATACCTCCATCTGTGCAGCCAGCGATTTATCTGCACGCATAGCCTTGGTGGTGCGCTCGATGCGGCGCTCCATCATTTCCATGTCGGAAAGAATCAGCTCCATATTGATGGTTTCAAGGTCACGCATGGGGTCAATGCTGCCCTCAACGTGAATGATGTCGTCATTTTCAAAGCAACGAATGATGTGCAGAATTGCATCACATTCGCGGATGTTGGAAAGGAACTGGTTGCCAAGACCCTCACCCTTGGATGCGCCCTTGACAAGACCTGCAATGTCAACGAATTCGCAAACGGCAGGGGTCAGCTTTTCGGGCTTGTACATCTCAGCCAGAACGTCCAGACGCTTGTCCGGTACGGGTACGATACCCACGTTGGGCTCAATGGTGCAGAAGGGGTAGTTTGCGGATTCAGCCCCCGCATTGGTCAGGGCGTTGAACAGAGTGGACTTGCCCACGTTGGGCAGACCGACGATACCAAGCTTCATATTTTGTAATCTCCATATTCATAAGATTTTGATAGCCATAATTATACATCATAATTATAAACCATTTTTTCTCGTTTTGCAAGCCCTTCGGGCAATTTTCCCGTGGGCGAAACGGAGAAAAAGAGCATGCTTGATCTTGATGCGTATGGGGATTTACACAAAAAGCAGACACGACCATATAAAAAAGCAATCTGTTTTTCGCAAAACCTATTGACACCCGCATGGCAATGTGCTATAATAACTGTGCTATAGCAAGTATCACAGTTGGAGAATTCTCATGATTATCATTGACCACAACAGTAAAACGCCTGTTTACGAGCAGATCAAGGTGCAAATTTTGTCCCTGATCACCTCGGGCGTACTGTCCCCGGGCGACAAGCTCCCCTCGCTGCGAACCCTCGCTGCCGATCTTTCCCTCAACTTCAACACCATCAAAAAGGTGTTTGCACAGCTGGAAGAGGATGGCGTGATCATTACGGTTCAGGGCAAGGGCTGCTTTGTTGCCGATAGTGCAAGGGATAACCGCGCCGTACAGGACAAAGCCGAGCTCGCTTTGCGAGAAGCGATGGCGGTTGCCAAAGCCTCGGGGGTCTCAAAGGAGGCAGCCGAGAAGATTTTGGCAGAAATTTTCGGGTAATGGCATAGCCATGCCCGAATGCAAATTTCGCATTTTACAGAAAGGAATCCATTCTCATGATTGAGATCAATTGCGTCAGCAAGTCCTTTGGGAATAAGACCGTGCTGGATGGCGTCTCCTTGACGGTTTCCGACGGCTCTATATACGGGCTTGTAGGCTACAACGGAGCGGGAAAGACAACCTTGCTTTGCCTTATTGCGGGTCTGTATGCGCCCGATAAGGGAAATGTTACGGCAGATATTGAAGGAATGCCGGGCATGGGCGGAAAGCTGAACGTGTACACCTGTGAAGCAGCCCGTCGGGATATTTTTTTGATTCCCGATGAACCCTATATTCTGCCCCAAGCAAATCTTCGCACCATGGCAGCCTTTTACCGCGGCTTTTATCCGCGCTTTTCCATGGAAACTTTTGAAAAACTTACCGAGATCTTCGGGCTTGATCCCAAAAAGAAGCTCAACGGCTTTTCCAAGGGTATGAAGCGTCAGGCAGGCCTGATTTTGGGGCTTTCCTCCCGCGCCCGCTATCTTCTTTTGGATGAAAGCTTTGACGGTCTGGATCCCACCGTCCGCATGACCGTGTGCGATCTGCTGCTCGAGTACATGGCAGAGACCGGGGCTACCATCATCATGGCATCCCACAACCTGCACGAGATCGAGCATATCTGCGATACCGTGGGCATGCTCAACGGCACCCACATCGTTTACAGCTGCGAGATCGATACAATCAAGGAGCAGTACGTTCGTATCCGCGCAGGCTTTGACCGCGAGGCATGCGCCGAGATGCTTGCCGACATTCCTCACGGGGATCTGCTGGTCAGCGGAAAGGTCCTGTCTTTTATCAGCGAGAGAGATGCCGATACGGTCAAGGCGCACTTGGAAAGCCTTGGCGGACTCTGGCTGTTTGAGACCTATCCCATGTCCTTGGAGGACGTATTCAAATATGAAATGAGAAAGGGAGGGAAGAGTTATGACATCGAAGGCCTCTTTGACAGCCAAGCGTAAATTCGCTCCCGTGCTCCACGAAATGCTCTGGACAGTGCGCCGTTACTGGTGGGTGGCTGTGCCCGGTATGCTGCTGTTTTCTTTGCTTACCTTCGTGGGCAAACGCTTTGCGGGCGATCGACCGGATGCCTTTACCCTGATTGCCCGGGATTTTGAGTCGCTTGTGCCGGTTGCAGCGGTGCTTTTCGGTATTTTTGCCGCATTTTGTATGTTCCGATTTTTATGGAGCCGTCGGGAAAGCGTGCTGTATCTCTCTGTCGGCACGGCAAGGGCAAAGCAATTTTTGCTGCGTTATGCGTTTGGACTTGTGTCGGTAGTCGTGGGCATCCTTGTCCCGTTTGCGATCACGCATTACGCAACACTTGCCAAGGTGGGTGACGACTACTTCGGCATCTGCGCGCATTATACCACGGTGTACGTGGCAAGCCTTTTGCTGATCGCGCTGTTATCCTACACCGTGGCGGTGCTGGTTTCGGTGCTGTGCGGGAGCTTTCTTACCACGCTTCTATGCACCGCGGGCATCCTGTCCGCGCCCTACGCCGTTTTGTGGGGCAGCCAGACCATGCTCCGCTTTTACCTGTTCGGCACACCGCTGGGCGAAAAGCTGCTGATCGAGCATCTTGATGCAGGTTTGTTCACCATGTTCCGGGAGCAGCTGGCGTATGCCCATTTCCCCAAGAACCTGTTAGACTATTATGCTGCATTGGAAAACGGTAGCGGGTTTGCCATGGCAGAAAGCTATAGGGCGAACATGGCATCGCTCCCCGTGGGCAGGACCACGCTGCTGCTCGTGCTCATGCTTGCTCTGGCGGTGCTTGCGGGATTTGCCTACTGCCGCCGCCCCGCCGAGCATGCGGGCAAGGCTACCGTTCATCCCATTCTGTCACATGCAGTAGCCATCGCTAACGGCTTTTGCATAGCCTCCTTGGTGCTGCTTTTGAAGGCACCCGCCGAGGGCTTTTGGGGGACTGCTATGCTGACCGCCCTGTTCGTGCTTGCCATCGTGCTTGCATCCGTCCTTTTGCGCCTTGCTTTGACGCGCGACCCGAAAGGCTCGGTCAAGCAATGGTTTATCCCGTGCGGTGCAAGTGCCGTCGGCTTGGTGATGGCTATCCTGCTTGGTACGGGCTGGTTCGGCTACGCGACCTATCTGCCCGATCCCATGGACGTGCAATCGGTGACCGTTACCTATAACCAAAACGTCACGCTGCTCTCCCACTTGGGGCAAAGTGGCTTTTCCATGGCACATGCCCCGGGTTACAAGGGCATTCCCATGTCCGGTACGAACGCAGGGACCGATACCTATTATCATTTCCTGTATACCCACGGATTTGAAATTAACGAGGATGTTCTTCCCGTCATGACGCATTCCGAGGATATTGCGACTGTGCTTGCCATTCACGAGGCAGTAATCACCGACGGCAGGCAGACCTTTACGGGACAGCCTGCGGATGCGCACGCGCAAACGGTGGTCCCCGTGCTGTTCAGGGTGACCTATACTCTGAAAAACGGAAAAACGGTGGAGCGTTATTATGAATATCTGACGCTTGAAACGCTTGAACAGACGGTGCAGGCAGAGAATACGCACGCAATACGCGAGGAGATCGCAAATTCCCATGCGGAAAGAGGCTTTGCGGATATAGATACCATTGAGCTCGGAGATCCCTTGTTTGCAAGCTTTACTGCCGTTGATCTTTCGGATCGTGACCGCCAAGCGTTGATCATCGCGCTGGATACGGATAAGGCTGCGCAGATCTCGGATGCTCGCTACTTCTCGGACGAGCCAAACGACGAGGTCATCGGTATCGTCCGTATGTGCAGATCCACGTATGCGTCTGCTATGATGGATAGCAAGCACCCATCGGACAAGGGATACGAGACCTACTACGTGACGGCTTCGTGGGAAAACACTATGTCGTTTTTGCGCGAAAGGGAATTGGACGCTTGCTTTGAAAGCGAATATACCGTGACCGACGTGCGCTATCAGCGTTATACCCCACGTTGCTTTTTGTTGGACAACTACGGTCGGGCGGTGTCCTTCGTATTTTTCTCTTGCGAAAATACCGTGCAGATCAGGCTTTTGGACAGCTTTGACGGAATGGATATCAAGGGCAGTGTTGTCAGTGCCACCGATCCCGTACCTGCCGATATGTGGGATGCCTATCTGGATGCCTCCCGCCCCGTGGCACTCATGACCCGCCCCGGTGTACTGGTGCAGATCATTCTCACCAATCAAAAGGGAGAGGAAAAGCTGGTGACAAGATACCTCTACGACCAAGACTTGCCCGAGTAAATGCTTGGCTATAATCAAAAAGCCCCCGAATGCCCGAATTCGGGGGCTTTAAAATTGTGAAAAATTTGCCGAAAAGTATTGACAACTGATTTTTATGGTGTTATAATAGGTTCAAATTTGAATATCACAAATAACGACTGTGATGAAGAGGGTCGGGAAGAGCGTTTACAGAGAGTTGTCGGGCGGTGCGAGACAATGGCGGGGCTTTCCGTATGACCTATCGCTTCTGAGTCGGAGGACCGAAAGGCTTGCGCCGTGTGCGTTTGCCCGGTAGACTCCTTCCGTATTTGCTGCGTAAAGGCAAAGGGCTTGACAGAGTCCGGTAAGTGACGGCTATGCCGTAATTTGAGTGGTACCGCGGGTAATGAACTCGTCTCAAAGGGTTTCTTTTGAGGCGGTTTTTTGTTTTATTCGGATTTGTAATCATTTCGGAGCAAAAGGAGACAAGAGAATGGATTACAGCTTAAAAGAGGTTGCAGGGAGAATCAAGGACCTGCGAGAGGCGAAAGGGTACAGTCCTGCAGAGCTTGCAAAGCTGACGGGCGTATCGGTCGAGGACTATCTGCTGCTTGAGCAGGGCGAGACCGATTTCAGCTTTACGTTTATTTATAAGTGCGCCAAGGCGTGCGACGTCGAAGTGGTTGACCTTTTGGAGGGTCGCAGCACCACGCTGACCTCTTTTGCCATTACCAGAAGGGGAGAGGGACTTAAAATCCTCAAGCAGCACGGCGTAGAATACAACAACCTTGCCCCCAAGTTCAAGGATAAGCTCGCAGAGCCGTTCTTGGTCAAATTCCCGTACATCCCCGAGGAACAGAACGCGCCCATGAAGCTCAACTCGCACAACGGTCAGGAATTTGACGTCATCGTCAAGGGTTCCTTAAAGGTGCAGGTTGGCAATCACGTGGATATTCTGCATGAGGGCGATTCCATTTTCTATAACAGCTTGATCCCCCACGGCATGATTGCCGTCAGCGAGGGCGGCTGTGAGTTCCACGCTGTCGTACTCAATCCGCAGGACGGACTTGTCAGCGAGGAATACCCCGAGGTGCCCTTCACGGCACCCAAGGCGGTGGAGGTCGAAAGCACAGCTGCCACCGTTGCGGACAACTTCATTGAGTCCTATTACGATGAGAACGGCGTGTTCAACGGCATCAAGTTCAAGAATGAGGACAAATTCAACTTTGCATTTGACTGCGTGGACGCGATTGCCAAGAATACCCCCGATAAGCTGGCTATGATGTGGGTGGCAAACGATAAGACCGACCGCAGATTTACGTTTGCCGATATGAAGAAGTATTCGGCAAAGACCGCCAACTATTTTGAATCTTTGGGCATCAAGAAGGGCGACACCGTCATGCTGGTGCTCAAGCGTCATTATCAGTTCTGGTTCTGCATGCTGGCATTGCACAAGATCGGTGCAATCGCCATCCCCGCGACCAATCAGCTTGTCGAGCACGATTTTTCCTACAGATATAAGGCTGCAGGCGTCAAAGCAATCGTGTGCACTGCAGACGGTGAGGTTGCAAACGAGGCAGAGAAGGCAGCGGCACAATTCCCCGGCATGCGCAAGATCCTTGTCGGCGGCAAAAAGGAAGGCTGGCACGATTATAACGTAGAAATGGAGCGTTTCAGCACGCACTATTTCCGCACCGAAAATACCCCCTGCGGCAACGATCCCATGCTTATGCTGTTCACCTCGGGCACAACGGGCTATCCCCGTATTGCAACCCACTCGTATAAGTACGCGCTGGGACATTATCCCACCGCAAAGCATTGGCATAACGTCAAGCCCGGCGGCTTGCACTTCACCATTTCCGATACCGGTTGGGGTAAGGCTCTCTGGGGCAAGCTGTACGGTCAGTGGCTGTGCGAGGCGGCAACCTTTACCTACGACTTTGACAGATTCCACTCCGAGGATATTCTGCCCATGTTCGCAAAGTACGGCATCACCACCTTCTGCGCACCTCCTACCATGTACAGATTCTTTATCAAGGAAGACCTTTCCAAATACGACCTTTCCTCCATTCAGTATGCCACTACGGCAGGTGAAGCACTCAATCCCGAGGTCTTTAACCGCTTTAAGGAGGCAACGGGACTGACCATCATGGAAGGCTTTGGTCAGACCGAAACCACGCTGTCCATTGCCAACTTCGTAGGCTCTACGCCCAAGATCGGTTCTATGGGCAGACCCAGCCCGCTTTACGACGTGGCGATCTTAGATCCCGACGGCAATCCCTGCCCGATGGGTGACACGGGTGAGATCTGCATCCGCGTGAAGGATGACGCCCCCTGCGGTCTGTTTATCGGCTACTATCTGGACGAGGAAAAGACGCACGAGGTCTGGCACGACGGCTATTATCACACAGGCGACCAGGCAAGCATGGACGAGGACGGCTACCTTTGGTACGTTGGCCGTATCGACGACGTTATCAAGTCCTCGGGCTACCGCATCGGCCCGTTCGAGATCGAGAGCGTGATCATGGAGCTGCCCTACGTACTGGAATGTGCCGTGACGCCCGTACCCGACGAGGTGCGCGGACAGATCGTCAAGGCGACTATCGTGCTTGTCACGGGCACGGACAAGACCGACGCGCTCAAAAAGGAGATTCAGGAATACGTCAAGACGCACACTGCGCCTTATAAGTACCCCAGAATCGTGGAGTTCGTGGACGAGCTGCCCAAAACCATCAGCGGCAAGGTCAGACGCGTGGAAATCCGCAAAAACGACCTGCAGAAGCTGCAGAAATGAGAATTAAGAGGCTAAGCCAAATGGCTTAGCCTCTTTGCAATTGTGAAGATGTGAAAGAGCGTCCGCGTGATGAACCTCATCCACCGCAACCGCGTCGATGATTCTCAGCTCAACGCCTCGAATCCTCTCCGCTGCGGTCCCCCTTCCCCAGCGGGGCAAGGCTTTCTTCGCGCATCCTCGTCGTTTGCTTATCCGTTTGGGGGAAGTGAATTTTCAAATCCGTCTTGTTATTACTTATCGGCAAGGGTAACCGCAACAAGCCTTGCCCCGCTGGGGAAGGGGGACCGCAGCGGAAGCAGAAACGAGCAGCGCGAGTTTCAATGACGCGGTTGCGGTGGATGAGGTTCATCGTAGGGACGCTCCTTCACCAAAAACGGACATTCCCTTGCAAAACTACTAAAATACATAGACCAAATAGTACAAAAAGGGCTATAGTCAACTATAGAGTCAAGAGTTTTTTCCAAAGTTTGTTATGATTTTTGTTTTTATATTCCACGCATTTTCTTAAAACTGCATAGACAATTCTCGCAAAACATGCTATAATGAAGTATCAAAACAAACGGAGGGATCCTATGGGAAAGCATTATCTTGTCAACGATTCGCTGTTTTACGCGGGCAACGAGTACGTCGCCAAAAATCCGTATCTGCAAATGGAGGCGGAGGACGCGCCGCTGCCCACTTATGCCGAGGCGAAGGACAAATTGCCGCGCCCCGTATGGCAAGGGCATGACGCAGCACTTGCGTGCTACGACAAGGTGTGGGAAATCGCCTTCCGCAATCTGCGCAAGCCCAACGCTGCGGCGGGCTTTGTGTCCAATTTTATCGATACGGCGTTTAACGGATACCTGTTTATGTGGGATTCTTCGTTTATTGTAATGTTTGGCAGATACGGCTCGCAGGTATTTAACTTTCAAAAGACCTTGGACAATATGTATTCGCACCAGCACAAGGACGGCTTTATTTGCCGCGAGATCTGTGAGAGCGAGCCCGGGGAGCAATTCCAGCGCGACGATCCCGCATCCACGGGCCCCAACATTATGCCTTGGTGCGAGTGGGAGTATTTCCAGCTGACAGGGGACAGGGAGCGTCTTTCCCGCGTGTTCTATCCGCTGCTGGCGTATCATAAGTGGCTGCAGCTCAACCGCACCTGGCGCGACGGCAGCTATTGGTCCTGCGGTTTGGCGTGCGGCATGGATAACCAGCCACGCGTGGAAAAGCAGTACAGTGATCATTGCTCGCACGGTCACGGCATCTGGATCGATGCCTGCATTCAAATGGTCATCAGCGGCAAGGTGCTGATCGAGATGGGCAAGATCCTCGGTCACGAGCAGGATACCGCATGGCTGGTGCGTGAGGTAGAAATGCTGACCGCGCTGATCAATGATAAGCTTTGGAGCGAGGAGGATGCATTTTACTATGACATGTGGCGTTCGGGTCTTTCGGGCGTCAAGAGCATCGGTGCATACTGGTCGCTGCTTGCGGATATCGTGCCCGCAGAAAGATTGCCGCGCCTGATCGCGCACCTGGAAAATCCCGCGGAGTTCAAGCGTCCCCACCGCGTGCCCACGCTGTCTGCCGACCACCCCGAGTACAATGAGAACGGTGCTTATTGGAAGGGCTCTGTATGGGCACCCACCAATTATATGGTGCTCAAAGGGCTTGAAAGGGTAGGGTATCACGATCTCGCGCACGAGATCGGCTGCAATACCTTGGAAAACGTGGTCAAGGTGTATCTTGAGACCGGCACGGTTTGGGAGAATTATTCACCCGAGCATGCGCGCCCGGGGCAGCCCGCAAAGTCGGATTTCGTGGGCTGGACGGGTCTTATCCCGATCGCGGTGCTGATCGAGTACGTGTTCGGCATCAAGGCGGACGCTAAAAATGACGAGATCGTTTGGCGCGTGAACCTGACCGAACAGCACGGCATTGAGCGCTATCCGTTTGGCGGCAGATCGGTCACGCTGCTGTGCGACGCACGCGAAAGTGTTGACGCAGAGCCGCACATCACACTCACGTGCGACACCCCCGTCAAGGTGCGCGTCATCTGGAACGGCGGCGAAAAGGTGATCCAAGCATAAAAACAAAACTACTGCGGGAGGGCGTCAGCCCTCCCGCTATTCATTTACTCCTTATGCAACACCTGCCGCGTCCACCGTAGGGCGGGGGCTTGCTCCGTAGGGCGGGGGCTTGCTCCGTAGGGCGGGGGCTTGCTCCCGCAGCTACCCTACCGATACGCCGAGTTCCTTTGCAGCCCTTGACACCTTTTTTGCAAAATGCTATAATAAGGTATCAACTCCCACAGCGCGCATGAAAGGAAGTACCGATATGAAATTAAAAGCAACGACAAAGTATCACTCCACGCCCATCAGCCGCAAGCTTGCCTCCAACTTTATCGAGCTTGGCTACGGGCTTCAGGTGGAGGGTATGGCTGCCGAAATGTTTTTCAACCGCAGCTTTGAGCCGTTTTATCCGTATCGCACCATCAATAAGATCTGGTTTGACCTTTTGGAGGACGAGCGCGACCCTTCCTCGCGCTGTGAGACCGACTGGCGTGTGTTTGACTGGTATCACTCGGGCTACGAGCACAACGCATGGTTTGCGTTTCCAGGCACGGCAGGGCACCAGCTTATCGAGGATGACTCCACCTTTGTCATAGAAAGCTCCCCCACCGCCGACGTGCGCATTTGCATTGCTCCGGGTGGCTGCCACGGCGAGCACGCCATGCAGGTGGTCAATAACTCGGACGCAGAGGGCGGGCTTGCGCAGGAAGGCAAATATTGCTTCTGTGGCGTGACGTACAGCTTTAAGGGTAAGATCCGACGCACATCGGGCGCGGGCGAGGTATGTGTGGCGATATACAAGGAGGGAACCGTGACCGACCCGGTTGTGACGGTTGCGCTCCCCGAGATCGGCGAGGACTGGACTACCGTTTTTGCAAGCTTCTGTGTCCCCACCGAAGGGCGCTACACCTTTGCTTTGCTGACAGCCCCCCACACCGGTCTGCTTTGCGACGATTTCACCTTGACCCCCTCGGACGCGATCCGCGGCATTAAGAAAAACGCGGTCGAGGCAGGCGCGTACGTGTCTCCCGCCGTGGTGCGCTGGCCGGGTGGCTGCTTTGCGTCGTTTTATAACTGGCGTGACGGCGTTGGCGCGTATCGCCCGCCCATGAAGTCTTATTTCTGGGGCGGCTATCAGTACAACGACATCGGCACCGACGAGCTTGCCTCGTATGCTGAGGCGGTGGGAGGCGAGTCCATGATCTGCGTCAATATGTACCATCCATTCAAGCGTTTCTTTGATTACGTACCGCCCGAGAGCCTTGACAAGGACCCATGCGACCCCACCATCCACGCTGCCCGCCACGGCAGGGATCTGCCCGGCTTTGCAAGCCTTGAGCAGGGCGCACGCGATGCCGCCGCATGGGTGGAATACTGCAATGGCGACGAGAATACCGAGGGCGGACGTGCACGTATTGCAAACGGACGCGTCAAGCCGTATGGTGTCAAATACTGGGAAATGGACAACGAGGTGCACCGCTGGTTTACCCCCGAGGAGTACGCGCGCGCTTGCATCGTGTATGCCCGCGCCATGAAGGCAGTCGATCCCACCGTCAAGATAGGCATTGATACCTACAGCTATCCCGTAGAAGAACTTGCGGGCATGATCGAGATTGCGGGTAAGGACATCGATTTCATTGCTGACCGCGGTTATGACGAGGGGGCATTGCAGAAAAAGCTTGCCGTACTGCACGCCTATAACCAAAAGCACGGCACGCATCTGCGCTACTGCAATACAGAGTGGCTGCCGCTGAACGGTGCGGACCGCTACAATTTCGCAGCCAGAAGTGACACCAACCTGACCAAGTGCTACCTGTTCAGCAAATGGGCGTACGCGCTGGATGCTGCGTCTATGCTCATGATGTGGCAGAGATACGGACAGAATATCGATTTTATCAACTTCAACAACCTTGCCAACACGCATGCGCAGTCCGCGATCGAAACGCCCAAGGAGGGCGCGTACGTCACGGCAGCGGGCATGATGCTGCACCGCTTTGCAAACACCAAGGCGTACAGAACGATAGAAATTGAGGACTATCACCCCCACCGCAACGATCTGCTGCAAATTCAGCTTTCGATGGACGAGCAGGGAAAAGCCCTTGTGCTGGGCGTGCTCAACAGGGGTGAAAATGACGGCGAAGTCACGCTGGATCTCGGTGTATTCACCCCCGCGGACGGCATCCACGAGGGCGTGCTGCTGTGCGCGGACAGCCTTGTTTCCATGAACACGTTGGGCGACCGACAAATTACCGAGCAGCAGATCACGCTGCGTGTGCAGGGCAGCATTGCCAATGCGTCCGCCCCCGCAAGATCGTTTGCGGAGTACCTCATTCCGATTGCTTGATACAGAAAAAACGGCATCTTACTTGCTTGAAGATGCCCGTTTTTCTTGCATAATTTGTTAACTAATTTTGAAAAAACTCTTTACAAATGTGTGAATTTGTGATACAATTATTAACGCCAAGAAAAAAACAGCGATTTTGCATAAATTTCCGACAAAATTCATTCAAAAATCACACAATGATGAAAAAAGTGTGATATAATGATACTGTAAAACCAAAACGCTGCAAAAATCAATGGAGAAAAGAGATAAAGGAGGGTCCAAATTATGATGGATACCAAAATTCTTGTTGTAGACGACGACAGCAACATCAGCGAATTACTTAAGGTGTATTTTACCAACGAGGGCTACGAAGTCAAGACCGCATCCGACGGCGTTGAGGGCATCAGCTTTTTCAAGATGTACGAGCCCGACATTGTGCTGCTTGACATTATGCTGCCCAAAAAGGACGGCTGGCAGGTTTGCCGCGAGATCCGCGAAATGTCCTCCAAGCCCATTATCATGATCACCGCAAAGGGTGAGGTGTTTGATAAGGTGCTGGGTCTGGAGCTGGGCGCGGATGATTTCCTGGTCAAGCCCTTTGACATGAAGGAGCTTTCCGCACGCGTCAAGGCTGTGCTGCGCCGCTACCAGGCACACAACAACCAGGATGACGACGAGGTGGTCAAGTTCGAGAACATCGAGATCAGCCGTCAGAAGTACGAGCTCAAGCTCAAGGGCAAGAGCGTGGACATTCCCCCCAAGGAGCTGGAGCTGCTTTACTTCCTTGCTTCCAACTACAACCGCGTATTCACCCGCGATCAGCTGCTTGACAAGGTTTGGGGCTTTGACTACCTTGGCGACTCCCGCACGGTTGACGTGCACGTCAAGAGACTGCGCGAAAAGCTGGAGGGGGCATCCGACAAGTGGATCCTCAAGACGGTTTGGGGCGTTGGCTACAAGTTTGAGCTGTTAGGCTGAGGCACGTTTCGTGTTTAAGAGTCTGTTTTTTAAGTATATCACGGCGTTTATGCTGATCATTGTGATCAGCTTTATGCTGCTGATCGTGATCATCGGTAATATTATCAACGGATATTCCGAGCAGGTCAAGACCGAGCTGATCACCAATTCAGCCGCCGCTGCATATGCTTACGTGGACGGAAACTATCAAAAAGATATGCCGTTTTCGCAATACATTGCCGAGAACGAGCATACCACTGCGGAAATTTTGCAGGCGATGACCGTCAATGCGGACGGCATCACCATCATGATCGCAGATGCGGACGGCACGCTGCTTATGGGACGCGGTGTGGAACAGCAGCTTTTTGAGGTAGGGAAGGCGTTACCGCTTACGGGAATGGAAGAGGTGCTGGCAGGGCAGTCCGTGATTGGCACGGATACCTTTGCGGGCATGCTTTCGCAACCGCACGTGGTGCATGCATATCCCTTATTGGACGGCAGCGACGTGTACGGCGTGCTGCTTGTCTGTGCGGATTCCTCGGATTGGATGGATCTGCGCGATTCCACCGTACAGGTCATCATGGCAGCAAGCCTTTGGGTCATGCTGGCAGCCTTGATTGCGTTCTATTTTATCACCGAGCGCATTATCACGCCGCTCAAAGAGATGAGCCATGCGGCAAAAAGCTTTGCGGCAGGTAAATTTGACGTGCGCGTACCGGTGCACGGCAACGACGAGGTGGCAGAGCTTGCAACCGCGATGAACAATATGGCGCAATCCTTGGAAGCCCTTGACAAGATGCGTACCTCGTTTATGGCAAACGTATCGCACGACCTGCGCACACCCATGACCACCATATCCGGCTTTATCGACAGTATCTTAGAGGGCGCGATCCCCGCAGAGCAGCAGAGCTATTACCTTGGGATTGTGTCCGAGGAGGTCAAAAGACTTTCGCGTCTGGTCACGCAGCTGCTGGATCTGTCGCGTATCCAGGCAGGCGACCGTAAATTTGTGTCCGCTCCCTTTGACGTTTGTGAGGTTTCGCGCTTGATTCTGATCTCTTTTGAGCAGAAGATCGACGCCAAACGCTTGGAAGTGGAATTTGAATGCGATGACGAGCATATGTACGTGCTGGCTGACCGCGATGCGATGTATCAGATCGTGTATAATCTGGTGGACAATGCGGTAAAATTCTCAAGAGAGGGCGGTGCGTTGCGCATTCGTCTTGACCGCATCAAAAAGGGTCAGAAGATCCGCGTGCGCATCTATAACGAGGGGCAGGGAATTGCCGGGGAGGATCTGCCGTACGTATTTGAACGCTTTTATAAGAGTGACAAGAGCCGCGGACTTGACAAAAAGGGCGTTGGCTTGGGGCTGTATATTGCAAAGACCATTATAGAAGCCCATCATGAGAGTATTTCGGTTGACAGTGTAGCAGGCGAGTGGTGTGAATTCACCTTTACGCTGCCCGAGGTAAGTGCTCCCGAAAAGGAATGAGAGGGGGAGAAGACATTGGAAGAAAAACGTGAACGGACTCCGGATCAAGAGCCGGAGCAACCAATAGAGCAAGAACAAATGACAAGCGAGACACAAGAGCAGCCTGCCCAAACGCCTTTGGATGATTCTGCAAAGGAAACTGCGCAGGAGTACCAAGACGATTTGGACAAACAGCCCGACATGGAGCATGTGCCTCAAGAGGCAAAGCAGATTTTTGAAGCCGATCGGGCACAAAAGGGGGCAGCCGCGCAAAAGCAGGATGGGCAGTATACCTATAAATGGAGCTATGAAGAGCAGCGCGCGGCGGATATGAAAACAAAATTTGCCAAGCGTGCGCACGTGCGCGGTGTATGGATCTACGCACTGACCATGACGGTGGTGTTCGCTTTGTGCTTTACCCTTTTGCTGGGGGTATTGCTGGTGGACATTTTCCTGCCGGATAAGCAGGATCAGACCATGCAGGGCGGCTTGGCAGGAGACGTCACCGTTGTTGGCGGTGGCGACGAGCAGACGATTGAGCTCAGCGCATTGGAATCGGTACGTAACTATACCGTAGTGATCGCTGCCAGAGGCGCCGAAGGATCCAGTACGGGTACCGGCTTTGTGCTGACGCAGGATGGCTATATTGCCACCAATTATCACGTGATTGAGAATATGCAGACCATCACGGTCAAGTTTTACAACGGTCAGGCAGCGGTTGCCGAGGTGATCGGATATTCCGCGATCGATGATATTGCCGTGATCAAGATCAATGCCGGCGGTCTTTACACCGCAAGGCTTGGCAGCTCTGCCGACGTCAAGGACGCGCAGAACGTATATGCCGTGGGTACGCCCGCGGGCGAGGAATACGCCTGGAGCGTGACAAAGGGCATTGTGTCCTTTGCGCAAAGAGAGGTCAAGATCTACGACGATGAAGGCATTCTGGAAAAGAAAATGAAGCTGATCCAGACCGATACCCCCGTCAACCCCGGTAACTCGGGCGGACCCTTGGTCAACGCAAACGGTGAGGTGCTTGGTATCATCACGCTCAAGCTTGCAGGGCAATATGAAAATATGGGCTTTGCCATTCCGATCGACGGTGCGATGGTGCTGATCAACAACATCATCGAGACGGGTGAGCCCGGAGATTCTCCCATCACCTCCAAGCGTCCTTTGATCGGTATCGTGGGCGTTGGCGTTGAAGCAGGAAAGTATTATATCAGCATTCCCGGTGAGAACAGAATTCAGGAGATCACTCCGGAGGATGCTGCTGCAAACCCCCACGTTGCTTTCCATGCTTCCCATACCGGTATTTGGGTACAGAGCACCACGCCCGGGCTGGATGCGGCAAATAAGCTGCAGCCCGACGATATCATCGTCATGGCGGATGGGCGCGAGCTTGCCACCATTTACGATCTTATGGACGTCATCAACAGCCACAACGGTGGCGAAACAGTACAGCTGACCTACTATCGCAACGGTGTCGCCAACATCGTGGATGTGGAGCTTGGCTACGCAGAATAATGTAATTTATCAAAGGAGACAGATATGGCTTGGGACTTATGGCTTTTTGAGCATATCGGCGCATGGGATTATCTGATACGCGTTGTTGTAGCGTGCCTGTGCGGCGGTTTGATCGGTCTTGAGCGAACCAAACGCCTCAAGGAGGCGGGTATACGCACCCATATCATCGTGGCACTCGGTGCGACCTTGATCATGGTAGTCTCCAAATACGGCTTTTCCGACGTTATGGAGGCAGATGCTTCGCGCATTGCATCCAACGTCATCACCGGCGTCAGCTTTTTGGGCGCGGGCGTCATCTTCGTGCGCGGCGGCTCGGTCAAGGGCTTGACCACCGCAGCGGGCATCTGGGCAACTGCCGCTATCGGACTTGCGCTGGGCGCGGGTATGTATACCGTCGGTGTTCTTGTGACGGTGCTGATGATCCTTTTGCAGATCTCTTTGCACAAGTTTTTGCCGGCGGATATGCAATCCTCCAAGGAGCTTTTGCTGGTGATATCCAGGGATTATCATACCGTGATGCCCAAGATCCGCGAAAGATTGACCGAGATGAAAATTCTGATCAGCGGCGTGGAGATGGAAAAGCTGGAAAACGGTGACGTGCGTGTGACCATGGACATTCGCTTACACAAAGACAATTTCAGCGAAGAGCTGCTTGACCTCGCGGACGAATTCCCCGAGATCAAGTCGATCGTGCTGTAAATAAACGAAAAAAGCAGAGCCAAACGCAATTTTCATGCGTTTGGCTCTGTTTTGTTATTTAGCCCATTTTTGAAGCATTTCCATGTACTTGGGATTTTCTCTGAGTTCTGCAAGCTGCGGATGCGGAGAATGTAAAAGCTTATTCAACTCCCATGCAACCACATCGTCCGTCTTATAGGTGGTCTTGAACAGCTCTTTGACCACGGGATCCTTTTGGGCAAGCGTCATGACCTTCTGCAAGGATGCAAGATGCTTATCTCTGATACGGATGATTTCTTCCATGGGCGCGTTATCAACTCTGAGCATACCTGCTAATATTGCATAAATGGATTGCTCTCCGATACAGAAAAACGCGAGGTCGTGTGTGTTGCTGATTTGCGCAAATGCTTGTGCCATCGGCTCTATACGTTCGATCTTTTGTGCTACCGAGAGTGTAGGATCAAAACGAATGATACGCGCAAGCTTGAGCGACATAACATCCATTAACCCATAACAATTTCGCTTATTCCAGTACCGAAACTCTGCTGTATCTGTGGAGAAAAGCCGCTCTTTTGAAACCGGTGCTTGCCAAGGGGACAGACACGAGAGCAGCTCTAACGCTGCCTCAGTGTCACCGCTTGCGTGCAGGAGCTTGGCTTTCATCTCAATTGCCTCGGCGCGGAGACCGTCTTGCGTGCATCCCTCCAAAATACAGTTGCAAATTTGCGTCAGCTCATCCTTATTTTTCAGCAAGGCGTCGGCATTCAGTCCGCGCGCTCCATCCTGCATATATGCATTCATAATGCGGTAATCGTGGGGATATTTCTTGCGTGCGTCTGAAATCATTTTTTTGCCATCGTCAA
This sequence comes from Eubacteriales bacterium, assembly GCA_045587385.1. Lineage (GTDB taxonomy): Bacteria > Bacillota > Clostridia > Oscillospirales > CAG-272 > SVQP01. The sequence continues at coordinate 37,783 of JAZNCE010000003.1, forward strand.
ATCTTCCTTGGGCGTATAGTTGCAGATGCTGTTCCAGTATCTGATCCACGTCCGCTTTTGCTTTTGCTTCATCATATCCCAAAAGCTCGTCAACCGTCACGCCGAAAATTTCCGCAAGCGGAAACAACATAGTAATATCGGGGTAGGTATTTCTGGCTTCCCATTTACTGACAGCCGCTGTTGAAATCGTCAAAAGCTCTGCAAGCTGCTCCTGTGTCAAGCCCTTAGCAAGACGCAAACGTTTAATGTTGTTACCTATATTCAGTTCCATAATTAGAGTTCCTTTCAGTATAGTAAACAGGCCTGTTTTCGATTATATTATAACATAGATCCAAGATAATACAAGCGAAGCGTAGGTAACAAGCATTTAACTTGCGGTTAAATAATTATAGTGGGGAAACGCAGTCAGTAAACAAGCCCCCCTCCGGGAGGGGGGAAGGATGGAGCAGGCTTGTGCCAAGCGCAGGGGGGAGAGTGCGAATCAGATAAATTTCTGCACGTTTTCCATCTTTGCATTTCTGCGTTTGAATATTCCGCGCAAAAACCGATTTACCTCGCTTTCTCCCCCCTCAAGTCGTATTATCATAGACTTTCAATCCCCCCTCCCGGAGGGGGGCACGATTACTTATCAATCTTCTTTTTGGTGTTATTATGTGGTATTGGGATAAATAAATCAGAGGCTTTCTCGAAAGAAATGAGAAAGCCTCTTTTGATATTTATGTACTATATTACCCCACAAACGGATTGAGCTTTGCAGCGTCCTTCATGCCGAAGATGACCGATCTCGGCTTTTTGGACTTGAAAATAGCCGAGCCTGCGACAATGACGTTTGCGCCTGCACCGGTGCAGTAGCCCACGTTATCGGGATTGATGCCGCCGTCCACCTCAATGTCCAGCTTCAAGTTGTTGTCAGCCGCGTATCTGCGCAGCACGCGTACCTTATCCAGCATGGGCATCATCAGAGATTGTCCGCTGAAGCCGGGCTCGACCGTCATAATGGTGACCTGCGAGAGCTGGGGGAGATAGGGAAATACGGATTCCACGGGCGTTTTGGGAGAGACGGCAATGCCCACGCGCATTTCGTGCGATGCAATCGCGCGAATGACAGCCTCGGGATCGTCTGTGCTCTCAATATGGAAGGTGATCATGTCCGCGCCCGCCTTGACGAATCTGTCTACGTAGCGGATGGGATCGTTGATCATGAGATGCACGTCAAAGATCAGCTTGGTGTGCTTGCGGATGGACGCGATCAGCTCGGGACCAAAGCTGATGTTGGGAACAAACGCACCGTCCATGATATCCAGGTGCAGATAGTTTGCGCCCGCATCCTCAACCTTTTTGATCTCGTCGGCAAGGTGCGCGTAATCAGCAGCCAGCAGGGAAGGAGAAATATAAGTCATAATATGCGTTCCTTTCTGTTGCAAAGTGTAGATTTGTGTCATACTATGTAATATAAAATTCGTATGACAGAGGCGGCTGGGACCTGTAAAGCACGGGAAGTCGGAGTGAGCATGCCGCCAAAGTGATACTTTATATACGTTCTATCAAGCAGACCGCGTGTGCGGCAATGCCAAGCCCCTCTCCCGTAAAGCCAAGGTGCTCCTCGGTGGTTGCCTTGACGTTGATCTGATCTGCGTCACAACCCAGCGCACGGGCAAGATTTTGCTTCATGAACGGGATATGGGGTGCGAGCTTGGGGGCTTGCGCGATGACGGTGGCGTCTACGTTGCCGATGCGGTAGCCTTGGTTTGCCAGCAAAGCAGCCACGTGCTGTGCCAGCTTTAAGCTGTCGGCACCCTTGTACGCGGGATCGGTATCGGGAAAATGCTTGCCGATGTCACCGAGCGCGGCTGCGCCCAGCAGCGCGTCCATGACCGCGTGGGTCAGTACGTCGGCATCCGAGTGCCCGAGCAGCCCTTTTTCGTAAGGAATATTCACGCCGCCTATGATCAGATCGCGCCCTTCGACCAAGCGGTGTACGTCGTATCCGTGTCCGATCCTCATGCCTGCGCCTCGCTTTCTTTTTGGCGCATGTCCAAAATCAGCTGCGCGTAGGGCAGATCACAAGGCTCGGTGATCTTGATATTCTGCTTGGAGCACTTGACCATCTTGACGGGATGCTTGACAAACTCGATCAAGGAATTATCGTCTGTTGCGGTAAACTTATGCTCGATTGCAGCATAGCTTGCCGCGAGATACAGCGCATGGCGGAAGACTTGCGGCGTCTGCGCCTGCCAGCACAGCGCACGCTCGGGAGTACTTGCGATATAGCCCGATTTTTCGACGATTTTGACCGTGTCGGTAGCGGGAATGCCCGCAGATGCTGCATCGGTCTTATACGCCACGCGGCAGACCTCGCTGATCTCCTCGGGGGTGGTCAGACAGCGTGCCGCGTCGGCAATCGCTACGTAGCGCACCTTGTCGCTGACCGCCTCCACGCCCGCAAGGGCGGAAGCCTGGCGGGTCACGCCACCTGCAACTACGGCTGTCAGCTTGGTAATGCCGTATTTATCTTTGAACTCCCAATACAGATCCATTTCGTCCTGCTTGGCGGCTACCACGATCTCACCGATGCAGGGCGTATTTTGGTATGCCAGCAGCGTGTGCACCACCAGGGGCTTGCCGCAAAGTTCCAGCATCTGCTTGGTCGTTTCCGTGCCCATGCGCGTGCCGTTGCCGCCCGCTACGATGATCGCGGCGGTGTAGTCGCGTTTGCCTGCATGCTTACTTGCCGCGCGCAGAACTTCAGCTGCGTCCTTGGCGGCATCTTTTGCGGTGTAACTCATTGCTTCTCGCTGTCGTCAAGCGCGTTGATGGCAGCCACGCGGGGGATATGACGCTCACCCTCAAATTCTTGGTTCAAAAATGCATCTACCATCGTGCATGCAACGCCATAGCCTACGACGCGTGCGCCAAAGCACAGCACGTTTGCATCGTTGTGCATGCGGGTTGCACGGGCGGAGAAGGCCTCGGAGCAGCAAGCGGCACGAATGCCTCTATGCTTGTTTGCACACATGGACATGCCAATGCCCGTGCCGCAGATCAGAATGCCGACGGGAAATTCACCGCTTTGGATTTTGGTGCAAAGCGCGTGCGCGATATCGGGATAGCTGCATGCATCGGTGCTGTAGCAGCCAACGTCAAGCAGTTCTGCGCCTTGATTTGCCAAATACTGCTTGATCTGCTCCTTGAGCGCAAATCCTGCGTGATCACATCCGATTACGATTTTGTTGTACAGCATAGTTGTTTCTCCTTTATACGTTCTCTTTGGAAAGTCGTTCGTTTCGTTCGCGTTCAGCCTGCGAGGGGCGCAGGTAAACGGGTGCCAAAGTAGCATCGTCCACGGCTTCGCCGCGCTCATATGCTGCAAGTCCGCAAAGGGCTACGCTGTAGCCGCTCTGATAGCGCAGCTCGTCGGGCACGGGGCGGACGGTTGCTTTTTCAAGTCCTTCAAGTGTGATGTCGCAGCCGTCACCCACCAAGTAAATGGGCTGATCCATAGAGCAAAGCGCTTCGTCCAGCTCGGCAATCGAGATGGCGCGGTCAGGGCAAAGGCGGTTCAGTACGCCGTTCTCGCAAGAAAACAGCGCGTTATATACCTGCGCGCGGCGCGCATTCATAACGGGGCAAATAATGCCGTTAAAATATCTTAAATTATACGCAAGGGCCTCCAAGGTGGAAACGCCCGCGCAGGGAATGTTTTTGCCAAATGCAAGTCCCTTGACTGTGGCAACGCCGATGCGCACGCCCGTAAACGAGCCGGGACCGTTGCTGACGGCGAACAGGTCAAGATCGTCGATCTCCCATTCCGCACTTTTCAAAACGGACTCGATCATGGGAAGCAGGGTCTGACTGTGCGTGTTGCCCGTGTTGAGCGTATAGTGTGCGACCATGCGGGAGTCCTCGCAAAGTGCCACAGAGCCAACCACGGCAGAGGAATCAAGTGCCAAAATCTTCATCTGTCAGATCCTTTCTATGCGTATCTCGCGGCTGTCGGGAGCATCCGCATTATTTTTGGTAATGGTGACGCGCAGATAGTGAAGAGGGAGCGCGTAGGGGATCTTCTCGCACCATTCCGCAATGCAAATGCCGCGGTCGGGGTAATCGTCAAAGCCCATGGAGTACAGGTCGTCCTCCGAGTCAATGCGGTACATGTCAAAGTGGAACAGCGAGGTCTTGGTCTGCTTGTTTCTGTATTCGTTGACCAAGGTAAAGGTAGGGGAGCGCACAAGGCTCTCGGGAGAGAGCACCGACGCAAAGCCGCGCGTAAAGGCGGTCTTACCCACGCCAAGGTCGCCGTAAAGGGCAACGAAACGGGGCAGGGTTTTATCTGCTGTCATGGCGTTAGCAAGAGCTGCACCCACCTCTTCGGTTTCGGTCGGTGAGAGCGTCTGCACGCAAAGCGGGAAAGAAATATCTATATTCATACCTGTCATCCTGTCAAAACACTTATTCAAAATAATTATAACACAAAAAGCCCTTATTGTAAAGGGCTTTTTGGTATTGAATATGAGTTTTTTATTTTTTGTCCGCATCGGACTTGGGGCGATCTGCGACCTGCTCGCGCGTGCCGTCGGGGCGCACGATGACCGTGTTATCCAGAATACCTGTCATAGATGCGCGGAACTCGCGAATATATTCGGTGCGAAGAGCCGCTCTTTCTTCAAGCTCCGCTTCGGTCAACTGTTCGCCTCTCTTGACCTTTGCCGCAAGCTCGTTGATGCGGTTAAGCTTTTCTTTTTCCATAGTGAATTCCTTTCTCAGTCAGCGGTATAAAGCTTGTAGAGATCCGCGTACATGCCGCCCTTTTCGGTCAGCTCCTTGTGCGTACCCTCCTCGACAATACCGTCTGCCGTCAGCACCACAATGCGGTCTGCGTTCTTAATGGTGGTCAGACGGTGGGCAATGGTAATGGTGGTTCTGCCCACGGTCAGCTTTTCAATGGATTTCTGCACCAGTCGCTCGCTTTCGTTGTCAAGCGCGCTGGTTGCCTCGTCCAAGATCAGCACGGGCGGGTTCTTAAGGAACACGCGCGCAATGGATACGCGCTGACGCTGACCGCCCGAAAGCTTAAGTCCGCGCTCACCCACGTAGGTGTTGTAACGGTCGGGCAGCTGATCGATAAATTCGTCAGCCCCTGCCAGCTTTGCTGCCGCCTCGATCTCCTCGTCGGTGGCGTCGGGCTTGCCGTATGCAATGTTATCGCGGATGGTGCCCGAGAACAGGTATACGTTTTGCTGCACGATACCGATATTTTGGCGCAGCGAACGCATGGTGACGTCCTGAATATTTTGCCCGTCAATTAAAATCTGACCGCCCTGCAGCTCGTAGAAGCGGGGAATGAGTGAGCAAAGCGTGGTCTTGCCGCAGCCGGAAGGACCAACCAGCGCCACGTTTTCACCTGCACGCACGTGCAAGGAAAGCTCGCTGAGCACGTTTTGCACCTTGTCCTCCTCGTAGCGGAAGGTGACCTTGTCCAGCACAATGTCACCACGGACGTTTTCCAAAATCTTGGCACCGGGCTTGTCCTGAATGTCGGGGACAACGTCCAGAATCTCGGAGAAACGCTCAATACCTGTCATACCGCGCTGGAACTGCTCGGTAAACTCCACGATGCGGCGCACCGAGGTAAACAGGGTAGAAACGTACATCAAAAACGCAATATAGTCGGCAGCGTCGAGCTGGATCACGGGATTTTCCGCAATCAGCAACAGCGCACCCACGACCACGACAACGATATAGAGAAGACCTTCGAAAAAGCGCGTGGACGCCTGGAACATGCCCATATATTTGTACATGGTGCCCTTGATGCCGAGGAACTTGTGATTGCCCTCGTGGAATTTTCTGATTTCCGTGCCCTCGTTGGCAAACGCCTTGACCTCGTGAATGCCCAATAGGCTATCCTCGACCTGCGAGTTGAGCTCACCCACCTGCACGCGCGATTGGCGGAAGGCTTCCTTCATCTTGCCGTTGAAGGAGATCAGCACCAAAATCATGACGGGAATCATGGCAAAGGTGACCAGTGCCAATATGGGATTGATGATCAGCAGAATGACGAAAGAGCCCAAGATCTTGACGCCCGCAATGAAAAATTCCTCGGGGCAATGGTGTGCAAATTCGGTAATGTCGAACAAGTCGCTGGTAATACGCGACATCAGCGTACCCACCTTGGTGTTATCAAAGTAGGAAAAGCTGAGCTTTTGCAAATGTCCGAACAGATCGCGGCGCATGTCGGTCTCCATTTTCGCACCGATGATGTGCCCGCGGTTTGCCATGTAGTAATACGCAATAGTATCGATCAGACGCATGGCAAGATACACGCCGCCAAAGGTCAGGATCATGGTGACCGTCAGCGAAATGGGTTCCTCTTGCGCAGCGCCCGTGATTTTTCTTACGATCAGCGGCAACGCCAGCTCGCACATGGTGGTCAGAGCCGCGCAGCAAAGATCAAAGATGATGTCCTTGGTATAGGGCTTATAGTAGGGAAGAAACCGCTTGATCGGATGTGTCTTTTTGGTTTTGTTTTTCGCCATGACACAAGCTCCTTTCTGTGTGTTGGGGGGTGCTGCGTATGCAGCAGCCCCTCGGATATGACTTTAAGCGCGAAGCGCAATACCCAGCTTGAATTTGAGGTCGTTGATGATTTTTTTGGAGATCTTGTCAGCTTCCTCAACGGTCAGGGTACGGTCAGTTGCACGCAGCGTGACGCGGAATGCAACGCTCTTGTTGCCCACACCCAGCTTTTCGCCGCGGAAGATGTCGAACAGCTCGACCTTTTCTACCAGAGCACCGCCTGCCTTGGCGATCACGTTCATGATCTTGCCAACCTCCAGCTCCTCAGCGCAAACGAATGCGTAGTCGCGGGTTGCAGCGGGGAACTTGGGCAGGGGCTTGTAGTCGGGCTCGGTATTGGAAACCTCGAACAGCGCGTCAAAGTCGATCTCGGCGCAAAGAACGGGAATGTTCATGCCGTAATTGTCAGCCACAACGGGGTGAATCTGACCGAATACGCCCAGATACTTGCCGTCTGCAGTGGTCACAACAGCACATCTGCCGGGATGGTAAGAGGGATTTTCGGAGCAAGCGGTATACTGTGCACCCTTGACGCCTGCCATCTTGAGCAGATTTTCTACAGCACCCTTCATGTCGTAGAAATCAGCGTCGCCGTACATGCCCACGGTCACAACCGTCTTTTCCTCGGGCAGGTTCGCGGGATCTGCGTCGGGCAGATAAATGGTAGCCATTTCAAACAGACGCACGTTCTGATTGGAGAAGTTGTTGTTTCTCTGCAGAACCTCCATCAAAGAGGGCAGCGCGGTGGTACGCATGACGCTGGTGTCCTCGCCAAGCGGGTTGGAAATGACAACAGAGGTGCGCAGAGAGCTGTCAGCAGGCAGCGCGATTGCGTCGTAGTACTTGGGGCTGATGAAGGAGAAGGTCTGAATCTGCGAGATGCCCATGCCGTACATCAGCTGCTCGGTTGCCACAAACAGCTTCTGCTTGGGGGTACGCATGCCCTGCGTGGTCTCTGCCTTGATGCAGGAGGAGGGAATCTTGTCATAACCCCAGATACGCACGATCTCTTCTGCAATATCCTGCATGCAGTTAAGGTCGGAGCGGAAGGAAGGCACGTAAATGTTGCCGTTCTCTACGCGGCACTCCAAGGTGGCGAGAATGTCGATCATGGTCTGCTCGTCGATCTCGGTGCCAAGGAACTTGTTATACTTTTCGGGCGTGAAGGGCAGCACGACCTGCTCCTTCTTGCCGGGGTAAACGTCGATCAAGCCGTCCACCACGTCACCTGCGCCCAGCATTTCAACCAGCTGGCATGCGCGCATCAAGCCGGGCAGGCAGTTTTCGGGGTCAAGACCCTTTTCAAAGCGTGCGGAGGATTCGGTTCTCATGCCGTTCTTCTTTGCGGTCACGCGCGTGTCGGGACCGGAGAAGCAAGCGGACTCAAATACTACAGTCACGGTGTCGTTCTCGATTTCGCTGTTCAGTCCACCCATAACGCCTGCGAGTGCGCAAGCCTTATTGCCGTCTGCAATGACCAGCATGGAGGAATCCAGGGTGTGGCTGACGTTGTCAAGAGATACGAATACCTCACCGTCGCCGGCGCGGCGTACGTTGATCTCCTTGCCCTCGATCTGCTTGTAATCGAACGCGTGCATGGGCTGACCGTACTCCAGCATGACGTAGTTGGTAATGTCAACGATATTGTTGATGGGGCGCACACCTGCAGCACGCAGACGTCTGCGCATCCATACGGGAGAGGGAGCGATCTTGACGTTCTTGACTACCTTTGCAGCGTAGCGATAGCAAAGATCGGGCGCGCTGATGCCTACGGAGAGATAGTTATCAATGCTGTCACCGTCCTGCGTACCGTTGACGTATACGGGGGGAATGTGCCACTCAAGATCCATGGAAGCTGCCGTCTCGCGTGCAAGACCGATGACGGACAGACAGTCGGGGCGGTTGGAGGTGATCTCAAACTCGACTACCGTGTCGCGGATCATTTCACAGTCGCAAATATCCTGTCCGAGATATGCTTCGTAGCTCTCGGGCAGAATCCAGATGCCGTTTTCCTCAACACCGGGGCAGTCGTTGGCGGTCAAGCCCAGCTCTGCAAACGAGCACATCATACCGTTGGAGTCAATGCCGCGCAGCTTACCTGCCTTGATCTGCTTGCCCTCAGCCACGGTTGCGGGAGCGACTGCAGCGGGAACGATCGCGCCAACGAATACGTTCTGCGCGCCGGTAACGATCTGAATGGGAGCTTCTGCACCCACGTCGATCTGACAGATCCAAAGGTGATCGGAGTCGGGGTGGTGCTCCATAGCAACTACCTTACCAATGCGAACGTTAGAAATATCCTCTGCGAGTACCTCGAAGCCCTCTACCTTGGAGCCGGTATCGGTCATGCGGTCGCAGTACTTCTTAACGTCTGCAATCTTGTCTGTATCAATATAATCGTGAAGCCAATTAAAAGAAAGATTCATATCTTTGCTCTCCTTTCTCAGAACTGCTCAAGGAAACGTACGTCGTTCTCATAGAACAGACGAATGTCGTCTACGTGATACTTGAGCATGGCGATACGCTCGATACCCATACCGAACGCAAAGCCGCTGTATTCCTCGGGGTCAATGCCGCACATGGTCAGCACGTTGGGGTGCACCATGCCCGCGCCCAGAATTTCGATCCAGCCCTCGCCCTTGCAAAGTCTGCAGCCCTTACCGCCGCAAGCAAAGCAGGAAACGTCCACCTCTGCGCTGGGCTCGGTGAAGGGGAAGTGGTGGGGACGGAAACGGCAACGGGTGTCCTCGCCGAACTGTGCCTTTGCAAAGGTCTCCAGCATGCCCTTGAGGTCGCCCATGGTAATGCCTTTGTCAACGACAAGACCTTCCATCTGATGGAACAGAGGGGAGTGGGTTGCGTCCATCGCGTCGGAACGGTAAACGCGGCCGGGGGAGATGATGCGGATCGGAGGCTTCTGTACCTCCATGGTTCTCGCCTGTACGGGAGAGGTCTGCGAGCGCAAGAGGATATTCTCGGTGATGTAGAAGGTGTCCTGCGTATCGCGCGCGGGGTGATTTTCCGGAATGTTGAGCTTCTGGAAGTTGTAGAGGTCGTACTCTACCTCGGGACCTTCTGCAATAGAGAAGCCCATACCGATAAAGATCTCTTCCATATCTCTCTGTACGCGGGTCAGGGGGTGTACGTGACCGACGCGGGTGGTCTTGCCGGGCATGGTAACGTCCAAGCGCTCAGCCTTGAGCTGCTCTTGGAGCGCGGCTGCCTTCTGTGCTTCTGCCTTTTGGGCAACGGCTGCCTCGATCTCCTCGCGCACCTGGTTTGCCAGCTGACCGATTACGGGTCTTTCCTCGGCAGTCAGCTTGCCCATACCGCGCAATACGGCGGTCAGCTCACCCTTTTTGCCAAGGTATTGAATTCTGATCTGCTCAAGATCTTCGCCTGCAGCAATCTTTTCAAGTGCTGTCTGACGAATTTGATTCAGCATTTCTTTCATGTTGATTCCTTCCTTTTATTTAGAAATTGTTTTTTATAAATATAAAAAGCCGCCCCATACAAACATGGGACGGCATAAAAACCGCGGTACCACCCAATTAAAGGCGTGTGGCGCATAAGCGCACAAAGCCAACACTCTGCTGACAAATAACGGTGTCTGCCGTGCCTCGCTACCCCGAAATGGCTCACAAGACCTGCTCCGAAGGGAAATGCAACCCACGCCCCGCAAGACCGCTCTCAGCCGTGTCGGTCCTCTCTGTGTGCTTTTGCCGTGTGCGCTGACTTCATCATCGCATTTACCGCTATATTATATCATATATCTTTCCCGTTTGCAAGGGGTTTTGAGAATATTTTTGCGAAATTCGCGGTGAAATGCAATGCACAACACCCGGAGAAACTGTATTTCGTCCTATTTTCTTTTCTTGACTTTCCCCATACGCCATGGTACAATGAAAACAACGATACGGGAAAGGGGATAGCATATGAGTAAAAAGCAGATCATTGTCTTGCTCTCCTTTTGCGTACTGTTCGCTCTTTTGTTCATGAGCGCGCTTGTCGGTACGGCTGCGTTGTTTTTGCTGGGCAATACGCAAGGGCTGGTTGGAGAGTTGCTGTCCAATGCAGAGCTTCCGCCGCTGTTTGAAAAGCTCGATCCGTCAAAGCAAACAGAGCACGTACCCGAGACAGACGGTATGCCTTCCGAAAGTACGGGCGACTTGATTGAGATCGAACCTTTGCCACTCGAAACTTTGCCGCCCGATGTAAATATCGAGATCGGCACGGACGAGGAAAAGCCGCTGCCGGATGAAATGTACGACTATTTCGATTTTGATATGGTGCAAATACCGAGCAATGCGGGATTTTCCAGAGTGCGCAAGGGTATGCGTTTGGAACTTGTGATCAATATGATGGGAAAGCCGCACCGCTATATTCACCTGACCGACGAGAGCGTGATGCTGTTATGGAACACGGATACCGAGGAATCCGTTATGGTCAAGGCTACGTTTGGGCAGGGAGAATACCCAACCGAAGAGGACAGATGGAACGACGCCCGAGTGACCGACGTGTTCAGATAAAAACAAGGCAGAGCTGCGGCTCTGCCTTATTTCGTATCAAATTACGCCCAACGCAATCACCGCTGTCACGCCGACGACCGCTGCCAATTGCAGCACGGCAATGCCAAAGGTCAGCCATCTCTGCCAATGCTGCGTCTTGTGACGGATGAGCGTCATGGTCGCAAACATGGCAAGAGAGCCGCCAAGCAAGGGAAGGATATAGAACAGCGTCTTTTCGGGAACGCGCAGCTGCACCTTGCCTTTTTTGGAAATGCCCTTGTCGTAGATGCAGACGATCATGGAGATCAGCGAAATGATCACCAGATATCCGCCTAAGATTGCATAGGGAATTGCCCAAGGCGTCAGATTTTCAAGCATTTGTGCAAAATCCATAGTTGCCTCTTATGCCTTGAAGCCGTCACGCAGACCCACGACGCGGTTGAAGGTGTCAGCGTTCTTGGAGTCCTTGCAGAAATAACCTACGCGAACAAACTGGAACTTTTCACCGGGAGCAGCATCGGCAAGGCAGGGCTCAACCATTGCGCCCTCGATCTTGGAGAGGGACTCGGGGTTGAGGAAGTCCAGGTAGGTCTTGCCTTCGGGTACGTCAGCGGTGTTTTCAATGTTGAACAGACGGTCGTAGAGCATCACGGTAGCAGGCTTTGCATACTTTGCGGACAGCCAATGAATCGTGCCCTTGATCTTTCTGCCGTCAGCAGGCATACCGTTGCCGGTTTCCAGATCAGCGGTTGCGTGGATTTCCTTGATCGAGCCGTCTTCGTTCTTGATAATCTCGCCGCAGCGGATGATATAGCCGCCCATCAGGCGCACCTCGCTGTCGGGCTTGAGACGGAAGAACTTGGGAGGCGGAACCTCTGCAAAGTCGTCTGCATCGATATAGATCTCGCGGGTCATGGGAACCTCGCGCTTGCCCAGCTCCTCCTTCTGGGGATGGTTGGGCAGGCTGATCATCTCTTCCTTATCCTCGGGATAGTTATCAATGATGACCTTGATGGGGTTGACGATGGCAACGCGGCGCAGCGCGTTTTCATTCAGGTCGTCGCGCACGCAAGCTTCCAGCTGGCGCACGTCAACGGTGTGGTCGGTGTTGGTCACGCCTGCTTCTCTGACAAAGGTGAAGAGTGCACTCGGGGTATAACCGCGGCGGCGCAGACCGCAAAGGGTAGGCAGACGGGGGTCATCCCAACCGTCTACGTGGCCCTCTTCGACCAGCTGACGCAGATAACGCTTGGACATAACGGTATAGGTGATGTTCATGCGACCGAACTCCCACTGATGAGGGGGCTGCTCAAAGCCGATCTTTTCAATCACCCAGTCGTAAAGCGGACGGTGGTTTCTGAACTCGCTGGAGCACAGAGAATAGGTGATACCCTCCAGAGCATCCTGAATGGGATGCGCGAAGTCGTACATGGGATATACGCACCACTCATCGCCTTGGCGGTGATGGTGGATGTGCTTGATTCTGTAAATAACGGGGTCACGCAGGTAAGGGTTGTCACTGGAAGGGTCGATCTTTGCGCGCAGCGTGCGAGCACCGTCGGGGAACTCACCGTTCTTCATGCGCTCAAACAGCTCAAGATTCTCCTCTACGGAGCGGTTGCGGTAGGGGGATTCCTTGGATGCGACAGAACGGTCGGTGCCCTTGTAATCTGCAAGGTCATCCTTGGAAAGGTCGCAAACGTACGCGTCGCCCTGCTTGATCAGCTGTACAGCGAACTCATAGCACTTGCCAAAGTAGTCCGAGCCGTAGAAAACGCCGCCCGTGGGGGTAGCACCCAGCCACTCGAGGTCCTCGCGAATGGAGCGCACGAACTCATCGGACTCCTTTGCGGGGTTGGTGTCGTCGTAGCGAAGGTTGAACAGACCGTTATACTTATTTGCAACGTCGGTGTTGATGCAGATCGCCTTGACCGAGCCGATGTGCAAGTAACCGTTGGGCTCGGGCGGGAAGCGGGTGTGGATCTTCTTATCGGGCTGTACGCCGAGATCCTCGTTAATGATCTCAAAAATAAAATTGTTGTTGGTTTCTGCCATGATTTTATCCTCTTATTATAAATTAAAGGGTTTCGAGTATTGCGTTCAGGCGTGCTACGGTGCGATCGTAGCCCAGGATCTGCATGACTGTCCACAGATCGGGCGCGTTGGTCTTACCGGTTACGGCAAGGCGCAGGAACATGGAAACGTCAGCTACGCTGCCCTTGAATGCGGTGGGATCAGCCTTGTACGCCTTCATATCTGCGGTGTAGCCCAGCGCAGCGCCGATCTCCTTGATCTTTTCAAACCAAGTATTCATATCGTCGGAAATGTCAAAGGTCTTGATAAAGCCTTCAAGCACAGCCTTGATGTCGGCTCTGTCAAACTGCTCGGGGTACTGTTCGGTAAGCTCGAACAGCTCGTCGTAGAAGAATCCCATGTAGGGGCGTGCGTCCTTCCAGACGGCGAGGTCCTTACGGGGCTTCTTGCCGCCGCGACCGATTGCGAAAATATTGACCGCATAAGCGGGATCGCTTGCCAGCAGCGTACCGAACTCGGGATCGTAGGTCTTTGCCCACTCAGTAACAGCCAGCGTGACCTTCTGTGCGCTCATGCGCGAGATAACGTTCTTGGAAACGTCATTGAGCTTGTTGAAATCGAACAGACAACCCGAAGCACTCATCTTCTTGATGTTAAAGGGGAACTCGGTGTAGGGCTTTTCGGGGTTCTGCGCGTGCCACTCTTCGTAGTTGGAGTTGAGCAGCGTCATGACGTACTCGCAAACGCACTCGGGCGCGTAGCCCATAGCAGCGTAGTCGTCCATATTTGCCCCCATATCACGCTTGGAAAGCTTTTTCTTGTTGCCGTTTTCATCCAGGCGCATGATCTGCGAGATGTGCATATACTTGGGCAGCTTGAAGCCAAGGTAACGGAACAGCTGAATGTGCTTTGCAAGGCTGGGCAGCCATTCCTCACCGCGAATGACGTGCGTTGTGCCCATCAGATGGTCATCCACAGCGTGTGCAAAGTGATAGGTGGGAATACCGTCGGACTTGAGCAGCACGAAATCCTCGTCGTTTTCGGGAATGTCAAGTTTGCCTCTGACAAGGTCGGTGAAGGGCGTTTTCTTTGCGGGATCACCGTCTGCAAGAATACGCAGCACGAAGGGGTTGCCCGCGTCAAGGTTTGCCTTGACCTCGTCCATGGTAATAGCGCGTGCCTTGAGCATTTCTGCACGGCGCTCTTCTGCCTGCGCCTGCCAGTCGGTGTTCTTGATCTCTTCCTTTTTATTGATCGCCTGCAGAGCTTCCAGCTCCGCTTCGGTAGTAAAGCAGGGGTACGCAAGTCCCTTGCTTACCAGATCCTTTGCGTAGGTCTGGTAGATCTCTGCACGTGCGCTCTGCTTGTAAGGACCGTATGCGCCTTGGTCGCTGACCTTGCCGGTCTCGTCTAAGATCGCGCCCTCGTCAAAGTGAATGCCGTAGTGTGCCAGCGTCTTGATCAGACCCTCTGCAGCACCGGGCACCTCGCGCTTTGCGTCGGTATCCTCAATACGCAGGAAGAATACGCCGCCGCTCTGGTGCGCCAGACGCTCACCGACGGTGGTGGGGAACAAGCCGCCAAAATGCACAAAGCCTGTGGGGCTGGGCGCAAAACGGGTGACCTTTGCACCCTCGGGCAGCTGTCTTGCAGGGTATGCCGCCTCAATGTCGGCGGGCGTTTTGGTGATCTGCGGGAAGAGCAGATCTGCTAAAAGCTGATGATCCATGTTAGTTTCCTCAATATATTATAAATAGATTTTACAAATAAAATGCAACGTCCAGCGCGTTACGCAGCAGGCTTGCTTCGCCGTGACCGGGGTAAATGGTGATATTGCCGGGGTACTGTCGCAAAGCACACAGCGAGGTGCGCAGCGTAAAGGCGTTACCGCCGTGCAGATCGGCTCTGCCGTAGCCTTGGGCAAAGAGCAAATCTCCCGTGAACATGGTGCGCTCACCGGGAATGTAGTAGCAGACCGAGCCCTTGGAGTGACCGGGCAGGTGCACTACCTCAATATCCATGCCGCCAAGCTCTATCTTGTCGCCGTTCTCCAAAAGACGTTCTGCGGGCTTATAGGAAATATCCTGTCCAAAGAACAGGGAAAAGGCGTTTTTGACGCCGTCCTCCAGCATTTCCGCATCCTCCTTATGGATCATGAGCGGAACTTGGCAGGCACGTCGCAGGGTGTCTATAGAAACGATGTGGTCGAAATGCCCGTGCGTCAGTAAGATGCCCTTCAAGGCAGCACCCTCTTGCTCCACGCGCGAAAGGATGCTCTTGGCGGAGGCACTGGGGTCAATGACCAAGGCTTCGCCATCGTGCACCAAAATATAGCAATTGGAGTTATAGGAGCCGGGGAAGAGATTGATGATTTTCATAATTTCTCCGCTTTACATAAATATTCATATTATTATATCACATTCATTTCGCTTTGTCTATACTTTCCGCGCAAAAAAAGTGCCGCGATTTGCATCACGGCACTATATTTTTTAATGATTACTTGTCATCCTCGAACAGGAAGCTGTAGTGAGAGGACTCACCCTTGAAGCCTTCGTAAGAGAACTCACCGTCAATCCAAACCTTATCGTTGGACTTGAACTTGTTGTAAATGTAGGACTGTCTGTCTTCGCAGTAAGCCTGGAAGTTTGCCTCGAGGAAATCCTCAACCTTTTCAAGGTAAGACTTGTAACCGGAAGCGGTCGTCTTGGTCAGCACCAGCGTGTTGGTGTAGGTGTCCTTGATCTTGTTGATGTTGCCGGAGGTCAGGGAAACGTACTGGTTTGCAACGATGGGAGTTACGGGAACTTCATCCATCAGAATGTCCTCTGCTGCGTGCAAGAGAGTTGCGCGGTCAGCAAGGTAGGTCTTGGTGTTGGGGGTGATACCGTACTTTTCGTAAACTGCGGTGATTGCTGCGTAGGTAGCGTCGGCATCTGCCTTTGCTGCCGTAGCGTCACCATCGTGTCTTGCAATAAAGTAGTCGTTACCGTACGCGGTGTTCAGGAAGTATTTGTAGAAGTCGTTGTAGTACTGCAGGAAGTAAACTGCTTCCATCAGAGTGTTGTATTCCTCGTTGTCAAAGCCGGTAACGTGGGGGGTGAGCAGGTAGTTCTCGGTGTCGGACATATCCATTGCCTGACCGGAAAATGCCTTTGCGAAGGGAGCAAGGATAGTGTAAGCATCCATGGTTACAGCACCCATATCCATTGCCATAACCTCGTACTTACCTGCTACGAGATCTTCCATATAAAGGTCGTCACAGATATCTTCGGGAACGGAGTCGGTCCACTTGTAGTAGTCGTTGTTGAGAATGGTGCCTCTCTTATTGACCTTTACGTCAAAGCCGAGAGCTTCCCACTGATCTGCAACCATCTCAGCGATTGCAACGTGCATTTCGTCGTAAGCAGCAACCGTGATAGAGAAGGAGTAATCCTTTGCGTTGATGCCTGCGCTCTTGAGCTCAGCCTTGAGCGTATCAACGTCAACGGTAGTCAGGGTCTCGTAAGTGGAGGCAGCAGCCTCGCGGAAGGTTTCCTTGTGGGAGTTGGTGTTGAAGATACCGTTGGGAACGATACCGGTAGCAACCTCTGCATACCAGATCGCATCTACGATAGCTTGGCGGTCGATTGCCTTGGAAAGTACCTGACGAACGGTCTTGTTCGCGAAGAGGTATTCACCCTCACCACCGTTGTCAATCAGCGCGTTCTGATTGAAGAAGTAGGTGTGGTTGGACATTGCATCGGTGGTCTTAACGTCCTTGAGCAGATCGGTGTATGCTTCGTCGCCGATCCAGGAGAAGGGAATGTTGTCAATGTACAGGATCGCGCCGGACTCGTAAGCGGCTGCAACCTGTTCATCGGTCATGGAGAAATCTACAACAATCTTATAAGGGGTAACGTACTTGTCGAGCTTTTCTTCCTTATCAACGTCACGGTAATAGTAGGAGTTGCGCTCCAGAACCAGGAACTTGATCTGGGCTTCCTTAAAGTCCTTACCAACGATCAGATTGCCGCTGACATCCTCGTACTCGTAGCTTGCGTCGTGGTACTTGGTGTTGTTTTCAACGAACTCAACTCTGCCGAGCTTGAAAGGGCCGCTGCATACGATGGTAGCAGGCTTCTTTGCCCAGTCGGGCTTTGCAGTAATGTCCTCACGCAGGGGAGCGAGCGCGATGCTGGACAGATTGAGAATGAACTGGTCGTAGTTAATGGGACCCTCAAACTCAACGGAGATCATACGTTCACCCTCTGCATAGATGCAAAGGTCGTCGATGGACATATCGCCTTCCTTAACGGAACGAGCGTTCTTGATATCGTACAGCAGAGCTGCTGCATCATAAGAGCTCTCTACGTCCAGAACGCGCTTCCACGCATAAACGACGTCGTTTGCGGAAACATAAGTACCGTCGGACCAGCAGGTGTCGTTGAGGTAGATATCCATTTTATACTCGTTGCCTGCAGCGTCTTCTTTGATGACGTACTTTTCTACCAGGGACTTCTTGACCTTTCCGTTTTCGTTCACCTTGAACAGGGTCTCGAACAGCAGGTTCGCAATAGTGGTAGTACCGTCGTTATAGAATGCGGTAGCAGGGTCAAGATCGTATACCTGGTCAGAGAGATACATAGTCAGGTATTGACCCTTGTCTTCTGTCTTTTTCTTGTTCTTGTCGCCACATGCGCTCAGGCAAACAAGAGAGCCTGCCAGCAGGCAAAGGCAGAGAACGGATGCAAGGATGCGCTTTGTCATGGTTGAGTTTTCCTCCTCGTGCATTTGTAGATCACGGCAACCGTTGGTAGCCGTCGGTGCAAATTGAGAGCCTGAAATTCGGCGCGCAGATCGGTTTTGTGTACATGCACAAAACCAAGCGGACAATCCTGTGCATGTTGCACATGAACTTTCCGCGTCCACCGAGAAGCAAGCTCTTATACTCGCATATTTACATATAGTATAACTGATTTTTCGAAAAATTGCAAGAGAAAAATCAAAATTTAATATATAATTTATAAATTTATTTTTGGGAGGGGTCATGGAAAGCCGATTTCGAACTGATCTTGCCTGTGAGCGAAGGGGGAACGCGCACGGCGACGATTCCTTGCTGTACGGCTGTCGCGTCAGCCGTACGGTGGAGCGACACAAGGAAAAAAAGACAGCGTATGCGACCGTGCGCTTTGACAAGCTTTCTGCCGACGCGGAGAGTATGCATCAAAATCCCGTGCGTGCGGTTGCAGAGCTGCTGGCGCAAAGCGCAACGCGTCTTGCTCCCGACGCGCGTTGCGTGCTGGTTGCCTGCCTTGGAAATCCGCGCATCACGCCCGATAGTCTCGGCCCTTGTACGGCGCGTGCCCTGGAGGTCACGCGCCACGTGCAGCTGTTGGATCCCGCTGTCTTTTCGCGTTTTGGCAAGGGGGCTTTGTGCGCAGTTGTGCCCGGGGTGCTTGGGGATACGGGAATGGAGGCGTCCGAGCTTGTGCGGGGCGCAGCGCGCGAGGTAGGGGCGGAGCTGGTCGTGGCGGTGGACGCCTTGGCGGCATGCAATCCCGCGCATCTTGGCACTACCGTGCAGATCTGTGATCGCGGGCTTCGCCCCGGGTCGGGTGTGGGCAACCGCCGCGTGCCCGTTGATGCCGGGAACGTGGGCTGTCCCGTGATCTCGCTCGGTATGCCCACTGTGATAGACGGCGGCACGCTGCTTTGCGACGCGCTCTCGCGTGCGGGGATCTGCGGTGTGGGAGAGGAGCTGGAAAAGTATCTTGCCTCGGTGGGACACTATCTGGTCGCGCCTGCGGATATTGACGCGATCGTCCTGCACGGTGGTGCGCTGCTGGCGCGCGCCATCGGCGCTTGCTTCGGACTTGGGGATGTGTGAGGTATAATTTTTCTTATGCTCGCATACCGTGTAGCATCACCTACGAAAAGGAGCATGGAAAATGGACGAGCATAAAACAAACGGTATGACGGAATTTTTAAGGCGCGAGATCCGCGCGTGGGAGGATGCGGGGGCGATCGGACACTTGGGCACGCGCGCACACAGATTCCCCAAATGGCTGCCCGTGGCGGCGGCAGCTGTCGGCGCTGCGGTACTGATCACACTTGCCGTGTTTTTGGTGCCGTGGAGCAGCATGAAGCCGCCCGCCCCCGACAGCGGACAAGAGGGCGGGGAGCTTGACGGTGCCGTTCCGCCCTTGACGCAGGATAGTGAAGCGCAACAGCCCGAGCAAAGCACGGAGCAGGGCAGCGCGCAAGAGCCTGTGCCGCTTGACCCGTACGCTTACGATTATGCGGTCGTGCCTGCGGGCGCTGTGCCCATCGTACCCATGGATATCGGTGCAAAACAAAACCCCGTCGATCAGACCGACGGAGGAATCGATATGGAAGGCGTGATGGAGTCGGCTTGTCTGATCCCCGCGCCGCGCGGCAGCATCAGCGTGCTGATCATACATACCCATACGGGTGAGGGCTACAATCGCGAGGGCGCGTTGTGGCTGGACGCCGATGACGAGGAGTTTGCGCGCAGCGCGGACGGCTCTGACGGTGTGGTAGCAGTAGGGGCACGGCTTGCGCAGAAACTGAACGAGGCGGGCATCGGCACCATCCATTGTAAGACCGTGTTTGACGGAGAGTCCAACCGTGAGTCCTACGCGCGTGCAGCGGAGGCGATCAAAGCCTTCCGTCTGGCGTACCCCGGATTGGTCTGCGTCATTGACGTGCACCGTGCCGCAAGCATCAACGAGCAGGGGCATTACGTGCGCTCGCTTGCCGTCAAGGACGGGCAGGGGATTGCGCAAACGCAGGTCATCTGCGGCATGAACGCAGGCGAGCAGAGCAAGACAAATCTTGCACTTGCAATGCTGCTGCACGAGCGCATGAACGCAGCCTTTTCGGGCAGCTGCGCGGGCGTGATCTGCAAATCGCAAACGCTCAATCAAGACCTTTCCCCCTTTGCGCTGACGCTGGAGATCGGCAGCTGCGGCAATACGCCCGCGGAAGCAGAGGCGGCAGCCGACGTGACGGCTGCCGCACTATGTACGCTGTTCCAAACCAATTAAGTCTTTTGCTTCAGACAAAGGATCTCGATGCAGGCGATGAGTGCCACCAGCACGATGCCAAGACCAAAGCTGATCACGCCGGCTTCAATACCGCCGACGATGCCGAAGAACACGAAAATGCAAGCGGTCAGGGAAACGCCCTTGACAACCTTGCCAAGACCCAGCGCGCAGACAAACTGCCAGAGTGCTGCGGGCAGGGAAAGCAGAACGGAAATAAGCGACTCGTTCTCGGCGGTGCGAGAGCCTACGTTTGTATTGGTAGTTGCGATTCTGTTATAGTTCGTCATGATGAATCTCCTTTTCTCTGTGCGCCGAATTTTCCGAGCTTGGAAAAACGGCTGCGAAATGTGGAACGGAACTGTCGGAAAATGTTCGGAAAGTTCCGAAATTGGAATATCATGGCTGTATTATAACACCCAAAATCGGATTTGTCAACCCCTATTTTTCAAAAATCGGAAAAATTTTTCAAAAACCTCTTTACAAAACGGAAAAACCGTGCTATAATAAGACCGTAAGAGAAAAAGCACGGGAAAAATCCCGGAAACGGAGGGTTTCATGTCCGAACTTACTTATATTGACAGAATCAAGAAGATCAAAAGCGAGCGCCGCATCACCAACGACAAGCTGTCCGAGATGACCGGCATCCCGCTCGGTACGCTTTCTAAAATTTTGGCAGGCATCAGCGATTCGCCCAAGCTTTCCAACATGCTGGCGATCTGCCGCGCCCTGGATTGCTCTTTGGATTATATCGTCAGCGGCACGCCCGAAAATCATCATAATTATACTCTGACGGACGGTGAGATCGCACTGGTCGAGCACTACCGCCGCCTTGACAGCCACGGCAGCGAGCTGGTCGCGCTGGTGCTGGATAAGGAATACGAGCGCGTGACCGCGCAGTCCTACGCAGCTGCACCCGCACCTGTAACCCCTGCGCGTCAACCCGAAATCAAGCCCTCCAAATCGAGCTTTACCCGCGTGTCGGGCGGACTTGGCAAGCGCACCATCAGCCTGTACGACCTGCCCGTTTCCGCTGGTACGGGTGTGTATCTGTTTGACAGCGTTGCGACGGATATTGCTATCCCTGACAACGGAAAAACTGCCGATGCGGACTACGCGCTGCGCATTTCGGGTGACAGTATGGAGCCCAAATATCACGACCGTGACGTGCTGCTGATCCAGGAATGCGATCAGATCGAGCCCGGCGAGCTCGGCATTTTCGTGCTGGACGGCGAGGGCTATTTCAAGAAGTTCGGCGGCGATTGCCTGATCTCGCTTAACCCCTTCTACGCGCCCATCATGCTGCGCGATTTCGAGGACATCCGCTGCTGCGGCAGAGTCATCGGTAAGCTGCATAAAAAGTAATACGAACAAAAAATCAAGGCTCTGCCGCATGGCTGAGCCTTTTCTCTTATATTAGATAGGGGGGGTGAGATTGCCCAATATCATTGAGTTGAAAAACTCTTTACCGGACAAGCGAACGGAACGGATGCGCTCTATAAAGGCGTACCCCGGGGGGAAGCTGTCGCGCAGCGACTGAAGGGGAATTCGAAAGTTTGGTTTTGAATTGTTTTATCCGAACGGGAAGCCGCGCCGTTTTGTCCGCAACTCCCCTTCAGTCGCCTGCGGCGTCAGCTTCCCCTCGGGGGACGCCTATGCAACGCGCGTCCGCATTGTTTGGTTAGCCGTACGGGAGTCGAACTAAGTTGGTTTTGACGGGCAGATTTTCCCCATCCCTGCAGCGTTTCCCTTGGACATACTGCCTGTATGCCCTGCGGGAAAAGCTTTTGGGCTCAAAAAAATCTGCTGCGACAAAACTGCTCGCACCCGAGGGCGAATGCATTTTTGATAGATTTTGGTGGGATTTTGCGAAGCAAGATACCAATCTTGCGAGTAAAAGCACGCCGAAAGATGCGAAAATCCCTCGCTCCCGGGCAATTCGGTTCGATTCCCGTACGGCTATGCATTCGCGCCTAAACCACACCTGAAAATGGGTCCCAACCCATTTTTGGAGCAGAGCTCCACGGTGAGGTTTCAAAAGTTAGGAGGATATTATGTTAACAGTAGGACAAAAAGCACCCGATTTTACCTTAAACGATCAGAACGGCAATCCCGTATCTCTTTCCGACTTCCTTGGAAAAAAGGTAGTCGTGTATTTCTATCCCAAGGATAATACCCCCGGCTGCACCCGTCAGGCTTGCGCATTTGCGGGCGCATACGAGGCATTCAAGCAAAAGGATATCGTGGTCATCGGCATCAGCCGCGACAGCACGGCGTCGCACGTCAGATTCGCCGAGAAGTATAATCTGCCCTTTATTCTTTTGTCCGACCCCGACCGTATTGCCATTGAGCCCTTTGGTGCATGGCAGGAGAAAAAGCTGTACGGCAAGCTGGGGCTCGGCATTGTGCGCTGCACCTTTATCATTGATGAGCAGGGAATCGTGTCCCACGTCATGCCCAAGGTCAAGCCCGACACCAATGCAGCAGAGATATTGGCACTTCTTTAATTTCATGCAAACAAAAACGCGCCTGCGGAAAATCCGCAGGCGCAATTTTTATGTTTCAGTGCTTTTTCTTTTTGGAGCAAACTGCAAAGGGAAGAGCTGCCAAGCTGATCAGAACGATCACGCCGCCCATAGAGGACTTGCATCCGCCGGGTTTGACCTCGTCGGTGATCTCACCGGTGACCTCGTCGGTACTCTGCTCGGTCGTTTCGGTGCTCGGCACGTATTGCTCTGCAGTCTTGGGATCGATGCAGTTCTGATAAGTGTAGTTGAGTCTGCCCAAAGGAGCTGCATCACCGTCGGTGTAGAACTGCTCCATAGTTTCAATCTTGCTGTCGCTGTCTGCCCACTTGAACTGCAGCTTAATGCCGTTCGGGTTGGTAATGCCCAGCATTTCCATGGGGACTGCGATCATCATCTTGTTTTCCTTTGCGCGGTAGTTAACCTCGCCCACAACCTCAAAGGAGTAAGCACCGTCCGTGCCGTTGTAGCGCGCTACGGTGGTGGTGAATTCGTCCTTTGCGCCGTAGTTGACAATGTAATCATAGCCGTACCAGCCGGTATTGGCATCACAATCCACGTCCACGAACAGCTGCATCCAGGTGGAGTTGTTGTCAAACATGGTGATATACTCGCGGGTTTCTGCGTAGAAGTAAACGTTCTTGGTGTCGGCTGTAACCTTGGAAGAAAGAATATCGTTTCTGCCCGTGGTGTTGGTGTATTTGACTCTGCCAAAGCCGTAAGCGTTACGGTCCAGCATATCGTTTGCGGGGTCGGTGTAGGTCACAAGCACCTTTTCCCAAATGTCAAACGAGCCTGTGACGTTGACTGCGTTGCGTGCGTCCTGCACGATCACGGGAGCAGCCCCCTTGAGTCTTTGGATATTATAGGCGATCTGCATGTAGTAGTTGTCAAAGTAGCCGCCCTTCATCATTTCGGCATCACGCGAGAATTCGGAGGAAGCGCAGTCCACAAAGCCGATCTCACCGGGATAATCCTGTCTTTGCGCGATCCACTCGTTCCAGCCCGTAACCAGTACGTAAGGAACGTCAGCTTCAATGGCTCTGTCCCACTGGGACTGGAAGTTTGAACCCTGCACGAATGCGTTGGGATTCTTGTCAAGCAGCTTGAAGTAGTCGGTACGCGATTTTGCGTTATTGACCTTTCCTGCAAAGGATCTGCCAAGGTTGGATTTATCACCGTAAAGTGCGGAATCGGAGAAGCATGCCGTGCCAAGATGTTGCGCAATGGACACATTGATCGCACTGGGCTTGCCGTTTGCGTCGTTATAGACGTTCTGCGGCCACTCAAAATCCATCCAGGGCCAGCCGTTTTCCTTCATGTCCTCGGTGGGCCATTGATTGAGCTTAATGGTAAAGAAATCGTTGACGTTTGCCTCGTAGGGAGCAACGATAGCGGGCTTGCCGTCGATCATGTACCAGGTATCGGGGTAATGACCGGGGGCGTAGATCTCGTCGTAGATCTGCTTGACGCGGATCACGGCATCGGTATTGGTATAGAACATGACCTCGGGAGCGTCGTAGCCCTGCTCGTTGAATTCGTGCAGAATTGCCATGAGCTTGAGTGCAATGCTCGAGTAGGTGGAGTTGTTGGTGGTGTCAAAATAGAGGAAGTCAACGCCTGCGTTCATAAGCAGCTCAACGTGCTTGCGCATAACGTATTCGTCGTCAATGTAGTAGTAGCCGTAAAGAGGCTCGCCCCACCAGTGCCAGGTGTGAACGGGACCCCACAGGGGATTGTTCACGTCGCCTGCCTTATCTCCCGATTGGTCAATGATCTCTTGCATATTCTTCACGCCGGGGTCGCCGTGCTGACCGTGCCAGAGGAAGTAGAAGATACCCACGTCGTGATCCTCTGTCACAACGCCTACCTGCGTGGAGTCAAACAGGGAACGGTCCAGATCGTCCGTGCCTGCGTAGCCGCCGAACAGATTGACCTCGTTGTTGGGAACGGTGTAGGAAACGGCATTCTCACCCGAACCGTAGGAAATGGTGGCGTATTTGCCGTCATCGGAGTAAGTGATCTTGAGCGTGCCTTCGTAATTGTCGTCTGCACCCGGTGCTGTTTCCTTGAATGCGGGATCGGGCCACTCGGTTTTGGGCAGCGTTGCAGCCTCCTGCTCGCTCTGCTGCTCCTGCTTTGCATATTCCTTGTATGCAGCAAAATCAAATGCCTGCGCCTTTTCCTCGCTGTCAAAGAATGCAAAATAACGAAGCTCGATCGCGTCACCGGCCTTGATGCCCTGGTGCATGTGCAAAGGGTCAAGACGCAGTTGGGTAAATACGGCGTCCTGCACGTCTGCCCAGCCTTCGCAGTGGACGATCAGCTTGTGCCATTCACCATCGGGAGTCCAATTCCATTCCAAATGGGAAGCAGCGTCCTGCGAGAAGGAAACACCGTCATTTCTTGCAATGTATATCTCGCCCATTACCTTAGCGGTGGTGCGGTATTCGATTACAAGATAAGCCGCGTCTGCCACCTTGATGTCGGGCGTGGGAAGCTCCATGGCAGGGTCGTTTTCGGTCGCGGTAAAGGTGGTGTATTCACCCTCCTTGACCTCGTAGGTCATTTTTGCCACACCCTTTAATTGCTTGCTGACCTCTTTGTCGCCAAAGTCAAGGATGTAAGTGGGCTTTGCCTCGTATTCCTGCGCCGCTGCGCTCAGGTAGACAAGCGTGCTAAGCAATATGCAGACGCATAATGCAAATAGAGTGATGCGTTTCATAAAAGAAACCTCCGTATAAAATGTACTTTAATCATTATAGCATGCAATGCGGTGTTTGTCAATTGAATAGGAATTGAGGCGAACAACTTTGGCTATCTTGCGAAAAAGATTTGCAACAAGTATATGCAAATTGACATACTCTAAGCGCAAAAAAACGGCTGCCCGCAAAGGGCAGCCGAAGCGATTATTGTTTTTTCTTTTTGGCGTAAGCCGCAAAGGAAAGTGCTGCAATGCCGATCAGGGCGACTGTGCTGCTTGCAATGGATTTGCATCCGCCGCTCTTGCCCTCATCCTCGGGGGCATCCGTGCTTGGCACGTACTGCTCGGCGGTTTCGGGGTCAATGCAGTTTTGATAAACGTAGTTCAGTCTGCCCAAGGGAGCTGCGTCACCGTCGGTATAGAATTGCTCCATGGTGGTAATCAAGGAGCGGCTGTCCGCCCACTTGAACTCAAACTTAATGCCGTTCGGGTTGGTGATGCCCAGCATTTCCATAGGCACCGCCAGCATCATTTGATTGCCCTCTACGCGGTACTCAATCTCACCGATCACTTCAAACGCGTAAGCACCGTCCGTGCCGCAATAGCGTGCAACCGTTGTGGTATCAAGGTCTTTGGCTTGATAGTTGATAATGTAATCGTATCCGTACCAGCCGTCACCTCCCGTGGAGAGAAACAGCTGCATCCAGGATCTGTCATCCTTGGGTAAGCAGATATTCTCTCTGGTCTCTACGTAGAAATATACGTTTTTGGTGTCTGCGGTGACCTTTGCGGCAACGATATCGTTTTTGCCGGTATCGTTGACGTAATGAATGTTTCCAAATCCGTACGAATCGCGATCCAGCATGTCCTTGATGGGGTCGGTGTAGGTGACTTGTACCTTGTCCCATACGTCAAAGCTGCCCGTGAGGTTGACCGCGTTGCGCGCGTCCTGCACGATCACGGGTGCCGCGCCCTTGAGTCTTTGAATGTTATAGGCAAGCTGCATGTAGTAGTTATCAAAGTAGCCGCCCTTCATCATTTCGGTATCGCGTGAAAATTCGTAGGAAGCGCAATCCATGAATCCTACCTTGTCGGGGTCATTCATTCTTTGCGCGATCCATTCGTTCCAGCCAGTCACAAGCACGAAGGGAACGTCTGCTTCAATGGCTCTGTCCCATTGCGCCTGGAAGTTGATGCCTTGTACGAACAGATCGGGGTTTTTCTCAAGCCTTTGGTAGTAATCGGTGCGGGTCTTTGCGCTGTTGATCGCGTCTGCAAAGGATCTGCCGAGATTGCTCTTGTTTCCGTACAGTGCAGAATCGGAAAAGCAGATCGAGCCGCTGTGCTGTGCGGCAGATACGTTGATTGCGCTGGGATTGCCGTTCGCATCGTTGTAGATGCGCTGCGGCCACTCAAAATCCATCCAGGGCCAGCCGTTTTCCTTGGGAGCTTCCGTGGGCCATTGGTTGAGCTTTACCGTAAAGAAGTCGTCAATATTTGCTTCGTAAGGGGCAACGATCAAGGGCTTGCCGTCCAGCATGTACCATGTGTCCTTGTAGAAGCCCGGGGCGTAGATCCTCTCATAGATCTCGCGCACGCAGGACTCTGCTTGGGTATTGGTGTAAAACACGACCTTAGGAGCATCATAGCCCATTTTGTTGAAGTCGTGCAGGATCGCCATCAGCTTAAGCGCGTTATCCGCATAAGCAAAGCCGTTGGTGGTATCAAAGTATAAAAAGTCAATGCCTGCACCTATTAAAAGCTCGATGTGCTTGCGCGCCACCCAGTTATCGTCTGCATAATAGTAGCCGTAAAGCGGCTCACCCCACCAATGCCATTCGTAAGGCTTGCCCCACAGCTCGCAATTGGGATCGCCTGCTGCCCCGATGCCCACTTGATCAATGATTTGCTGCATGTTGTAAACGCCCGTGTCACCGTGTTCACCATGCCAAAGGAAATAGAAGATGCCAACATCGTGTTCCTCGGTCACCACGCCCACTTGGGTAGAGTCGAAAAGTGACCTGCCAAGATCGTCCGTGCCCGCATACCCACCAAATAGGTTGATTTCGTTGTTGGGGACGGTATAGGAAACAGCATTTTCACCTTCTCCGTAGGATATCGTGGCGTATTCGCCGTCTTCGGAGTACATGATTTTGAGCGTACCCTCATAGTTATCATCGGGGTGTACCTCTTGCTCCTTGTATACGGGAGTGGGCCAGGGCGAATGGGGAATCACTCCCTCGGGCAAGATAGGTCCGTTTTGGGAAACGTATTGTTGATATGCCGCCAGATCAAAATTCACGGCATCCTGCTCGTCCCGGAAAAAGGCAAGGAAACGGATATCAATCGTCTCGCCGCCAGCTGCTTCAAGACCCAAGCGCACCGGATCAAAACGCAACGCGGTCATTACAGCGTCTTCCGCGTCAGCCCAGCCCTCGCAATGTACGATCAGTCTGTGCCATGAACCGTCGGGAATCCAATCCCATTTCAGCGTTGAGTCGGGGGTTTCACCCATGGAAACGCCATCATCGCGCGAAATAAAGATCTCGCCCTGCTCACAGCTTTCGGTTCTGTATTCAATGCAGAGATATTTTGCACTGTTAACGTAAATATTGGGCGAGATCAGCAATAATTGCGGGTCGCCGCCAAGTGCGGTGAGAGTGGTGTGCGAGCCATCGTTGACCATGTAGTTGAGATTATAGATGCCTCCGCCGATATTTGCCGTAATGCCTGAATTGGTAAAGTCATAGATCCAAGAGGGGAGGATGGCAGCATCCTCGGCAAATGCAGTAAACGCTGCAGGCACGCCCAAAAGCAAGATCAGGGCGAGCAGCAGTACAACGATTCTGTATTTCATATATAACTCCTCAAACAATATTACGTTTATTATACCACGGTACGTGCGGGCTGTCAATGCGACATATTTAAGGTATTAAATTTTGGTGAATTTGCGAAAAACACTTGCGCGCGCAGTGTGCAATCTGCTATAATAGAGAGGTATAAAATACGGAGGTGTCAATATGAGTCAGTATTTGGATATGCTGTGCGCCGAGGCAAAGCGCGTCGGCGGCACGTTTTATAAGATCACCGAAATTCACAAGGGCAGGATCGAAACCGTCACCATAAATCAAGGCAACGCCTGCCAGAACAGCTATTCGGTTGCAAAATCCTTTGTTGTGACCGCAATCGGTATGCTGTACGATCAGGGGCTGATCGACCTTGACGAGCGCATCGTGGACATCTTTGCGGACGAGCTGCCTGCAGATATGGATGAAAGATGGCAGCACATGACCGTACATCACGCCATGGTGCACGGCTGCGGCTTTTCCGAGGGATATCTCGACATTGATGCCATTGACGCAAGCACGTTGGGCACGGACGATTATCTGACGTATTTGTTCAAGACCAAGCTCAACTTTGTCCCGGGCACCAAGGGCGCGTACAGCGACGCGGCGTTTTATCTGCTCTCGCGCGTGGTCAGCAAAAAGAGCGGGGAAAAGCTGGACGATTTTCTTTGGAAGAGGTTATTCTATCCGCTGGGCTATCGCGAAATGGCGTGGAGCAAGTGCCCCTACGGCTATCCCATGGGCGCAACCGGACTTTATATCTACACCGAGGATATGGCAAAGCTGGGTGAGCTGTATTTGCGCGGCGGCGTGTGGAACGGTGTGCGCATCCTCTCCGAGGAATGGTGTGAGATCACGCGCAGACGCGGCTACGAGTTCCATAATATCTGCTCCGGCAAAGCATACGGCAAGGGCGGCGCGTTCGGACAGTTTTTGCTGTATATCCCCGAGCAGGAGCGCGTCGTCGCATGGCATTCTTTCGGCGGTGGGGATCTGCTGCCTGCCATTACGCTGTGGAAAGACGAATGATCTACGAGAGTATTGTACAAATAACGCTTATTGAAAAGGGCTGGTCGGGTGACAAAAAATACTGTGCCCTCACGGCAGACGGCACAAAATATCTGCTGCGCATCTCACCCGTTGAGCGCGCAGAGCGCAAAAAGCGCGAGTTTGCGCAAATGCAAAGAGTGGCAGAGCTGGGCATTCCCATGTGCCTGCCCATTGCATGCGGAATTTGCGAGCAGGGCTTTTATTCCTTGCAATCCTTTGTGGAGGGCGAGGATGCCGAGCCGTATATCGAGCGGCTGACGCCTGCAGAGCAGTATGCTTACGGACTTGATGCAGGCAAAATTCTTGCGCGCATTCATACCATTCCCGCGCCCGAGGGCGTCATTGCGTGGAGTGAGCGTTTTAACGCCAAGATAGACCGTAAAATCAAAATGTATGCGGAATGCCCACTTAAATACGAGCACGGGGACGCAGAAATGTTGGACTATATCGCAGGACACCGCCATTTGCTTGACACCCGCCCCCAGACCTATCAGCACGGCGACTATCACATCGGCAACATGATGATAGACGCGCAGGGGACGCTGACCATCATTGATTTTGACCGCGATGATTACGGGGACCCGTGGGAGGAATTCAACCGCATTGTCTGGTGCGCGCAGGCAGCCCCATACTTTGCATCCGGTATGGTGGACGGATATTTTGCAGGGCAGGTGCCAGCAAAATTCTGGCAGCTGCTTGCCTTGTATATCTGCTCCAATACGCTGGGCTCCTTGCCGTGGGCAATCCCGTTTGGCGAAAAGGAGATCAGCGTGATGAGAAACCAGCAAGCCGAGGTGCTTGCGTGGTACGACAATATGAAAAGAGAGGTACCTTCTTGGTACGTGACGGAGGAAAACACATGAAAAACAAAAAACCATTGATGATTATATTGATCGCACTTGGCAGCCTGGTTGCGCTGCTTGCGTTGGTGCTTGTCGGTGCGATCGGGTATTTTAAGCTGCCCGTGGCAATCTATTACGGCGCATCGGATAAAGCGTTCGTGATTCCCGATATTATGGAAGGCTACGTGCCGCAGGGCATGCATTACTGTGAGCAAGAGGAGGTCTTGTTGCTCAGCGGTTACCGCTCGGACGGTGCTGCTTCGCCCATCTACGTGGTGGAGGCAGGCGAGCAGGATCACGGTAAGCTGCTGCAAAAGGTTACGCTCAAAAACGAGGACGGCACCGATTTCGTCGGACACGGCGGCGGTATTGCCAGATACGGTGATTTTGTGTACGTAGCGGGTGACGAGGCGATCTTGTACGTTTATTCCTTTGCCGATATCATGGCGGCAGAGCAGGGCGGCAGCGTGACCTGCAAGGGCAGTATCAGCCTGAAAGTGACGGAAGAGGATTATCTCATTCCCGCATTTGTAACCGTATATCAGGATACGCTGGTGCTGGGTGAATTTTACCGCGAGGAGGTATATCCCACGCCCGAATCTCACCATATGACCACCAAGGCAGGTGACGAGCATTACGCGCTTGCGGTCAGATTTAAGCTTTCCGCGGATGCAGAATTTGGCATCGTGACCGAGCCTACCGTGGCGTTCAGCCTGCCCGCTCAAGTACAGGGCTTGACCTTTACCGAGGACGGTCAGCGCGTGTATCTCTCTACCTCCTGGGGATTGTCATTCTCGCATATTATGGAATATGACATGACAAAGCTGCAAAGAGAGGGTGACATCACGGTGCTTGGCAAGCAAGTGCCGCTGTACTCTATGGACAGCGCCTCGCTGATCATGAATCATAAGATCGCGCCCATGTCCGAGGAAATGGCAATTGTGGACGGCAAGCTGTACGTGCTTTCCGAGTCTGCCAGCAGCAAGTACATCTTCGGTCGCTTGACAGGCGGTAAGTGGTGCTACGCAACCGACATGGAGAAAATGAAATAAGACACAGAAAAACGGCGGTGATCGGATCACCGCCGTTTTCATATGCCCGCTTTACGGGAGTTTTCACGTAGGGCGGGGGCTTGCTCCCGCAGAAAAATCAAAACATTACACGTGAGCACAAACTGATTTCATTCCCCGTTTTCCAATTCTTCGAGCCGACCCTCCAACGCCTCCACGCGGCTGCCAAGCTCGTCGCACATGTCCTCGCAATCGTCGCGCACGCAGGAAATATCGTCCACCTCGCTGCGCAGATCGTCCATATCCTGCTCAAGCTTTCTGATCTTTTCTTCAAGGCTGCTCATGAATCCGCTCATTTTGATCTTGGGCGTACCCTGGAGCAGCTCGATCTGCTCCAGCTCAAACGACGCTCCTTGGTTTTCAATCGGGTCAAGGCGCAAGCCCGTCAGAGTGCCGTGCCAGAAGCCGTTGTTCGAGGTGTCCACATAAATATCCTGCATCTGACCGGTTGCCAGATAATGCACACTGAAGTGGCGTTGCTCGGTGTAATCCTCGCAACCGGGTGTTTTGAAATACAGCTTCATTTCCGCATTGCAAAGAGCGTTGTTGTGATGATACGTCCAATTGCCCTCGTCAAACAACGTGGCTTTGATGCGCAGATGTACGTATCTTGCGCGGTCTATATTCAGATTCAACGTATCGTTGGAAAGAATGGGATCCCAAGCCTCGCACATGATCTTAAAAGGATCGGATAAAAAGGTAATGCCGGGCAGCTCGGGACACAGCTTTGCGTTTTTCAGAATCGGACCCGGGCAGACAAGATCGTCAATCTCATCGTCATTTCCCAAGTGTAAGACGTGTTGCTTACAAAGCTCCGCATCCATTTCAAAAGCCACCTCTCCCTGCGGTGTCAGCAGCATGACCGACTCGATCTCTGTTCTGCCGTCTCCATCGTCGAAGGGGTCAATGCGCAGTCCGATCAGCTCCCCACAGAAAAAGGGATTGTTGACGGCAAGATCCAGCGTTAGCTTATTTCCGTTTGGATATCCTGTGCGAATACATTTCTGCTCGTCCCATTTGGGATTATCACTCGTGATAAAATAGACCTGCAGGGTGTGGTGATGGCGGTTGCCCATCGTTGCCAGCTTGATGAGAATGCGGGAGATGCCTGAAAGCGGAATCGAAAGCCCCGCAATGATAAACTGGGGATCTACCAAGACTTCTGCGGCACGTTCGGCAGGCACTGCTTTCATGCAAAGCGTACCGCTATCATCCATGATATGCAAGCCGTCAGGCTCCCATTTCTTTTTATCGTCAGTGGACATTTTGGAAAAATCAAAGCTTGCAACGCGCGGTGTCTCGCGCAGCATGATCTCCTTAGACGCGCCATCGTCCTTGGCAGTCAGCATTTCCAGCAGTCGCTCCAAGGAGGCAACGCGCCGCTCCAGCTCGCTCTCACTTGCTTTGGGCGCGGAGAGCCCCAATAATTCATCGGTAGAGATATTGAACAGCTTTGCAATGCGGGGAATCATCTCAATGTCGGGATTGGCAATGCCTCTCTCCCATTTGGATATTGCTTGCGCCGAAATTACCAACTGTTCTGCAAGCATTTCCTGCGTCATGCCGCGATCCTTACGCAGCGAACAGATCTTTTCGCCAATATTCATGTTCCGTGCCCCTCTCGTTTGTGTTGTGCTTTCATTGTACCATAAGTGCCAAAATTCGTCAATGACTTGTTTTTCCAGTCGCTAAACCATAGGTTTAGTGTTAAAAAACGTAGGGGCGATTCAAGAATCGCCCCTACGATACGTTGCGTATAATTTGTGTAATTTATTCCGCTGCCAGATCAATGACCTGCGTGCCCTCGGTCATGCGGTAATGCTTTTTGACACAGCGCAAAGAAGAAATCCAGCCGCGCACGATCACGGTGCGAAAAGCTCCCGTGTCATAGCCGCCGGGGCCCATGTTGTCCCACAGCCACGAGGGAGTGGGCCACAGGCAATAGGTGGGTTTTACGACCTCGTAAACCTCTTTTTCCACGCCGCCCTGGCCGTGATGCGCCATCTGCACGTAATCCGCCTTCAAGAGCGCGTGATCCACGGTTTCAATCAGCTCGTGGCCGCCGTCGGGCTCAAGGTCGCCCAGGAACAGAATGCTCTTGCCATCGACCTCAACGCGGAATACGGTCGAGGAATTGTTGATGTAATTGAATGCGGTATTGTAGGTGCGCAGCACGCGCACGGTCACGTTGCCCCCGTCAAACGCGTACACGTCTCCAACCGTTGCGGTCACGGTAGGGATCTTGCGCACAGCAATCGCCTCGCGGAACAGCGAGAGCCATACCTCGGTGGGATTGTGGCTTTGCTTGGGCTCCCAGCGGATGAGAAATTCATCGGGCGGGAAGTTGTAGCAAACCTCGTCCACGGTAATATCGGGGTGCTTTTGCAGCATGGTCAGAAAGCAACCGAAATGGTCGTCGTGAAAGTGGGTTAAGAACCAAGCCTTGACGTGCCCGCCCAAGCCTTTGAGATATTCGTACAGATAGGGTTCCTCGCTCTCAAAGCCGCCGTCAAAGACGATCAGCGTGCCGTTCGACTCAATGATAAACGAGGTGTTGATGGTATCGGTGACCGATTTCAGAAAATGCAGCTTTGCCATAAGTAGCTCCTTGTATGGATTAGTCCGTGCCGCCAAGCGTGATGATGACCAGCTCGGGGCGGTTGTTGAATCGCAGCGGGAAAGAGCTTTGCCCGATGCCGCGGCTGACTACCATGTTGGTGTTCTGATAGGTGTAAACGCCGCTGTCGTATGCGGGGAAGGCACCCTGACCGGGGGCGTAAAGTCCGCCGATCAAGGGCAGACGGAATTGACCGCCATGTGCGTGTCCCGAAAGAGTGAGATCAATCCCCGATTCGGCATAACGCCAAAAGTATTCGGGGCGGTGCGAGAGCAGGATGGTAAATCCGTCCGTGCCCGCAAGCTCACGTAACTGCTCGGGGGAGTGCAGAACACCTTCGTAGTTTTCGTCATCCACGCCCACAAGTGTAATGCTTGCATCCCCGCGCGTCAAAGTGACCTTTTCGTCATGCATCACGTCCACACCTATCTCGCGTATCTGCGCTTCCAGCGCAAAGTAGCTCTGTCGGTTCATGGCGCATTCGTGATTACCCGTGACCATATAGCAGGGTGCAATCTCCATGCACGCGCGCAAAAATGCCAGCGTGGGGGCTTTATCGGGATGCCGCTCGTCAAAGGTGTCACCCGTAAAAACAATGATGTCGGGCTGCGCCTCTTTTAGCATCGACAGCAGCTTTTGGTTGCCCTCGTCGTATTCCGCGCAGTGCAGGTCGGCGATCTGGGCGATACGAAAACCCTCAAATTCGGCAGGCAACCGTGCGCTTGCGATGGTATAGTCCGTGCGCTCAAGCGCCGTGTTTGCCCAAATCACCCAGCCGCCAAAGGCAATGCAGAGCGCAACCAAGGCGCCGAGCACACAAAACAGTATCTTTTTCTTGTTCGTCATCACAGATTATAGTACTTTTCAAACTCAGCGGGGTGGGGAATTGCTGCCATGGCTCTGCATTCCTCACGCTTGGTCTTGATGAAGTTGTTGATCAGCTCAATCGGGAACACGCCGCCTGCTGTCAGGTAGTCGTGATCAGCCTCCAGCGCGTCAAGGGCATCGGGCAGGGAAGTAGGAAGCTGCTGCAGCTTTGCCTTTTCCTCGTCGGAGAGATGATAGAGGTTGAAGTCGTAGGGACCCCAGCCGTTTGCATGCGGGTCGATCTTGTTCTTGATACCGTCCAAGCCAGCCATCAGAATTGCAGCGTAGCAGAAATAGGGGTTGCAGGTCGCATCGGGATTGCGCAGCTCAAAGCGACGCTTGTCGGGCGATTTTGCATATGCGGGAATACGAATGACCGCACTTCTGTTGGAGGTTGCATAGCCTACGGTAACGGGGGCTTCAAAGCCGGGCACCAGACGCTTGAAGGAATTGGTGCTGGGGTTGGTCAGCGCGCAAAGCGACGCGATGTGTTTCAGCAAGCCGCCCATAAAGTAATGTGCGGTTTCGCTCAAGTGTGCGTAACCGTCGTCATCCGAGAAGACCGGCACGCCGTCCTTGAACAGCAGCATATGCACGTGCATACCGCTGCCTGCCTCACCTGCGATGGGCTTGGGCATAAAGGTAGCGGACTTGCCGTACTTGAGCGCGGTGTTGTGAATGATATACTTGATCATCATGGTGGCGTCAGCCATGTGCACGACCTCGCCAAGCTGCGGCTCGATCTCAAACTGACCGGATGCTGCAACCTCGGGGTGATGATAGTTGATCTCAATGCCCGCGTCCAGCATGTGCATGCACATCTCACTTCTTGCTTCGTAAGCGCGGTCAAAGGGCTTGGCAATATGGTAAGCCTTTTGCTTGGGGACGATGACGCCGTGTCCCTGACTGTCGCTGTTCCAGTAGGACTGCTCGGCATCCACGTGCGCACCGATATAGTTGGGGGAGACCTCCCAGCCTACGTTGTCAAACAGATAGAATTCAAATTCCGGCAAAATCTTCATGGTGTCGGCAATGCCGCATTCGCGCATATGCGCCACGGCTGCCTTGATAATGTTTCTGGGGTACTGGGCAAGAGGCTTGTTTTCGGGAGAGGCAATGATCATGGCGTCACCCGTCATGCTCAGCGTGGGAATGTCACAGAAGGGATCGATCTGTGCGGTGTCGGGATCGGGAATAAATACCATATCGCTCTTTTCCACCACGGCATAGCCGTAGTTGGAGGCATCAAAGCCGATGCCGCTTTTCATGGTATCCTCGGTAAAATTCTGTGCGGGAATGGTGACGTGACGGTACTGACCGCTGATGTCCACCATCTTGAAATCCACCATCTTGATGCCGTTTTCACGGATCATGCTCATAATATCCTGTACACTTTTTGCCATTTCTCATGCTCCTTTGCTTTGGTATATTAAAGTATATATGTCTATTATACCATATTTTCTTCAGCCGTCAATAAAAACCGCGAAATTTTTAACGCTTTCTATTGACAAAAATACATAATTCGACTATAATTGGATAAGCAACTAAAGTTGATTATTTTTGCATACATTGGTATTGCAGGAATGAGGGAAAGGAGTCAGTATGGATCTGCGCATCGTAAAAACCAAAAATCAGATCAAGCGGGCGTTTTTGTCGCTGCGTAATAAGTATTCGCTGGAAAAGATCAAGGTCAAGGATATTTGTGAGCTTGCCATGATCAATAAGACCACGTTTTACAAGCACTACGTGGATTCGTTCGCGCTTGCCAACGAATTGGAAGAGGGCTGTATGGAAAAGCTGATGAATGCTTTTTCCGAAAAAAAGAGTTTGTTTGACTCGCCCAAGGCGTACGTGCAGGGGCTTTTGAGTGCAACCGAGAAATACGCAGAGGAGCTGCGCGAGGTCTATCGCGGCAGAACGGAAGCATTTGTCTCCAAGCTGGAGCAAAGGCTGATGCAGGCATGCGAGAGCGGTGAGAATACCGAACGCCGTATGGCAGCCACGTTTATGATCAGCGGCACCTCTCAGGTGCTTGCACAATGGCTGTTCGGTGAGGAGGGCAAACGCCCCGACCTTAGTGCTATTGCGGCATACATAGAGCGTATGTCAAAAAATCTGCTTCCCGCAGCTCAGTAAAGGAATAGGAATGATGGAAACGATAAGAATTGATGGCAGCGTTATTCGCACGCTGCTTACAGGAAGTGTGTGCGGTATCCGCGCACGTATAGAGGAGATCAATGATCTCAACGTTTTTCCCGTACCGGACGGCGATACCGGTACGAATATGACCAAAACGCTGGAGGGCGGTCTTGCAAGGCTTTGCGAGCAGGGCACGCTGGGCGATCAGATGGGCGCGTTTGCCAAGGGCTGCGTGCTGGGTGCGCGCGGCAATTCGGGCGTTATCCTTTCGCAGTATATGGCGGGTGTGGCATCTGCCGTTGCCAATAAGGAGAGCGTTTGTGCAGGGGAGCTTGCGCAGGCGTTGACCGCAGGCGTTGAGCGCGCGTATGCGGCTGTGGCAACTCCTGTGGAGGGCACTATTCTGACCGTGTTCCGCGAAAGCTCGGAATACGCTGCACAGCATGCCGATGAGAATACCGGTGCAGAGCAGCTTTTGGAAATTTTGATCGAGAGCGCAAAGATCGCGCTTGCCAAGACCAAGGAAATGCTGCCGGTGCTGGCGCAGGCAGACGTGGTGGACAGCGGCGGAGCCGGATACCTTGCCATGCTTGTCGGTATGTACGATGCGCTGACCGGAAAGGTCATGGAGCTTGGCAGCTACGAGAGCGTACAGCGTGCAAAGCCCGCGGTCAATTACGATCTCTTTACGGCGGACAGCGTACTGGAATGGGGATATTGCACCGAGGCTTTAGTCAGATTGCAGACAGCCAAGGGAGATCCCGAAGACTTTGACGTGAACGCCTTCAAGGCGTCCTTGGAAGCAAAGGCTTGCAATTCCATTGTCGCTTTGCGTGACGGTGACGTGCTCAAGGTGCACGCACATACCATGACTCCTGCCGACGTGCTGACGCTTTGTCAGCAGTTCGGTGAGTTCCTCGAGGTCAAGATCGAGAATATGAGCCTGCAGCACTCCGAAAAGACTGTTGCACAAGAGCAAAAGAAAAAGGTGCACAAGCTCTACGGCGTGATCGCTGTGGCGAGCGGCGAGGGCATGCATACGCTGTTCTCGGAGCTTGGCGCGGATATCATTATCGACGGCGGACAGACCGCCAACCCCAGTGCCGAGGATTTTGTGGACGCGATCGGACAGCTTGATTGCGACCACGTGCTGCTTCTGCCCAATAACGGCAACATCCTTTTGACCGCACAGCAGGCGGCAACGCTTTGCGAAGGGATTGACGTGCGCGTTGTGCCCACCAAGTCCTTCCCGCAGGGATACAGCGCGCTTGCCGTGTTCAATTCCGAGCTGGATGACGCTGACGAGCAGGTGGAGTACATGACCGAGGCAAAAAATGCCGTGGTATCGGGTGAGATCACCTATGCCATCCGCGACACCGTGATCGGTGACGTCGCGGTCAAGAAGGGCGAGGTGATCGGCATTCTGGACGGTAAGCTGGTGTGCTCCTTGGCGGACGAGCAGGATGCTATGTGCGCAATGCTTGCAAAGATCGAGGATATTGAGGATAGAGAGATCCTCTCTCTGTTCGTCGGTGCGGACGTTACCGAGGACGAAAGAGCGGCAATGACCGAGGCGATCGAGCAGGCATATGAGGATTTGACCGTGGAGGTATTTGTGGGCGGTCAGCAGGTATACAGATATCTCGTAGCAGTAGAATGATCAGGAGGAAAATATGGCAACTTATAAAATCGCAATAGATACGTTGGGCAGTGATAAGGGCCCCGAAACCATTGTACAGGGTGCTTTGATGGCACTTGCCGAGAACCCCGAGCTGTCGGTCGCGCTGTTTGGTGACGAGCAGGTCATCCGCGCGTATCTTTCTACCGTGGAGCACGATGCAGATCGCATTGAGATCGTGCACGCGCCCGACGCCATTACCAATTACGATAACCCCATGGAGGCTATTTTCAAAAAGCCCGAGTCCTCGCTGGTCAAGGCGCTGCAGGCTCTTGCCGCACGCGATGATCTGCTTGGTCTGATCAACGCAGGCAGCACGGGCGCGCTGATTGCGGGCGCTTTGCGTTACGTTCCCGCCAAGCCCTTGCGCAGACCTGCTCTTGCAGCCATTCTGCCCGCAGCAAAGGGCGGCTTTACCTGCCTTGTGGACACCGGTGCCAATATAGACTGCACAGCTCCCATGCTGGTAGACTTTGCGCACATGGGCTCGGATCTGATGCAGCAGTGCTACGGTATTGAAAATCCCCGTATCGGTCTGCTCTCCAACGGTGCAGAGGAGACCAAGGGCAACAAGCTTGTCAAGGAAACGCACGCGCTGCTCAAGGCTGACGAAAAGCTCAATTTCGTAGGCAACATTGAGGGCACCAACGCGCTCTCCGGCGACTGTGACGTGCTGGTAGCGGACGGCTTTGCAGGCAACCAGGTGCTCAAGAACTCCGAGGGAATTGCCAAGCGCATCATCACCGATATCGTGGTGTACGCCAAGAAGACGCAGAACCAGGAGATCATGAAGCTGGTCGGATATCTGATGGGCATTTACGATTTCAATTCGCTGGGCGGCGCGCAGCTGCTGGGCGTCGGTAAGCCCATTATCAAGGCGCACGGCGCAGCAAATGCAGATTCTATCAAAAACACCTCTGCCATCATGCTCAACGTAGCAAGAAACAAGGCTATGTTTGACGGCAAGGATGTCAGATAAAAAGACATCAGAAAAGGAGATCAACTATGGAAATCAAGAGAAAAGTCGTATGTACCTCTACGGGCTGTATCGAATACGCTCCCGAACGCTACCGTCAGCTCGGCATTGACATTATTCGTATCCACGTGCTCTTTAAGGGCAAGGAATACTTAGAGGGACTTGACCTCGATCCCGATGCATTCTACAAGGAGCTGGAAACACTTGAAGATCCCAAGAACAATCTGCCCAAAACCGCTATGCCCACCGAGAACGAGATCAAGGCTTGCTTTGATAAGGCTTACGAGGAGGGCTGCAAGGAAGTCATCGTCATTGCGCTGAGCGCATACCTTGGCGGTACTTGGAATCTCATCCGTCTTGTCAGCGAACAGTATAAGGACAAGATGACCATTCACGTCATCGACTCCAAGATCGCTTGCTTTGGCGAGGGCATGCTGGCAATCAAGGCTGCCGAAATGGTGCAGCAGGGCGTACCCACCGAGACCATTCTCAAGGAAATTGCCTGGATGATGAATCACCAGGAATTCGTGGGCGTTGACGCGCGTCTGGACTACCTGATCTATAACGGCAGACTCAAGGGCGGTAAGGCGTTCATGGGTAAGATGCTCAATATCTGCCCCGTGGTGCACTTTACGCACGAGGGTGAGATCGTGGCGCTGCAGAGCGTGCGTACTCCCAAGAAGGCACTGGCAAGATCCTGCGAGGTCGTCAAGGAAATGATCGGCGACCGCGACCCCAAGGATTATCTCTTGTGGCATACCTACACGGGTACTTCGCTTTTGGAGGATCTTTTGGAGATCGAAAAGAAGTATGATATCAAGACCAATCACGAAAAGGTGATCACCTCTCCCGTCAGCGGCTGCCATAACGGCCCTTGGCTGGCAGGCTACGGCTTACTCTTCCTGCGTCGCGAGGATGAGCCTTTAGAATAAAGCTTTGTCGTTATGAAGGACGTTCAAATCGTACGGGTAAACACGTACGCACAAAGAAAGGCGTTCGTCAATTTCCCGTTAAGACTTTATAAGAATAACCCGTATTTCGTGCCGCCGCTTTACGCGGACGAAATGGCACAGTTCAAGAAAAAGCACGCCTACAGCGACACCTGCGACACCGTGTTTTATCTTGCCATGCAAGGAAAAAAGGTTGTGGGACGCATACAGGGTATCCTGCAGCGACAGTCCAACGAGCTGCGCGGTGAAAAACGCGTGCGCTTTACCCGCTTTGATGCCATAGACGACGTCGCGGTTGCCAAAGCATTGTTTGGCGCCGTGGAAAACTGGGCGAGGGAGCAGGGAATGGACAGCGTCTGCGGTCCGCTTGGATACAGCGATCTGGAGCGCGAAGGGCTTTTGATCGAAGGCTTTGATCAGCTCTCCACGTTTGAGGAGCAGTACAATTACGAGTATTACCCCAAGCTGCTCGAGGCTTGCGGCTATGGTAAGGAGATCGACTGGCTGGAATTTTGTCTGCGTGCCCCCAAGGAGCCAAATCCCATGCTTGGCAGAGTTGCCGAGCGCGCGCTGGAGCTTGCAAAGCTGCACGTGGTGGACACTTCCAAAATGTCCAAGCGCAAGTACATTGACACCTATAAGGACGGCTTTTTCGATTGCCTGGACGAGTGCTATCGCCATCTGTTCGGCACAGTACCCTTTACCGAAAATATGAAAAAGCAGATGATCGACCAGTTTATGCTTATCCTCAATAAGGAATATCTTGTGATTCTTTGTGACGAGCACGAGCGCGTGGTCGCGTTTGCCTTGTGCATTCCCGGTATCGGGCAGGCACTGCAAAAGAGCGGGGGAAGATTGACCCCCGGAGCGCTGATCCGCGTGCTGCGCAGTGCCCGTAAGCCTAAGGTCATTGATCTGGGCTTGATCGCCGTGCTGCCCGCATATCAGAATGCAGGCGTCAATGCCGTCATGCTTTGGGAAATGATCAAGTATTTGCAAAGCGGCAAGGTCGATTATGCCGAAACCAATCTCAATCTCGAAACCAATACACAGGTCATGGCGCAATGGAAGTATTTTGATGCTACCCAACATAAGCGCCGCCGCTGCTATATCAAGAAAATATAACGTAGGGCGGGGGCTTGCTCCCGCAGCAAGAAAGGATACAATATCATGCTTGAAAAACTCAAAGAAATCATCGAAAGAGTGACTCCCGGAATTGACGTTTCCACCGTCACCCCCGAGACCAAGCTCATGGAAGACCTCAAGCTGGACTCTCTGTCCATCATGCTGCTGGCAATGGAAGTTGAGGCAGCGTTTGGCTTCCAGTTCACCGAGCCCGTACAATTCGTCACCGTACAGGACGTGTGTGATTATCTTGCCACCAAGGCGTAATTTGCAAAAAACTGCATAAAAAGAAAGGTCTGCGTCGTGCAGACCGTTCTTTTTGGTGTCAAAAAACATTCACCTTTTTATGCAAGGAATATCGTTAAAACCTGTAGGGGCGACCATTGGTCGTCTCTGTCTGATCCCTTGGGATTGCCGCTCGGGGGAAACACTCAATATCTGATTTGTGGGACGACCACCGGTCGCCCGTGTTTTTATTTTATCTGACAAAATTCGTAAAAACGCTCTTTTCCTTCTCGGGCAAGCCGTATTTTTCCTTGCCAAGGTCAATGCTCTTGATCAAAAAAGACATGTTGTTTGCAAGGGTGCGCATGCTCTGTAAGCCCTCGGCATCCTCTGCCGCCTGACCGGGCTTTGCACCGTGAATGCTGTTCCAATACTGACCGGACGCCACGGGCATACCCGAAATGGTGAAATACTTGTTGAGCTGGTCAAAGGTCGAGGAAAGACCGCCGCGTCTTGCCGCAACCACCGCAGCGCCAACCTTCATGCGTTTATCAAAGCGCGTGCTGTAGAAAAGGCGATCGAGAAACGCGGTCAGCGTGCCGTTTGCGCCCGCGTAATACACAGGGCTGCCCACCACCATGCCGTCGCATGCTTCAAATTTCTTTGCCACCTCGTTGACAACGTCGTCAATGGCGCACTGGGCGTTTTTGTAGCAGGTCTGGCAGGCAAGACAGCCGCGAATTGCCATGTTGCCCACGTGAATCCACTCGGTCTCGATCCCTTGCTCGGCAAACACCGCTTCCATCTCGCGCAAAGCCATCGCCGTGTTGCCGTTTGCATTCGGACTTCCGTTGATCAATAATACTTTCATATCTGCTCCTGTTCGGTTTGTTTTTCAGTTATGATTATAGCGCGAAACAGGGAAATTGTCAAGCGGAAGTGTTGCTTTTCATTCACTCGCCGCCCTGCAGATGGTGTCCTAAAAATTCATTCGTAAATAATCAAACACGATCTCCCAAATTTTGATCATGGGAAGGGAAAGTGTGATCGTACAAACTGCTTCTATGATCCATGTGATTTTGGTGTTTTTCAACTTTTTTGCAACAAATACGTTCAAAGATACCAGCACAAGAATGGCGATCAATGCGAAAAGCCCTGCAAGCACGCAAAAGGGAACCAATCTCGGATATTCTTCAATCATAGGCTTGCCGCCAAAGGCAGCATTTGCTAAAAGTATTCCAAAGATAATCCATGAGCATTCAAGCCCCAAGCTCAAAAATGTTGCATACGACACAGTAAAACCGGACGCAAGAACAATATTGATCGCTTTTTTCATTTATACTTCAACCTTTCTATGTAATTGATTAACGTAAATACTCCAAAAATGATATGTCATACGTGGAATTTTCAAAAGCCTCATAAATGGAAAAATCCTCGTCCAAGAAATGCAGATCCGACGGCGTTACCGTGTAAGAGGAATGCTCCTCGATATACTCCAGCTCGCTCATTGTATAAACAAAGATTGCGGTACGTTCTTGCTCGTCAAGCATAATGTATTCCAGTACCTCCCATTTTTCCCCGACATGATTCCATTGCAAAATATATGCGGGGTAATTAAAATGCTCGGTATCATACAACGGTTTTACTGTGCCTGTTTGGTTGGTTATATCAAAATCTGCAAGTCCCTGTGCAAAGGATGCATACGCATCCTCGGAAAGCGTGCAGGTGAAATAGATCGCATATCCGTCAACGTCTATACCTTGTGTCCAATGAAAATAAAAGTCGGTTAAGGTTGACGGGGTTTCGCGAGGGAACAATATCAGCTCCGAGTTGTACAGGTATTCGCCAAACCCAAGCAGGGAATCTCTTTTTGCATCATGAGTAGCCGCTCGGTTCCAATCCTCTACCGCACCGTTATAAATGTGTTGATAATCAGTAATGTTGGTCTTCTCCACGGTGAAGTTTGTAAACAGAAGAATTGTGCAAAGAATCAACGCAACCAAGGCAATGACTCTTGCCATTTGAATGAAACCGCAAATTTTAGAAAAAGCCGTTGCAATACAATACACACCGATACCACCCATTAACAATCCGGAATATTTACGAGCTTTTGGCTTCATCGTATTTGCTTGGCTCATTTGTCACCTATCCTTTTGTTGATATACTTCCACCCACACGTGCTTTTGATATGCTTATCCAAGGGTTTGCCAATGTAATCTATATCGGGGTCTTC
Source organism: Eubacteriales bacterium (assembly GCA_045587385.1). GTDB lineage: Bacteria > Bacillota > Clostridia > Oscillospirales > CAG-272 > SVQP01. Next base: position 81,788 of record JAZNCE010000003.1, read on the forward strand.
ATAAAACATATAAACGATTTGCTTGGCATCATCATTGGTTGCTATGAAAACCATATACTTGGGAAAATCTAAGTATTTGTAAATATAGTCCACCGATAATGTCCTGAATTCATACCCGCCTATTTCTGCATACGGTGTGCAGGCGTAGTCAAATGCAACCATATCTTCGGTTTGGAAAACGTATGTTTGATCCAGCATAGCCTTTTGCTGCTCGTATTCGGATGAATCGTAGGTGCACACAAGCGTATAGGTGTGCCAACCAAATATGTATTCTTCACGCTGGAATACAAAGTAATCCATTTTTTGGGGTGTTCCGATCTCATCGAGTTTCGGCATTGCGTCAACTTTGTCGTGCACCTCTGTATATTGTGCAGCAACCTCGTTTTGTTCATAATGATCCAAAGAGACAATAGGACCTATCAAGAAACAAAACAAAACCAAAAACACCAAAGCGGCTAATACGACAATGTCAGCAATGACGCGCCAAACAGTCTGTAATGAATTAAAATTGAACGCAGATAGCAGTGCCATAGCACCCAACGGCAGAATGAAAACGGCGAGTATCATGCAAGGGGTCAATATTGCGTGATTGTATAGCTTCATAAATCCTTTTACGATAACAAACAAAGGAATGATGCAGCTGATTGCAAACAGTATGATCCGCGATGTCGAAAACCACTTTTTGTTGCTGCTTTGATCCATTCATATCCCTCCTTGGACGGTTGATGGCTGCACCTGCAGCTCCTCGTCCTTTTCCTGTACGCTCACGTCTGCACACGCCTTTGGCACGTACTCCAAAATATCAGCAGGCTGGCAATCAAGAGCGCGGCACAGCGCGTCCAGCGTGCTCAGTCGTACCGCCTTGGCGTGGTTATTTTTGAGAATTGACAGGTTGGCAAGGGTAATGCCCACCTTGTCCGAAAGCTCGTTCAGCGACATTTTGCGCTTTGCCATCATTACGTCTAAATTGATTATAATCATTTTACCACCTCATACAGTAAGTTCGTTTTCTTCTTTTATGTCGGCTGCCTGTGCGAGCAAGTGCCGCACGATCAGCATGCAAAGCCCGAGGGCAAATGCAATGCATACCACAAACAGTGCCATTTGAAAATGTAAAACCAGCAAAAGAGAGAGCAATCCCTCACCAAAGCAGCACAGCGCAATGGCAAAGATCAAGTAGCCAAAGCCCTTGGTGTGCTCACGCTTGCGGATCACGCCCACCAGCAGCCAAGCCACCAAAGCGTCGCAAACCATGGCAAGGATCAGCATAGCGTAGGAGTCAAGCAATATCATGTGCCTGCCGTCAGCCTCCAGTTGGTTGCGGTCACCAATCTGATCGGGAATATCGATTAGGGCAGAGACCAAGGGCGGCAGATACAAAAGGATCAGTATCATTGCCGCAAGCATACCGATGCACGCCACAATGCCCGCGATGGCAAACGCGTTTTTGATGTCCAATTTCATTCCATTGCCCCCTCGACGTTAGTTCATACTTTTATTTTAGCACGCAAAATACCGATTGTCAATATGAATTTATTGAAAATCAATAAATTATTATGATGTTCTCAAAAGGTGCGCCAAAGATACAAAAGCCCCTTGACGGAAGATTGAACAAGACGGATACTCTTTCAGTCAAACGGTTGTTCAAAAAATCACGTTTCCCTAAAAATTCCCCCTCGCTCTTGATTTTGGCGGAAATTTTTGATATAATGATATAAAACGACAAAAAAGGGGATTGGTATGCATATTTACGACATTTCCCAAGAGGTATTTACCTGCGCGGTCTATCCGGGCGACCCTGCGCCTGCGCGCGAGGTGCTTGCGTCCTTGGATGCGGGCGACGTGATCAATCTGACCGCCTTTTCCATGTGCGCCCATAACGGCACGCACGTGGACGCGCCTGCGCATTTTATAGCGGGTGGTAAAACCGTGGACGAGCTGCCGCTTGACGCTACGGTTGGCATGGCGTGCGTGATCTCTCACGAGGGCGATATCTCGGCAGAGCATGCAAAAGAAATGCTTTCCGTGGCAGGGAACTGCAAAAAGCTGCTGATCAAGGGCAACGCAACGCTGACGTTGGAAGCTGCACACGTGCTTGCAGATGCGGGCATTGACCTCTTTGGCAACGAATCGCAGACCGTAGGCCCCGAATCTGCGCCCATGGCGGTGCATCTTTGCCTGCTTGGCGCGGGTGTGGTGCTCTTGGAGGGCATCCGACTTGCAAGCGTGCCCGACGGCAGGTATCTGCTTTGCGCAGCACCTATCAACCTCGGCGGTGCGGAGGGCGCACCTTGCCGTGCCGTTTTGATTGATTTATCTAACTAAAGGAGATAGAAAATATGTCCGAATTTCTTGCAATGCTTGAATCCGTTTCACCGATCCTGGTCTGCTTTTTGATCTGCGCGGCAAAAATTTTGGAAATTACCATTCAATCGCTCAAAACCTGCATGATGGTCAAGGGGCAACGCCTCAAAGCCGCGGGTCTTGGTTTTGTTGAGTGCATCATTTGGGGTCTTGTGGTGTCGGGCGTCATCGGCACGCTTGGCGATAACCCGCTGCGTCTTTTGTTTTACTGCGCAGGATATGCGACAGGTCTTTTCCTTGGCTCTACCATTGAGGGCAAGATCGCGCTGGGCACTTCCAATCTTGAGCTGATCGCGAACGACGACAGCACCGAAAAGATCACCGCTTACTTAAAGGAAAATGATCTCGGATACACCGTGCTGCCCGGCCATGGCGCGAATGAGAAAATGAACATGATATTTATCGTGCTGCCCAGAAAACGTACCAAGCGCGTGCTTGCCGATATCCGCAAGTGCTGCGACAATAAGGTCTTCGTGGTTGCCAGCGAGGTAAGCAAATTCGCCGGCGGCTATGGATTGGTGAAATAATAAGCCAACCATTTTTATCATCGTAGGGGCGATTCATGAATCGCCCGCCAATTCTATCCGTAGGGGCGACCGGACGAATCGCCCGACAATCTTAGCGGCAGCAAGTCACCGCCCTACGGAATTACAAGTATTCACAGAAAGGAGAACCACCATGGCAATCAAAACCAAAGCAAAAAGACCGCCCTTGTCCGCGCTGGATAAGACGCTTTACGCGATCTTCGGTTTGTCGGGGCTTGTGCTTCCTTTTGTGATGATTCGTGTATTTGGCATTTGGTTACCGAGCCTGATCGCTTTTGCATATCCGGACGTCATTGCAAGCAGTTCAACCGCCGCGTTTGCTTTTTCGAGCGTGTTGATATTTGCTCCTGGGCTGCTGTTTTTTCTCGCTATCATATTCTGGGAGAAAAGATTGCCGCTGTTAGGGAACAAAAAATACAAGCCCAAATGGTCGGAGAAAATTCTTCATACGCCACCGCTGTTTTCAAAGCAATTCTTTGTGCAGATGAGTGATAAGCGCAAAAAGTGGCTCAAAATCGGGCTGATTATCGTGGCTGCCTTATTGCTGGTGCACGCTATCGTCCTGCCGTTTGCTTTTCTCAAAAGAACCACCGTTGACGTTCACGGCAACATCCGCCAATACGATATGCTGGGCAGAACCACCAATGAATTGCATATCGAGGATGCGGATCTGATTGTTGTGATCATCGATCAAGAACGTATCAGGGCAAGACACGCGAGTAGGATTGAGTACCAATTGCGCGTGGATTATTATTTCGGTGATGAACAATACCGATTTGACGACGAAGACTTTTCGCATATGAATGCCGAAGAGTTGTTTACCTATTTGTCAGGACTCAAAGCCACCTATGGCGATACGTTTACGACCAAGAACGCACAGTATGTCGATGACCTGATAAGCTATAAAAAGTTCTATAATCAAAGAGCAAAGCAGCTGCTTTATCAGATTTTTGATTTACCCCGGTGAGGTCTGCATATGGAGCAGCTCCGCAATATCCATGTAGGGGCGAGAATTTCGGCATAGCCGAAATCTGTGATCGCCCGCGCCTGTCATAAGAGCTATTTATCAATAAAAGGAGAACGCTATGACCAATACCACTGCACACACGCATAATCTTTTGCTGAAATTGAATCGGCACGTCACGGCACCTACCCGCAAATTGATTTTGTGCTTGTTTACGATCTGCACCACGCTGAGTGTCGTATTGATATTCGGGCATTTCTTCATTGACAACTGGTACACGTTGCACGGCGGATTTTTCTTTCTGCCGCTCGCACTCATCAGCGGCTTTCTGCTGCCTCAATTCGGCAAAGAACAGCTTTCCGCGAAAATTCAAAAGCAGCTGTCGGCTGATCCCAACACTGTGACGACTTACGTTTTTTTTGACGATCATTTTACCTTTGAGTCAACGAGCACGTATCGCCACAGCAGCGAGCGCTTCGAATACGTCTTGATCGATAAGGTGGTCAAGATCGACGATACGACCATGTATATCCAAAGCAAAACCGGCACCTACTATCTGATCCATGAGCCTGATGGCGTCAGCGAAATACTCCGGTTTCTGTATATGAAAGCAAAAGCAACGTTGTAATACACAAGCAAGAAATATCCCAAAAAGGAGAACATTATGATTCGTTTCGGAATATCCATCTACGGTGTGTCCCGTAAGATTTGTTCGGGGGAGATGACCCCCATTCGCGCCTTTGAGCGTATTTGTGAAATGGGTGCCGAGGTCGTGGAGCTGGTGCCGTTCGGCTTTAACTTGGTTGAGCAGCCCGCGCTGCGCCCCGAATTCAAGGCAGCAAGCAAAAGCCTTGGCGTGCCGATCGGTAACTATTCGCTCAACGCCAACTTCTTAATGCTCACGCCCGAGCAATACGATGCCGAGATGGCGCGCGTCAAACAGCATATCGACATGGTGTCGGATATGGAGATCCCCACCATTCGCGTGGATTCTGCTGCATTCCGCCGCCCCATGTGCGAAAATACCATGGAAAAGTTTCAAGAGGAAATGCCGCTGATCGTGGCAACCTACGAGCAGCTCTGCGACTACGCAAAGCCCTTGGGCATTACCGTATTGCTTGAAAACCACGGCTTCCACGCCAACGGCTCGGAGCGCGTGCGTCAGATCATGACGAGCGTAAAACGTGATAATTTCGGGCATCAGCTGGACGTAGGTAATTACACCTGCGTGGACGATATTCCCGAGATTGCCGTCAAAAAGATGATCCCGTTTGCCAAGACCATTCACATGAAGGATTTTTACGTGCGACCTTCGCACAGAGATCCCGGCGGTGCTGCGGAATTTAACTGTGAGAATTCGTGGTTCCGTTCGGTCAACGGTACGTTTTTGCGCGGCTCTATTCTCGCACAGGGCGATATTGACATCTGGGACGTCATGCGCACCATCAAGTCGTCGTCCTTCGACGGTGATATCTACCTTGAATACGAGGGCATGGAGGAGTGCGAATACGGCACGCACGTGTCCTTTGCCAATATGAAGCGTATTTACAATGAAGTGTAATATGGAGAATAAGCGTCCCGCACGGCAGTGCGGGGCGTTTTTTGTCGTGCGTGCAAATCCGTATCCTTGCGCATATTTGTCCCCATATTTTGCATACTAACCAAAGAATGTCCACATGGCAGAGCAGGGTGTTGCAAATCGACGAAAAATTAGCACTCTTGACACGAAATTAGCAGAGTTCATAAAATATTAACAAACAAAACTGCCAAAGGGACTTGACAAAACGCTTGAAAAGTGCTAAATTTATGTCAGCGGTTAGCACTTGAACAAAAAGAGTGCTAAAAATCGTCAAAAAAGCACCCAGAGAGAGGAGAGGAGCCATGGCAAGCAAGCATGAAGGACTGAGCGAACGCAAAAAGTTAATATTGAAGGCGATCGTCGAGGCACACATTGCCGAGGGTGAACCGGTCGGTTCCAAGTCGCTCATGGCAAATCAGCAGATCGTCTGCTCGTCTGCTACCATTCGTAACGAAATGGCAGAGCTTGAGGAGATGGGTTACCTGGTACAGCCTCACACCTCGGCGGGCAGAGTGCCAAGTGAGCTTGGCTACCGCTTTTACGTAGATTCGCTTATTGAGCACTACGCCATGACCGCACACGACATCAAGGAGATCGGCGGTCTGCTCAAATCCAAGATGCACGAGCTGGACGAGGTACTCTTGGCGGCATCCCGCGTTGCGTCCAATCTGACCAACTACACGGGCATTGCCATCAAGCCCCGCGCATCGGCTGCACGCATCAACCGCTTTGAGATCATTTATATCAGACCCACCGAGTTCATCGTGGTCATGGTTGCCGCTTCAAGCGACGTCAAGACCAAGAGCATTCACACCGATCAGGAGATCACCGCAGACGTGACCGCACATCTGTCAAGCGTGCTCAATGCAGGTATTGCGGGGCTGACCTCGCATCAGATCAACCTGCCCATCATCATGAATATGGAAAATGAGATGGGGCAGCACGCAAGCCTTGTGTCCCCCGTGATCAAGGCGGTGTACGAAACGCTCAACGAGCTCGACGACGGCACGGTACGCTGGAGCGGTATTGACCAGCTCTTGCAGTACCCCGAATTTGAGGACCGCGACACGCTCAAGCACGTGCTTGGCGCGCTGGAAGGGCAGGACGAGATTCTGGATCTTGTCAGCGCAGGCGACCGTGAGGACGTCAACGTGGTATTCGGTGCAGGCGGCATGACGGGACCCATGAACAATTCCGCCATGGTTTACAAACACATTGTCAAGGACGGCAAGACGGTTGGTGCTATCGGCATCATCGGTCCGCGCCGTATGGATTACGCCAAGGTATTGGCAACCTTAGAGAGTCTGACAGGCAATATCGCGGATATGCTGGGCGAGGACACTAAGCTATTGAACGGAGGAACACCCAATGGAACAGACACAAAGACCGACGGATGAGAACGTAGAAACCGAACAGACTACAGAGCAAGAAACCGTCGAAACAGAGAACGCGCCCGAGGAAAAGGCGAGCCGTTCGGATAAAAAGAAACAGAAAAAGGCTGACGCGCAGATTGCCGAGCTGGAAAAGCAGCTGGAAGAGAGCAAGGCGGAGCTTGCAGCCGAAAAAGACAAGTACATGCGCATGATCGCAGAGTACGACAACTACCGCCGCCGCACCGCAAAGGAAAAGGACGGCATTTACGCAGACGCTTACGCGGATGCACTGGGGGGCATTCTCCCCATTCTCGATAACCTCGAGCGCGCCGTTGGCGTTGGCGAGGCAGAGGCACTGCAAAAGGGACTTTCCATGACGCTCAAGGGCGCGGAAGACGCGCTTGCCAAGATGGGCGTGACCGCTTTTGGCGAGAAGGGCGAGACCTTTGACCCCGAAAAGCACAACGCAGTCATGCATATCGAAGACGAGCAGTACGGTGAGAGCGAGATCACCGAGGTTTACCAAAAGGGCTATGCAAAGGGCGACAAGATTTTGCGCTTTGCCATGGTCATCGTCGCAAACTGATTCAGAAATCTAATTATCACCATATATAGGAGGAAAATTATTATGGGAAAGATCATCGGTATAGATTTAGGTACAACAAACTCTTGCGTAGCAGTATTCGAGGGCTCTGAGCCCATCGTTATTCCCAATCCCGAAGGAAGCAGAACTACCCCCTCGGTAGTGGCATTCTCCAAGACGGGTGAGAGAATGGTCGGTCAGGTTGCAAAGAGACAGGCAATCACCAACCCCGACAGAACCGTTATCTCCATCAAGAGAGAAATGGGCTCTGCTTACAAGACCAACATTGACGGCAAGGCATACACGCCCCAGGAGATCTCCGCAATGATTCTGCAGAAGCTCAAGGCTGACGCAGAGAGCTATCTCGGCACTACCGTGACCGAGGCGGTCATCACCGTTCCCGCATACTTCTCCGACGCACAGCGTCAGGCAACCAAGGATGCAGGTAAGATCGCAGGTCTTGACGTCAAGAGAATCATCAACGAGCCTACCGCTGCAGCACTTGCATACGGTATGGATAAGGAGATCGAGCAGAAGATCATGGTATTCGACCTTGGCGGCGGTACCTTCGACGTATCCATTCTGGAAATTTCCGACGGCGTATTCGAGGTTCTTGCAACCAACGGTGACACCAAGCTGGGCGGCGACGACTTCGACCAGCGCATCATCGACTGGATGGCTGACAAGTTCCAGAGAGAGAACGGCGTAGATCTGCGCAAGGACAAGATGGTGCTGCAAAGACTTAAGGACGCAGCAGAGAAGGCAAAGATCGAGCTTTCCGGCATGATGTCCGCAGACATCAACCTGCCCTTCATTACCGCAACCAGCGCAGGCCCCTTGCATTTTGAGGCAACCCTGACCAGAGCAGAGTTTGACCGCATTACGGCAGACCTTGTTGACCGCGCTATGGTTCCCACCAAGAAGGCGCTCTCTGACGCAGGACTGAGCGTTTCTCAGATCGATAAGTGCCTCTTAGTAGGCGGTTCTACCAGAATCCCCGCTGTACAGGAAGCTGTCAAGAAGTTCATCGGCAAGGAGCCCTTCAAGGGCATCAACCCCGACGAGTGCGTAGCAATCGGTGCTGCAATCCAGGGCGGCGTGCTTGGCGGTGAGGTCAAGGATCTGCTGCTCTTGGACGTAACGCCTCTGTCCCTTGGCATTGAGACCATGGGCGGCGTATTCAACCGCATCATTGACAGAAACACCACCATCCCCGTAAAGAAGAGCCAGATCTACTCCACCGCAGCTGACGGTCAGACCTCTGTTGAGATCCACGTGCTGCAGGGCGAAAGAGAAATGGCACAGTATAACACCACCCTTGGCAGATTCATTCTGGACGGCATCGCTCCCGCTCCCCGCGGCGTACCTCAGATCGAGGTTACCTTTGACATTGACGCAAACGGCATCGTAAACGTGACCGCAAAGGATAAGGGTACCGGTAAGGAGCAGCACATCGTGATCACTTCCTCGACCAACATGTCGCAGGAGGATATCGACAAGGCAGTCCGCGAGGCTGAAAAGTTTGCTGAGGAGGACAAGAAGCAGAAGGAAGCCGTTGACACCCGCAACCACGCAGAGTCCATGGTATTCCAGATGGAAAAGACCCTCTCCGAGGTAGAAGGCAAGGTAAGCCCCGAGGCGATCAACGAGGCTCGCGCAGGTATCGACAAGCTCAAGGAGACCCTGAAGGGCAGTGATACCGCAGCGATCAAGGCTGATACCGAGGCTTGCGAAAAGGCATTCTACAAGGTTTCCGAGGAGCTGTACCGTCAGCAGGGCGCACAGGGTGCAGACGGTCAGCAGGGCGGTGCACAGGGCGGTAACTACAACGACGGCACCTACTACGACGCAAACTACGAGGATAACTCCAACAAGTAATAAAAAAGCTACAGGCTGTCGCACATAGTGCGGCAGCCTACAGCAGGTTATAAAGGAATTTTGACATGGCAGACAAAAGAGATTATTACGAGGTACTGGGCGTTGACAAAAACGCATCGGATGCCGAGATCAAAAAGGCATACCGCGTGCTGGCAAAGAAGTACCACCCCGATATGAACCCGGGAAACGCTGAGGCGGAGGTAAAGTTCAAGGAAGCTAACGAAGCGTACGAGGTGCTTTCGGACAGCGAGAAGAAGGCAAAGTACGACCAGTTCGGTCACGCAGCATTTGATCAGAGCTCGGGCTTTGGCGGTGGCGGCTACGGCGGCGGATTTACCGATTTTGGCGATATCGGTGATATTTTCGGTTCGTTCTTCGGCGGCGCATTCGGCGGAGGCGGACAGAAGAGAAGAAACGGCCCGCAGCGCGGCGACGATATTCAGATCCGCGTGTCGCTGTCCTTTGAGGAAGCAGCGTTCGGTGCCAAGAAGACCATTACCTATACAAGACTGCGCAAGTGTCCCGATTGCGGCGGCAACGGCAGCGAGGGCGGGCAAGCCCCCGAGACCTGTTCCGCATGCCGCGGTACGGGTCAGGTACGCACCGTGCACAATATGGGCGGCATGCAGTTCCAGTCCACGGGTACTTGTGATAAGTGCCGCGGCACGGGTAAGATCATCAAAACGCCTTGCTCGCGTTGCCGCGGAGCGGGTATGGAGCGCGAGAACAAGAACTTGACCGTGGATATCCCCGCAGGCATTGACCACGGTGAAAAGATCGCGCTGCGTTCGCAGGGCTGTGACGGCAAGAACGGCGGACCCGCGGGAGATCTGATCATGCAGATCAGCGTGCAGCAGCACAAGATCTTCCGGCGTGACGGTGCCAATATCTATTGTGAGATCCCCGTCACCATTTCCGAGGCGGTGCTGGGTGCGGAGATCGACGTGCCTACCTTGGAGGGCTCGCAGAAATTTGATCTTCCCGAGGGCACGCAGTCGGGCTCGTCCTTTACCTTGCGCGGTAAGGGCATTCCCAATCTGGGTAACGGCTCGCGCAGAGGCGATCTGATCTTTACGGTCAACGTGGAGATCCCCACGGGGCTTTCCGCAAAGCAAAAGGACGCTATGCGTGCGTTTGCCGAGGCGTGCGGTGAGAGCAATTACAAAAAGAAGAAGAATTTCTTCAAAAAAAGCAAATAAAGGATAAAGAATATGGTAGATAAGGATTACGTTTGCGAGGACTGGGGTGAAACGACCCAATGGACGCAGATCCGCGTCACGGTCAAATTAGAGCAGTTGGACGCGCTGGTCGCGGTCATGAGCATGATCAACACCAATCTGATGATTGAGGATTACAGCGACATCGACCTCAAAACCTGCTACGGCGATTTGATCGACGAGAGTATTCTCAACGCGGACAAGACCATTGCGTCCGTATCGGTTTACTTACCCGTTGAGCGCGATATCCGCGAGGACGTGGAATTTTTGCGCGAAATGCTCAAAAAGGACGGCATTGAGGGCGAGATCAAGATGATCGGCTTGAACGAGGAAGACTGGGCAAACGCATGGAAGGCGTACTACAAGCCCATTAAGATCGGCTCCAAGATCGTCATTGTGCCCGCTTGGGAAAAGTACCAGGCAGAGGAGCACGAGCTGGTCGTGCGCATGGATCCCGGTATGGCGTTCGGTACGGGCACGCATGAGACCACCCGTCTGGTCATCGGTCTTTTGGAAAAGTACACCACTCCCGGCGTGCGTATGCTGGACGTGGGTACGGGCAGCGGCATTCTTGCCATCTGCGCTTCCAGACTCGGTGCAGGGGAGTGCAAGGCATATGATATCGACCCCATGTCGGTACGCGTTGCACGCGAAAACATCAAGGATTCGGGCTTGACCAACATTACCTGCGATCAGTCCGATCTGTTGCGTGCTGTTGATTTGGAGGGCGGCAAGTACGGCTTGGTATGTGCCAATATCGTAGCGGACATCATCATCCGCATGACGCCCGACGTGCATAAGTACATCGCAGACGACGGCGTGCTGCTGGCTTCGGGTATCATCATGGAGCGCAGCGCGGACGTGGTGAATTGCTTTGAGCAGCACGGCTTTGAGATCGTGGAGAGAGCCGAGGAAAACGGCTGGTGCGCACTGGCTGTCAAGCTGAAAAAATGATCGAATATACGCTGATCCGCTCAAGCCGCAAAACGCTTGGGCTGCAGATCAAGGACGGCAAGGTCATCGTGCGTGCGCCCATGCGTATGCCCAAGGCGGCGATCCATGCTTTCGTCATAAAGCACGCGGATTGGATCGAGGCGCATCTTGCCAAGGCTGCGGCGGGGCAGAGCCTGCCTAAGTTGACCGAAAGAGAGCTTGAAGAGCTTGCAGAGCAAGCAAAGCGGACGATTCCCGCACGTGTGGCGCATTATGCCGCCATGCTTGGCGTGGAATACGGCAGAATCACTATCCGCACGCAAAAAACGCGCTGGGGCAGCTGCTCGTCAAAAGGGAACCTCAATTTTAATTGCCTTTTGATGCTCGCACCGCCCGAGGTGCTGGACAGCGTGGTGGTGCACGAGCTGTGCCACCGCAAGCACATGAACCACTCGGCAGCGTTTTATGCAGAGATCGCGCGCGTCATGCCCGATTATAAGGTGCGGCACGCATGGCTCAAACAAAACGGAAATGCGCTGATGAACCGCGTGGCACGGTAAATCCGTAGAAAGAAAAACCGCTCGATGGGTGTGCGGAATAAGCGGGAAAATAATCAAATAACAATGCTTTCAAATAGTAATTATCGTAGGCGCGGACGATCAATGATCGCCCCTACAAGTGTCTGCGCTGTGGTTTTAATACGTAAACCCCCAACAAAAACAGCCGTAGGGGCGATCATTGTTCTTC
>JAZNCE010000004.1:0-2596 GCA_045587385.1 Eubacteriales bacterium
CGGCGCGCTTTTACTCGCAAGATTGGTATCTTGCTTCGCAAAATCGCACCAAAATCCATCAAAAATGCATTCGCCCTCGGGTGCGAGCAGTTTTGACGCAGCAGATTTTTTTGAGCCCAAAAGCTTTTCCCGCAGGGCATACAGGCAGTATGTCCAAGGGGAAAGATAAAGGGATCGAGAAAATCTGCTCGTCAAAACCAACTTGGTTCGATTCCCGTGCGGCTATCTAAAAATCGATTGATACAAAAGGAGCTGCCTCAATTTCTTGAAGCAGCTCCTTAATTTGTTATTTCTTTTTCTTTGGCTTTGCCCAGCCCTCTTTGTAGGTGGGCTTTTTCTTTGCGGGTGTTGCAGAGACAGCGGGGGCACTTGCCTTTGCTGCGGGCTTGCCGCTCGGCTTTGCTCCCGTCTTGGCAACGGGCTTTTTGCTCTGCGCAGGCTTGCCCTGCGCAGGCTTGCCTTGCACCTTGCCTTGCACTGGCTTGCGGGTCTGGTTTGCACCGCCTGCGGGGCGCACCAGGCACTCTGCCGTGTAGCCGATCAGATCCTCGCGTCCTGCCTTGATCAAGGCTTCGCGCACCAAGGGTGCGTTCTCGGGGCGGTTGTATTGGAGCAGTGCACGCTGCAGCTGCTTTTCGTGGTAATCGGTTGCTACGTATACGTTTTTGCCGTCCAACGGATTGATGCCCGTGTAGTACATGACCGTGGATGCCGTGCCGGGGGTGGGATAGTAATCCTGCACCTGCTCGGGCGCGTAGTGGTGACGCTTGAGGCAAAGCGCAAGCTCGACCGCATCGTTCAAGGTAGAGCCGGGATGGCTGGACATGAGGTAGGGGACGAGATATTGCTCCTTGCCGCACGCAGCGCACAGGTCGAAATACTTGTCGCGGAACTGCTCGTAGACCGTGAAATCGGGCTTGCCCATGGCACGCAGCACGGGCGAGGAGCAATGCTCGGGTGCAACCTTGAGCTGACCGGACACGTGATCCTTGACCAACTTCTTGAAAAAGGCGTCGTCTTTGTCAAGCAGCAGGTAATCAAAGCGGATGCCCGAGCGGATAAAGACCTTTTTGACGCGGGGCAGGGCTTCAATTTGCTTTAAGAGATCGATATATTCGGTGTGATCCACCTGCAAATTGGGGCAGGGCTTGGGGGCAAGACATTTTCTGCCGGGGCAAACGCCATCGGTCAGCTGCTTCTGACAGGCAGGGGCGCGGAAGTTTGCGGTAGGTCCGCCCACGTCGTGAATGTAGCCCTTGAAATCGGGCATTTGGGTAATCTTTTTGGCTTCCTCCACGCAGCTCTCAATACTGCGTGAGCGCACCGTGCGTCCCTGATGGAAGGCAAGCGCGCAGAAGTTGCAGCTGCCAAAGCAGCCGCGGTTGTGCGTGATTGAGAAGCGAACCTCCTCAATGCCGGGCACGCCGCCGTCTTTCTGGTAGGACGGGTGATAGGTACGGGTGTAGGGCAGGGCGTAGACGTGGTCAAGCTCCTCGCGCTCAAGCGGCGGCATGGGCGGGTTTTGCACCAGCATTTTGCCGTCGTACGTCTCGCAAATGGCTTTGCCGGTAATGCTGTCTTGGTTCTTGTACTGTACGCCGAAGGCGCGGGCATAGGCAGCCTTGTCGGTTTTCAGCTCGTTGTAATCAAAGGTTGCGGCTACGGGGAAGTGCACCGTGTCCTCGGGCTTGCCTACCCATACCGTACCGCGCACGTCGCGGATCTTTTTGATCGGCACACCCTTGTCCAAGAGCTGCGCCAGACGCACGAGAATTTTTTCACCCATGCCGTAGGTCAGAATGTCGGCGCGGCTGTCGATGAGCAGCGAGCGGCGCACGCGGTCTTCCCAATAGTCGTAATGGGCAAAGCGGCGCAAGGATGCTTCCAGACCACCAAGAATGATCGGAATATCACCGTACGCCTCGCGGATGCGGTTGGAATACACGATGGTCGCGCGGTCGGGGCGTGCGCCCATCTTGCCGCCTGCGGAATAGTAATCGTAGGTGCGCTTTTTCTTGGAAACGGTATAGTGCGCCACCATGGAGTCAATGTTGCCCGCCGTGACCAAAAAGCCCAGACGCGGTCTGCCAAAGGTGCGAAAGGCATCGGCGCTTTTGTAGTCGGGTTGGGAGAGGATGGCAACGCGGAAGCCCGCGTCCTCCAGCACGCGCGAGATAATGGACACGCCAAACGAGGGGTGATCCACGTAAGCGTCACCCGTGACGTATACGAAATCGGGCGCGTCCCAGCCAAGTTCCGCCATTTCGGCAGCATTTATGGGTAAAAATCCGTTGTTTTTGCGTTCAGACATGGATGTATGTTCCTATCGGTTTTTATTTTTGGTAAAGAAGCGAATGATCGCGGAAATGATCTTCGGGGTCTTGACGGTCACGACCTTCATAGCAAGTCTCCTTTCGGCTTTTTGCTAAAAGGATATGCAAACGGGACAAAAACTGTTAGCCGTACGGGAGTCGAACCAAGTTGGTTTTGACGAGCAGATTTTCTCGATCCCTTTATCTTTCCCCTTGGACATATTGCCCATATGCCCTGCGGGAAAAGCTTTTGGGCTCAAAAAAATCTGCTGCGTCAAAACTGC
>JAZNCE010000005.1:0-50627 GCA_045587385.1 Eubacteriales bacterium
CACGAGCCTGTTCGATAGCGATTCTGAGACGTTTAACAGTGATGGGGTATTCAGCTCTTACGTAAACAAAGCCCTGGGTAGCGCCGATAGCGTAACCTGCGATAGCCATAGCTTCGATAAGAGCGTGGGGGTCGCCTTCGAGAACGGAACGGTCCATGAATGCACCGGGGTCGCCTTCGTCGGCGTTACAGCAAACGTATTTCTGATCAGCATCGGGTACGAGGTTACGAGCGAGCTGCCATTTTCTGCCGGTGGGGAAGCCTGCGCCGCCGCGGCCGCGAAGACCGGACTGAAGGATTACGTCGATGACCTGTTCGGGAGTCATTTCGGTAAGAACTTTACCGAGAGCTGCGTAACCGTCGCAAGCTATGTATTCTTCGATATTTTCGGGGTTGATAACGCCGCAGTTACGAAGAGCAACACGGTGCTGTTTTTTATAGAAGTTGGTTTCGTTAAGGGATTTGATACCGTCATCGGTAACGGTTTCCTGATAGAGAAGACGGGTAACTACGCGGCCTTTGAGAAGATGTTCGGAAACGATTTCGGGAACGTCTTCAACGGTAACTCTGCTGTAGAAACAGCCTTCGGGATAAACGATCATGATCGGGCCGAGAGCGCAAAGACCGAAGCAACCGGTCATAACGATCTTGATTTCTTCATCAAGGCCCTTTGCCTTCAGTTCCTCTGCAAGCTTTTCGCTCAGCTTTGCGCTGCCCGAAGAGCTACAGCCGGTACCGCCGCAAATCAGTACGTGAGAACGAATCATAACTCTTTAATCCTCCTTGATTACTTCTTGTTTGCGTTGATGGTGTACTCAGCAACAGGCTTACCACCCTTGATGTGCTTTTCGATAACCTCTGCTGCCTTTTCCGCGGTCATCTTAACGTAGGTGACCTTCTCTGCGTCCTTGGTGTAAACCTCAACGACGGGCTCGTACTGGCAAATGCCGATACAACCGGTCTGAGTAACGATAACACTCTCGCCCAAGCCTGCCTCGGTAATACCCTCAACAAAAGCGTTCAGAACGGGACGTGCACCTGCTGCGATACCGCAGGTAGCCATGCCGACTACGATACGGATGTCACCGCTGGATTTGCGCAGAACAACCTTGTCCTGCATTTTGGCTTTAATGGCCTTCAGCTCTTCAAGTGACTTCATTTTGAAATGATCCTTTCAGATAATTATAAATTTTTTTATAAACAACTCAGTTCAGCCCCTCGTACTGCTCTTGCAGGTACGAGCCGATCCAGGAAAGGATCTCGGGCTCGCCAAGCGAGATATCATCGCCCAGCACCTCGCGCAGATCGCGCGTGGAAAGTGTGACCTCTCCCTGCTCGGTCTTGTGCGTATAGTCAAAATCGATGTCGGGCGAGCCCTGAATCAGCGTTTTGACCGTTTCGACCATATCCCCCAGCGGGATAAAGTCAATATGATTTTTCCCAAAGGTAGCGCACGTGGTGGTTCCGTGTTCTTTGCTGACCGACTCGTGCACCGAGGTCACTTGTACCCCGCCGCCCGTCATTTCGGCAAGCATTGTCAAAAACGGAATGCCCAGCCCCACCTTACGGGTTTTTCTTGTGGTAAAGAAGGGATTTGACAGCTTGTCCAGCTGTTCTCCCGTCATGCCGCAGCCGTTATCGCTGACGCGAAAGGTCAGCCATTCGCCCTGCTCGGTAAGCTCGATGACGATATGAGTCGCGCCCGCTCTGACCGAATTCATAGCGATATCCAGTACGTACAGTGAAAGCTCGTCCATATCAATCTCCTTTGGTTTTTCCCAGCAAATAATCGATCAGCCTATCTCTGACTAACTGCGAGGAATACGGCTCGTCGTCCAGCTCGACGGCAAAGCCCTCTTCCGCAATGTCGGTCAGATAATGCGCATCCGAAGATGCAATATAGGTCAATCCCCTCTCACGCAAAACGGGATAATCGTCAAGGCACCGCTCAAGCGACGCAATATCGTTGAGCTCAAAGGCGGTAAAATGCGGATCGGGCGGAAAATCACCCAGCATCGCAATGATACCGTTTGAGGAACGGTCGATATGCGCGGGATAGCAAACGCCTCCGCGAGAGATCACCTCGGCGTACGCTTCCTCCAAGGAAAGATAGGATGCATTGAGCAAGAGGTATTCCTCTTCCCCTATCACCTCGTCGTTTTCATCAATAACGTGCTGTTCGCCGAATATTTCGGGCTGATTTTTGATCTTGAAGCGGCGCGCATCGATAAACTCGCCAAACGCCATGGCACTCTCCAGATCGCGAAACAGGCAGACCGCGTGAACGTCCTCCGCGGTGGTCAGCTCCATTCCCGCAACGGGAATGATGCCGTTTGCCTTGGCGATCTTGAAAAACGCCGGACAGTTTTTGGTGGAGTTATGATCGGTCAGCGCCACGATCTGCAATCCGTTGAGCAACGACATACCCACGATGTTACCCGGGGTCATGTCCTCGTCACCGCAAGGTGACAGGCAGGAATGCAGGTGCAGATCACACCGATACAGGCTCATGGAGTTACTCCTCTGCCATCTTGCCGATGGCACAGCAGATCTCATACGCCGACATAGGCGAGGTCATGACGCATACGCCGTTGTCCTCTGCCGCAGCCAGCACGTCTGCTTGCATGGTAACGTCCTCTGCGAGAATAATCACCGCAGGCTCTGTCAGGTTGGCAACCGCGACAACGTTGATGTTTGCCATGATGGTGACCCATGCGCAGCCCGCCTCCACGCGACTCATCGCGCGGCTGAGCAGGTCGCCCGTATAAACGCCTTCAAACTCGCCTGCCGCCGTGCCGCAAAGCACGCGCGCGTTCAGCAGTCCCGGCAATGCTTCAACCTTCATGAGCATCAATCCTCCTTGCCTTGGTGGTTTTCCTCGATAATCTTATCAAACCTTGCAAGAAGCTCTTCCCGCTCGGTTTCAATGCCGCGCTCCTTCATCAGTCTCTTGAGCATGACCGTGCATTCGTCCGCACCTGCCTCGCATTTGACGATATCCTCGGCAAACGCCATGCAGTTGGGAGCTCCGCACGAGCCGCAATCAAGTCCGGGAAGAGCCTTGCCGATGCACTCGATGTCACTCATCATGCGCATGGCGGTGCGTCTGTCCTCGGACAGCAAGCCATAAGGGTTATACTCGATCTCTTTCTCGTGGAAATACTTATCGGGTATCCAGTCGCTTGCGGGTCTGTTGGGGGAAACGGGCAAATAACGCTTGAGCGATTGCAGTCTTGCCTGTGCAATGTAGGGGTTTGCCACCGTCATGGCACCGCCGACGCAGCCGCCGCTGCAAGCGTTGAGCTCAACAAAATCAAGCGTGGTGATGTCCGCGCTGTCAATGCGGTCAAGCACGCGGATACAGTTCTCAATACCGTCAGCCGCTAAGTAGCGGTCATTGAGTATTGCGGTGGATTCACCGCCCGTGGACGCCCAGCCGATACCAACGATACCTGCCTCGGTGACCTCGTAAGGCTCTTCCTTATAGCCGTTCATTTTGTCAAGCAATGCGAAGTACACGTCACGCACCGAAACGGTGGCGGACACGTAATTTCGCTCTCCCGCAAAGTTGTTCTTGACGTAACTGACCTTGGCGGGACAGGGTGAGATAAAGATAATGCCGATATCCTCATACGAAAGCTCGGGGTGCTCCGCCATCGCCTTTTCCCTTGCAAGCATTGCCGCAATGTCGATGGGCGGAAGGATAGGCATAATATTCTCACACAAATAAGGGTAATTTGTACTGATCAAGCGCATGATGGTCGGGCAAGCCGAGCTGATCACGGGCTTTTTCACATCTTCACGGTTAATGTACTTGCGCGTATAGGCACTGACCAGCTCTGCGGCGCAGGCAACCTCAAACACGTCGTCAAACCCAAGATCCAAAAGACCGCGGATAATGTAACCGATGTTATCCAGATTGTCAAACTGTCCGTAGAGCGACGGTGCGGGAAGCGCGACCGTGTATTTGTAATCATCCAGCACACTCAGCGCATCGTGCGTCGCTTTCTTTGCCTTATAGGGGCAAACGCGAATGCACTCTCCGCAGTCGATGCAGCGCTTGGAATTGATTACCGCGTGTCCGTCACGAATACGGATCGCCTCGGTCGGGCATCTTTTCAGACACGCCGTACATCCCTTGCATTTTTCGATATCAAGTGATACCGAGTGTTCGTACTGTTGCATACACACCTCGCATCATTTGATGAATTTTCAGATCAGGACCGTCATGGTGATGGTCGTTCCCTCTCCGACTACGGTATCGATACGCAGATCGTCCGTATATTTGATCATATTGGGCAGACCCATGCCCGCACCAAAGCCGAGATTACGGATATGATCCTTTGCCGTGGAATAGCCTGCCTGCATGGCAAGCTCCACGTCAGGGATTCCCGGGCCCTTATCTGCAAGCACGATGAGGATCTTATCATCCGACGCTTCCACCTCGGCAACGCCGCCGTTTGCGTGAATGACCATATTGATCTCACCCTCGTACATGGCAATCGACACACGTCTGATCACTTCGGGCGAATATCCGAGCTGGCGCAGTTTTTTCTTGACCGTCACAGACGCAGCGCCTGCGGACGAAAAGTCCGAGCCGTCCACGTCGAAACGGAACTTTACAACGTCAGACATCAATGACCTCCCGTGTGAGAAAGTCCTGCCGCATACAGAATACCGCTTGCCTCAAATGCGCGCTTATCCGAGCACATAACGGCAATGCCGCACTCCTCTGCCAGCTCAACCATCTCAGCGGTCGGCTTTTTGCCTCTGACAAAAACGATGCAGATCATGTCCATCATATTCGCAGTGCGTATCACCTGCGAATTGATCAGACCCGTGATAAGTACTCCTTGGTCCTTGACGTAAGCGAGCACGTCGCTCATCATATCGCTGCAGCATGCCGAGATGACCTCGCTGTCAAGGTGCTCCTCGCCTGTCAGCAGCTCTGCGTCCAAAAGTTTACTGATTTCGCTGATCTTCATATGTTTACTCCGTTTAATTTGCGGTAAAACCGCGGTTTGTGGATGATTGTATAATTAGTCTACGTACTTCTTGAGAATTTCGGGAACGTCAGCAACGGTCAGTCTGCCGTAAACCTCACCGTTAACGGTCAGAACGGGAGCAAGACCGCAAGCGCCGATGCATCTGGTTGCCTCCAGAGAGTACTTGCCGTCAGCAGAGGTGCTGCCAACCGGTACGCCCAGCAGCTCGGAGAACTTGTTGATAATGTCGCCGGAGCCCTTCACGTAGCAAGCGGTACCCAGGCATACTGCAACTGCGATATCACCGTCGGGATTGAGCTTGAACTGTGCATAGAAGGTAGCAATACCGTAGATCTTCTCAACGGGAGTGCCGGTCTTCTCTGCGATGATCTTCTGCACTTCGTAAGGCAGATAGCCGTAGATTGCCTGAGCTTCCTGCATAATGGGCATTGTTGCGCCGGGCATGCCCTTATACTTCTCGATTACTGCAAGCAACTGTGCTTCCTGCTCGGGAGTGCCACGAAATTCAACCGTAGTCAATTTCTTTTTCATGGTAGTAAATTCCTCCTGATGAATTACTTTATAAAATATAAGCAGTTTATTATATCATATAATTTTATAAAAGTCTATAGGTTTGTGAAAAATTCATCAAATTTTGGTGGAAAAGCAAACCGACACAGCCGTCCGGTCGGGATTTTTGTGCAGTATGAGAAGGTCGAAGATGCGCTTTTTTCAAATGTAAACTTTTTGTGAATTTGCACCGTTGCCGCGTAAAATCAAAAAAAGGAGTACGAGCAGCTTGGCTCTTACTCCTTATCTTGATTCAATCAATCCTTACGGATCACCTTTTTGCACCACGTGCGCTTGTTGCACTTGGGGCATTTGAGATAACGCGTCGTACCTCTGTGCATGGCGCCCAGTGCCTCTTTATAGGTGGGCACGATTTCGTACCCGCAATTCTTGCACTTGTAAGCCCCTACGCTGACCTCCAGCTTCAAGGCATAAAAGCACGGAATCAAAAATACGACGACTACCGCAAGAATGACGACCAGCTGCCAGGGTCCTTCCGGCACAAAAAATGCTGCCGCGAAAAGACCCGCAAACAACGCCAGCATGCTGACGGTCATGATTGCCCACATCGCAGACCATATCGTTTTGTTTTTTCTTTCAATTTCCTTTGCCATTTCCAGCAAAAGCTGCTCGTTTTTCTCTTGATTGTTTTCCATGGTTACCTTCTCCCCACTTAATAATTCGTTGACACTGATACCGAGAATTTCACACAGCGCAAGCATCAGGGTAGCGTCGGGCAAGGATCTGCCCGTTTCCCATTTGGATACCGCTCTGTCGGTAATGTTCAGTTTTTCTGCAAGCTGCGCCTGGGTCAAGCCCTGCAGCTTTCTGCGCTCGGCAATAAATCTGCCGATCTTGATCTGATCCATTCGTCAATTCCCTCCTTTCACGCTTATTTTAGGAGAAATGATAGCCAAAGTCAACATACTACCGGTAGAGTGGGGAGTTTTCAACCCGAAACAGTGGTTTTGGATGCTTCAAGTATGCTTTTTCATTTCCAGATACGGCAGGAAATCAAATCCCGCCTTTTTGTAAACGCCGATGGCGCGCTCGTTTTCCTCCTCGACCTCAAGGCGCAAAAGCGCGTTCGGGTAGGTGCGCGACACCTGCTCGATAAAGCGACTGCCAAAGCCTCTGCCGCGAAAGTCGTCTCGGATATAAATGTCCTCTATCCAGATGCAACTCTTGCCAAACTCGGTGGAGTAGCTTTTTGCCAGCATGGCGTAGCCGCAGATCTCTCCGTCCGACTCAAATACGTAGCCCTCTACGTAAGGGCTGCCCGCAATGCAGGCAGCCACGTCTGTATAAAAGATCTCGTCCGAGCCGTTTGTTGACACGTAGGGCGTGGCGTAAAACTCACGCATGAGCGCAACCACGGCTTCCCTGTCCGCATTTGTGATAGTTCTGATAACATCGTTCATATAAGCTCCTTATTTTTGTTCTGCACCCTCAACAAGACCTGCAACGTATGCGTGCACGTCAAAATCCTTTTGCACACGGTATATCTCGTTTTCATAGCTGATGGTATTATTTTCGGACGCAACCACAGCCAAAGAATTGACCGCAACACCGTTTGCATTGCAAAAGCTGACCGTATAGGCGTCTGCGTACATACCCACCTTCGTCTCTTTCAGCTCCAGCGAAGAAAAGGTGTCACAGATCTCGCGCACGGTTGCTCTGTCGGTAATGACGTAGTCGGTATAGGTCTGATCGGTATTGGAATATACGCGGATCTCAATGCTGCCCGTGTTACGCGTGGCAGTCAGCGCATCCTGCATGGGATTTTTTGTGCCGCAGCTGCACAGTCCGATCACAAGCAAAATCAATAAAGTAATGGCAATACTCTTTTTCACGGTGCGCCTCCCTATTATTATTTTGTAATTTCGCCGTCGGAGCAAACGATCGTCTCAATGCTCGCGGACATACCCCAGTTCGGGCAGCGTTCGGTGATGGCAGTCCACTCTTGCATGGTGCCTGCAAAATTGATAACGGTCAACGCGGTGCAACCGTCAAAAACACCGTCGCCCAAGGTCGTCAGACTCACAGGAAGCATCACGCTCGAAAGGCTGGTACAATTCGCAAACGCCAGCACTTCGATCTCGGTCACACCTTCGGGAATGTTGATGGATGTAAGCCCGGTTTCTGCAAACGCAGTGCTGCCAATGCACACAATACTGCCCGGCAGCGTAATGCTCTGCAGCATAGTCTTTTTCATAAACGCAGCCGGCAGTATATGCGTTACAGCAACGCCGTCGTGCTCAGCAGGAATTTCTACGTGCGTCAAATCAAAGGTCGTTGTTGCCCTTACGCTGTGTGTGCCGCCCGACATATCACAAAAGTCCAGGTCTCCCTGCTCCGTTTGATCTTGGGGGGTGCCTATCATTTCATCACAAGAAATCAGCGACATGAGAAAACATGAAGTTAAGATGAAGACTATCATGAAAGACAAAATGCGATATGCTTTTTTCATACGATTGCTCTCCTTTGCAAATCATGGCTTGAATTCAGTATAACATATCCTGCCAAAAATGTCAATTGCCTAAATTATTGCACCAAATTTGCACCAATTTACACCAACATTCAACGCTTATTCTACTCGACAAATTGGAATTTGTCGTTATAAATCAATCTTGATTTCGTATTTATCTTCAATGAGTATATAATTCGCATTATGTTTTTGTGCGAGGTTTAACATTTCTGCATTATCTGCCAATACACTCTCCATCGTACACCATTCATCATCCAAACGATTCTCAATGATGTTTGCATATTTCTTTATGTCGGCAAAGTGGTTTCTGATATATTCCTCACTCATTACAAGGCAGTAATATTTGATGCTTTCGAGATATTCGTAGTCAAAGTCTTTTTGCCAATCAAATGGAATGTAGCAACCCTCAACAACCAAATTTTGTTTATTTTCGATTGCAGTTTTAATCATTTCACGAACGATGGGCCATAAATATGCAGTCAACTCTTTATCTTCACTCATTGGTGTAAGCTTCGTGTTTCCGCTACGGATTAACCCCATTTTTAAGTGATCGATTGACATATACGGATATTTATATTTTTCGAGTAAGTTTTGAGCAAGTGCTGTTTTGCCTGTATGCGATGCTCCTGTAATTAAAACAATCATTATCTCACCTACAAATTCAAGTTTATCTATTAGTTGTATTATACCGTAAAAACGGTGAAAAGTAAATAGGACGGCAGAGTTTTTACAAATTGAACCGCCCTTTTTGATCAAAGCAAATCGTGTTCGATAGATTCAGCCATCTTGGCTTTTTATTCCTTGAAGATGTGAATGTTTTAGTTTACAGTTATGAGCTTGCTTCGCAAGCGTTATGATACGCCAACGGCGTAGTTATGATATGATTGCCCTTGTTACTTCTAACTGCCCGAAGGGCATCATAACTTGGCGCAGCCAATCATAACTCATAACTTGCCCGAAGGGCAATCATAGTTGTTCTCCAAGAGATAACAAAAAACGCCCAGCATACGCTGAGCGTTTTTTGCAAGTTTCGACCAAAGGTCGAAATTATCTCTTGGAGAACTGAGGTGCACGACGTGCAGCCTTCAGACCGTACTTCTTTCTTTCCTTCATACGAGGGTCTCTGGTCAGGAAGCCAGCAGCCTTGAGAGCGGATCTGTAGTTAGGATCAACGTTCAGAAGAGCGCGAGCAACACCGTGACGGATAGCACCTGCCTGGCCGGAAATACCGCCGCCGTTTACGGTAGCAACGATATCGAACTTGCCAAGGTTATCGGTGGTGCCGAAGGGCTGGTTTACGATCAGCTTCAGGGTCTCCAGACCGAAGTAATCGTCAATGTCACGACCATTGATGGTGATAACACCGGTACCGGGATACAGTCTTACGCGAGCGATGGACTTCTTTCTTCTGCCGGTTCCGTAGAAATAGGGCTTTGCACTGGTATACATTGGTTAACTCCTTCCTTTCTCTCGATTAAAACTCGTAAGCTTCGGGCTTCTGAGCCTGGTGCTTGTGAGCTTCACCTGCATAAACCTTGAGTCTGGTGAATGCGGTGCGGCCGAGTGTGTTGTGGGGGAGCATACCCTTAACTGCCAGCTCCATAGCCATCTCGGGGCGCTTAGCCATCATTTCCTTGTACTGGATGGACTTCATGCCGCCAACGTAACCGGAGTGGTGGTAGTGGTACTTCTGCTCCAGCTTTCTGCCGGTCAGAACTGCCTTATCTGCGTTAATGATCACAACGAAGTGACCGCAGTCTACGTGGGGGGTGAAAGTGGGATCGTTCTTGCCGCGGAGCAGGTCAGCAGCAGCAACAGCGGTTCTGCCGAGGGGCTTGTTCGCTGCGTCGATAACGTACCACTTACGAACTACAGATTCTTTCTTCTGCATGAATGTGGACATGTTAAAATTCCTTTCAAAACATAGTGATAGTTTTTATTACCGGCATATTATATCATGCACTTTGCGACTTGTCAATACCTTTTTGAAAAAAAGTTTGAAAATTTTAATTTAGCTTATACAATGCTCTCGTTTTCTCGCGTTTTCTGCGTTTTTTGTGCACTTCCCTTTTTCGCCGTATCAAAATTTCTGCGCAAATCGCGCTTTTTCGCAGCATCTTGTTTTCCCTTACGGCATATAGTAAAAATAGCATTCAAAGGAAAGGAAGCGCAATTATGGAAAATTTATATCTCCCCGAGGGCTGCCGCATCTCAAAATTCTCTAATACCGAAGCTCTTGCCACCCCTGCGGGCATTGAAAAAGCCGCTGAGAACGGCGATATTTTAGAAGCAAACGCGCTGCTTTGCGACCGCGAAATGAATCTGCACGTCGATCTTGGCTGCATGCAAGGCATCATTCCCCGCTGTGAGGTAGTGTATGCACAGAACGGTGAGGAGGTCAAGGACATTGCCGTCATCTCGCGCGTGGGAAAGCCCGTCTGCTTTACGGTAGAGCGCATCACGCTCTCTTCTGCAGGTCACCCGATTGCGTATCTCTCGCGCAAAAATGCGCAGCGAAGATGCGCGTTACATCATCTGTCCAATCTTTGCGCGGGCGATATCATTCCCGTGCGTGTGACGCATTTAGAGCGATTCGGCGCGTTTTGTGACGTGGGATGCGGCATTTGTGCCCTTTTGCCGCTGGACTGCATTTCGGTCTCGCGCATCTCTCATCCGTCCGACCGCCTGCAGCCCGGCATGATGCTTTGGTGTGCCGTGCGTGCAGTTGATCGCGAGAGCGGCAGGATCACGCTAACCCTGCGCGAGCTGCTTGGCACGTGGGAGCAAAACGCCGCACTCTACAGCGCGGGACAGACCGCAGCGGGCATTATACGCAGCGTGGAGAGATACGGCGTGTTCGTGGAGCTCACGCCCAATCTTGCCGGTCTTGCCGAGCTGCGCCCCGATGCGGACGCCAACACAATCGCGCGCCTGCAGGCGTGTGTGGGGCGGTATACGGGCGTTTACATCAAGAGCATTCAACCCGACCGCATGAAGATCAAACTGGTGCTCATTGACGCCTATCGCGGTGAGCCTGCGCACGCGGGGCTGCGGTATTTTGTCGATCCCGAGCAAACTGCGCATCTGGATCATTGGAGGTATTCGCCCGATGGCGCGGGCAAGGTTGTGGAAACATTATTCTGAAGCAAGAAAAACCCCGCATACGCGAGGTTTTTCTACCACAATTCTGCATTCTGCATTCTGCATTCTGCATTTTGCATTTTGCATTTTGCATTTTGCATTCTTTTCACTCTGCCACGTCGTACGCCACGATGGCGTCAAACAAAGCGCAGGAACGGTCATAGATCTCGTCCTTGCTGCTCTGCCCCACCATAAACTGGCGCAAAAGGCACACCACGGTATCTGCGGGCAGCACCTGCACCGCCTCATTATAGAGGTAGAAATCCGTGTCACCGAGGCGCACGGTCTTTCCCTCCACCGCGTATCCCTTGAGCAGCTGTTCGTATACGTAGGGGCTTGCAAAGCACAGCGAATACTCGCCCGTTTTGGAAACTGCGCTCTGCATGGAGGAATACTGCTCGGTATTCCAGTTCAGGGCGATCACGGGCTCCTTGACCGTTACCAGCTCCCCATCAACCTCTTTTTCGACTTCGGTATAGATCTCCTTTTCCGAGAAGATCTGATACTCCACAAGTCCTACCGACTTTTTGCCGTTGTTGTCGTAATCCTCGGGCAGAACGCTTTGCAATGCTCCCACAAAAGCTGCGCGCTCGTCATCCGCCATACGTACGGTGCCGCCGTACACGATGCTGACGTCATATTTTTCCTTGCCGAACATTTGCAGGGTGCAGACCACGACCACGCATACGAAAAAGGCGACCACGATCACCGTCCACTTGTTGTGATACCAAAAATTCTGCAGCTTGTTATACGCACGGTTTTCGCTGACGATTTCCGTGCTGTCGTATTTGTTTTCGTTCATCATAAGCTCCTTGTAAAAAACGGATCTGCCGCTATGACAGATCCGTTTCGTAGTTTTTTACTTGGTTCTCTCTACGTGCAGGACCTTGAAGTGCAGAGTGCCGTTGGGTGCCTGTACCTCAACGTTGTCACCTGCGCGCTTGCCCATGAGTGCGCTGCCAATGGGAGACTGGTCGGAAATACGGTGATTGAGTGCGTCTGCCTCGTTAGAGCCGACGATCTCGTAAGAGATTTCCTCGTCCCACTCAACGTCGTATACCTTAGCGGTAGACCCCAGGCTGATCACGCCTGCATCCATATTTGCCTCGTCGATGATCTCAGCGTTCTCCAGCAGGGACTCCAGCTCCTTGATGCGAGCCTCTACCTTAGCCTGCTCGTTTCTTGCCTCATCGTACTCAGAGTTCTCGGAAAGGTCGCCAAAGCCGCGCGCAACTGCGATTGCTTCCTTGATCTCTTCTCTGCGGGTGACGCGAAGGTACTTCAGTTCCTTCTCCAGCTCGTTGTAGCCTTCCTGTGTATACAGGGTCTTTTCCTTTGCCATGTCGGTTTCTCCTTATATGCAATTATTTATTTCATTTGTTCCAGTGCCGCCTGCAGCTGGGTATCCAGCTCCTCGGGCAAATCGTACATGGTGTACTGCTCCATTACCTCTGCGGGAAGCTTGACCTCTACGTGCGGCGCAATGCCGATGTCATGGTAGCTCTCGCCGCATGCGGGAAAATACATTTGCGTTGTCAGCTTCAAGCCGCCTTCAATCCCGTAAAGTCTGTAGTAGGGCCCCGTTCTGCTCAGATCATAGATCGACTGCATACAGCCCTTGCCGTAGGTGGTCTCGCCTACGATGGTGCCCAGCTCATAATCACGCATGGTAGCGGTAAACAGCTCGGCTGCGCTGGCGGTATTGCCGTTGGTCAGCACGCAGAAGGTCAGATCCCCATACTTGCCGATCTCGTCCTCGGTCACGTCACAAACGCTGTATGCGGGAGAGGTGTGCCTGACCGCCTTGACGTATTCCTTTTTTTCATTTCCGTGCTTATCCTTGGTGCTGACCAGCAGGTCGCCCTCGGAAAGGAAGTAGCTTTGAATTGCCTTGATGGATTCCAGGTCGCCGCCGGGGTTGTTGCGCACGTCAAACACAAATTTGGTGCAGCCCTTGGCGATAAGATCGTCTACCGTAGCCTCAAATTGCTCGGGGGTAGGCAGATCAAATTGAATAATGGTCACGATACCGACTTCGGGATCGGTCTTACTGACCTTGCCCGTTACGGAAACCGCTTCAAATGCGGCTCTTGTGATGGCAAACTCGATCTGCTCATAGCCGCTGCCCGAGGGACGCATGACAAGGAATTCCGCCTTGGTTCCCGCAGCCCCGCGCAGATGATTGACCGCCATGGTATAGCCACCGAGCGCATCTACCGATTGCAGCTCGTCCTGATACTTGAGTGCCACGATCAGATCCCCTGGCTTTAGTCCCGCTGCCTCTGCAGGCGAACCGGGATACACCATGATCAGCTTGATTGCCGTCATGCCCTCGTACGAGCCGTTGATCACGCTGACGCCGATGCCTTCCATTTTGCCTTGACTTTCCTGCGTCAGTGCATCAAATTCTTCTTTTGTATAATATTCCGCGTAAATGTCGCCCGTTGCCGCAACGTATGCCTTGATCACGGCATCCATCATCGCCTCTTGATCCACGCCATCATACGCGTAATCTCTGATCAGCTGATCGACAAGGCTGAGCGTGCTGTCATTGATCACAAGCTCATCTGAGCTGTTTCCTCCAAGCAGACCGCCAAGTCCCTTGCCGTTCCAATACGCCGTGCTGACAAGCGCGGTCAGCAGCATGGTAATGACCAGCGTAACGGATACCGCTGCGATCAGACTTGTGACAAAGGCACTGACCGAAACGGTCTTGGCTTTTTTCTTGGGTCCCGCATACGCATAATAGCGTACACCGGGAGGAGTCAGCAGCTCCATGCCGTGTGCAGAAAGCACTGCATTGACGCTTTGCTCAAGCTCGGCACAGGATACGTTGCGCGGCACGCTAAAGGTCACGGACGCGCCAAGCAGATCGGCCTCGACCTTGCCGTCGCTGCCGTAAGCGCGCAGCGCCTCGGGCAAAAGATTTTCAAGCAGCGCGCGCTGCTCTTCACTCCGGAACCCTTGAACGGTATATACCAATTTCTTCATAGTTTCGTTTCTCTCCGTTATTGCTTTGTTTTCAAACTATCTACAAATACCGCTATACGGTCAATTAAGCGAAACGCCGCACAGCAGCGTTTCGCTTAACTTCAATAGTCTATGTATTCGGTTGCATTGTAAATTAGTACTTAGCAGGCTTGGAGTTGAGGTACTTCTTAACCATCAAAGCTACCTTGAAGGTGATCGCGTGTTCAAACTCGCGCAGATCAAGTCCGGTCAGCTTTCTGATCTTTTCAAGTCTGTAAACCAGCGTATTTCTGTGTACGAACAGCTTTCTGGAGGTCTCGGAAACGTTGAGGTTATTCTCAAAGAAGCACTGAATGGTCATCAGCGTCTCGCGGTCAAGAGATTCCAGACTGCCCTTCTTGAATACTTCCTGCAAGAACATCTCGCAAAGGGTGGTGGGCAGCTGATAGATCAATCTGCCGATACCCAGGTTCTCGTAGCTGATAATGTTCTTCTCGGTCTCGAACACCTTACCAACCTCAAGTGCAACCTGTGCTTCCTTGTACGCTCTTGCCAGATCCTTGATATTTTCAACGGTAGTAGAGATACCGATAGCAACCTTGGTGTAGAACTCTGCAGACAGGGTGTCTGCAATGTTGGTCGCGATCTTTTCCACTTCCTTGGTCTCCATGCCGGGCTTAACGTCCTTGACCAGCACGATATCGTGCTCGCCTACGGAGATCACGTAGTCCTTGGACTTATCCGGGAACATGTTCTGCAGCATTTCAAAGGGCATCATATCGGTCTTGCCGTAGAACTTGATCAAGAAGACGATTCTGCTCTCCTCGGTGTTGAAGTGCAGCTCCTTGGACTTGATGTAGATATCACTGGGCAGAATATTGTCCAAGATGATATTCTTGATAAACGAACCCTTGTCATACTTCTCGTCATACAGATTCTTGATATTGCCAAGAGAGATGGCCAGCAGCTTAGACATCTTTTCAGCCATCTTGTCCTCACCCTCAACGAATACAACGTACTCTGCCTTGGTACCGCCGCTGACAGGACGGTAAGTATAACCGGAGGAGGTCACCACGTCGGAGGTATAAGCAAGCTCATCGCGAACGCCCTGCTTGATCTCGCCGATCTTGACAAGCTCAGAGCAAGCAATAATGACGCCGTTTTCGTCAATGACACCGATCACACGATCGATCGCATCCTTCATCTGGTGAATCACACTTTGGAACAGTCTGTTAGACATAACTTTTAACTCCTCTTTTTTGATTTTCGGGGGGTGTTGTATATACTAACCTATATTATACACCCTTTTTTGTGATTTTTCAATAGTGTTTTGCATAATTTTATAAAAAATGTGCGATTTTTTTGCGAGTTTTTTGCTCACCCTGCCAAATCTCACATTTCAAACCGATACACAAGGCAGCCAAGCACAAACGGGGCTGCGGTCTCTGTACGCAAAATGCGCTTACCAAGTCCGGTCATTTTCATGCCCGCTGCTTCAGCACGTGCGGCTTCCTCGGGAGAAAATCCTCCCTCGCTGCCGACGATGACGGCAATGCGCGGACGTGCGGGAAGACCCTGCTCGTTTTGCAGGATGCTTGCCAGCGTTTGGGTGCCCTCGCCCTCGTAGCAGAACAGGCACAGATCGCACTCCTCTGCCAAAACAAGCATTTGCTCAAAGGAAACCGTGGGTTTCACCGCAGGTACGCGTCCGCGTCCGCTTTGCTTAGCGGCTTCGGCTGCGATACGGCAGCGGCGCTTGGTTTTATCCGCCTCTCCGTCCGCCTTAGCCTTGGCAATGCAACGGCTACTCTGGAACGGTACGATCTCATACACGCCGCATTCCACGGCTTTCTGGATAATGGAATCAAACTTCTCTCCCTTGGGCAGCGCCTGGAACAAAACAGCGTCAAAGGGCGGCTCTGTTGCAGAGGGGGCGCTTGACACGATCTCGGCAAGCACGCGCTTATCCTGCTCAAACGAGGTAAGTCTGCATTCATATTCTATAGCGCGATCGTCACAAACGGTGATAAACTCCCCTGCTGCCATGCGCAGGGATCTTGCGATGTGATGCGCGTCGTCCCCTGTCAGGGTCACGACGTTATCCGAGATCTGCTCTGCGGACACAAAAAAACGGGGCATATATACACCTCCGACAAAAAAATGCACAAAATGACCTAACGCAAAGCGGTCATTTTCCTTGTTATGCTCCTATTATAATACACATTTACCAAATTGTCAAGTCCTTTTTTGACAAAATTCACAAGTTTTTTGACATTTTGCACGGATAGCAGCACGCATTCCCCGCCCAATCTTTTCGTCAAAGTACCGAAGGCACGCCTTCTCTCCGCGAGAAGGCGTGCAGTTTTATTCTCCTTTGGCGAGTGATATTGCCTACGCAATGTTATTTGGCTTACGCCAAGTAATATTCGCTTTGTATAATTTTCCGCAAAAAAAACAACAAATTGTGTTATAATGAAAAAAAGTTTTCGTCAAAGCGTAGTGTGGACTGCAGTTTTTCTGTTATTTAGGGTGAAGGACTTCAAAAACACGCGAAAGGAGTGCGAGACATGGAAGATAATCAGATCATAGAACTGTATTTTGAACGCTCGGAGTCTGCGATATCCGAAACCGACAAAAAATACGGACGGTATTGCCATTATATTGCAAACAGCATTCTTGCAAATGACGAGGATGCAAAAGAAATTGTCAACGATACCTATCTCAAAACGTGGAATACCATCCCGCCCCAACGCCCGAATTCACTCAAAACGTACGTTGGAAGGATCAGCCGACACCTATCGCTGAATCGCTATGAAGCACAAAGCGCGCAGAAGCGTGGCGGGCCGCTTTCTCTTATCCTTGACGAGCTTACGGAATGCATTCCCGATCATGACAGCGGAGAGGACATTGGCGAGAGCATTGCACTCAAGGAATCTTTGAACAAGTTTGTTCGATCACTCTCCGATAAACCGCAGAGCATTTTTATACGGCGGTATTGGTATGGAAGCTCTATATCCGAAATTGCACACGATTACGGAATGAAGGAAAGCAACGTGACAGTTCTTTTGCTCAGAACAAGAGCGAAACTCAAAGATTTTTTACATAAGGAGGGATTTGAAGTATGACGAATATGAACATTTATGCGAGTCTTTTGGAGCTTGATTCCGAGCTGATCGAAAAGGCAATGAAAATCCCCTACGACTTAAAAGCATATCGCACACGCAAAATTTTGGTCAGAGTGATCCCCTGCACAATTTTGGTTGTTGCCTTTGCAACGGTATTGATTTTATGGGGAGACGTGATATTTGATATGGAATACAAATCATTCAAGGATTTATGTTACGTTGTGGTAATGCTGATTCCGTTTATCGTCACAGGTGTGCCCCACAAATTGATCGACAGTACCTATTACGGCACGGTCAAACAAATTGATATTGAGACAACGTTAGATAACTCCACTCCCTTGACGCCTGTCAAGTGTCACCTGTACTGGAGAAACACCATTTATCTGCACATTGAAAAGCCCAACGGCAAGATCGTACGCAAAAAAGCATACAGCGGTATGGCACGGCTTCAGCAACATATTCAAACGTACCACGAGGGGGATTCGGTATTTCATTTGTATGGCACGCCAAACGTTATCGTATTGCCCGGTGCTGCCGACAGCCACGTGCATTGCGCTGTGTGTGGAGACAGCAACGATTCGGATAGATCTGTTTGCAGAAGCTGCGGACATTCGCTGATCAAAATGCAGCGTTACACTTAAATTTGGTTTATTTTCGAAAAAAGGAATGGTAAAAATGAAAAGCAGAAATAGCGTAGAGCGGTATTTTAATCAAAAAGAATTTTCGATATTAGACATCGTTTTAATCATCATAGCTTTTGTTTCTCTCGTGATAGCCACATTCGTGCAAGGGGGAGGTCCTATAGGTCTTCCTATTTTGATGCTTAGCATTATCGTCATTTGTGTTTATCGTTCTTTCAAAATCAAAGATACCGAAATCGATCAAACGCTAAAAAGAATCATACAAGACAATAAAATCGAGTGTTCTGAAAATAGTATTCAATGTTATGAACTAAAAGGCATGCTAACAAAAAGAAGAAAAGATGGAAAGTATATTTCTTCGAACTATTATATTACGAATATTATCTTTTCATCAGAAGAGACTCTTTTTCATATCTACGTCATCGATTTAATTAAACAATCTGTAGAAACAGTTTCCCATAGTACAAAGTGTACTGAAAAAATCACTCTGATCGAGGAAAAAATCAAGACCAATTCCGGATTAGCTCACGTGGCTCACCTTGAAATAGATAATGCATTCGTAATTCCTGTCACGCTCAATGAATACAGAACATCTCAATTAGTACAAAAAATCTGCGAGATACATAAATAAAACATTAAATTTTTATGATCAGTTTTACAAGAAAGCTTTACCCGCTTTGGTGAAAGAGCATCCGTATGATACACCTCATCCACCGCAACCGCGTCAGAAAATCGCTCCAAGTATTCGCAATTTTCCTCCGCTGCGGTCCCCCTTCCCCAGCGGGGCAAGGCTTTCTGCGCGCATCCTCGTCGTTTACTTATCCGCTTGGGTGAAGTGAATTTTCAAACCGTCTTGTGACCACTTTTCAGTGAGGGCAACCGAACAAACCTTGCCCCGCTGGGGAAGGGGGGACCGCAGCGGAGAGATATTTCGCGGAATATCTGCGAAATGAACGACGCGGTTGCGGTGGATGAGGTTCATCATGCGGACGCTCTTTCACATCTTCGCAAATGCAGAGGGGCTGAATGTATGACTCAGCCCCTCTGTTTGTTATGCTTTTCAAGCTTGGGTATAGTGAATGGCGGTTACGACGCCGTCGCGGATGCCGAACATCAGCTTGGTCGCGCCGTCGGTATATACCAGGCTGCCGTCCGCAGTTTCGGTATACGAATCACCGTAGGCAGTCACCACGGCACTCTTGGCGTCACCGATCCTGATGCCCTGCGGCGTTGCCACGCTGTCATCGGTCAGCACGATTCTGACAATGCGGTCGGCACCGTTGCTCCACACGGTATCATAGCGGAAGCCGGGATAGTAAAATTCCTTATCGTTCTGCTCTGCACCGCACGAGCCGGATTCACGGTAGTCGATATAGTCGCCCAAAGTGGCGGAAAGTGCCTTTCCGTCCTCACCGATGCGTACGGCTGTGCCGTTATACGAAAAGGAATACTCCACCCCCGTGTTCTGATCACACGCGACAAAGCAAAGCGACAGCATCAGAATTGCTGCAAAAATCAAGCTGAGTTTTTTCATTGAGCATTCACTCCTTGTTGTTTTTCATTATGGTAATTGTGTATTCTCTGCTCCCAAAGTGCGTCCGGTGCCGCGTCGCCGCGTCTGTCGGGTACGCCGTGGTTGGTCATGAGCAGATTGCCAAGGTAAAGCGTCCACTTCTCCGCACCGTACACGTTGAGGTGCAGCCCCGCGTCGTAAGTGTCTGCGCTCCAATCAAGCCCCAGCTCTGCATCCATCCCTATAAAATTATAGTAGGTAAGATTGTTGCTCTGCGCATACGCTGCGATCTGTGCATCCCATTCGTCATACCAATAGTATTTGACCGAATTGGTGGGTGCTTTGACCAGCACCAGTTCTGCGCCGTACTCTTGGCACAGCGCATGCATTTTGTTAAGGTATTCCAAGCTGCGCGCGGGCAGCGCGGTATCGATGAGCATATCGGGCTTGCGTGTGTCCGCAGGATCTACGGGCACGATATCGGTCTGCATCAAGTATCCTTGATGCGTAATATCCTCGTGCTTGGAAAAGGTATGCGCCAGGTCCGCGGCAGTCAGATCACTCCAGCGATCGTGATAGCGCAGAATGGGCATAAAATACGACAAAAACGATTCTTCCTCGGTCATGGATGCCTTGATCGCCTGCAGCTTGGCGGGCGACCACCGCATATCCTCCAAGGTCATGCGGCTGATGGATTCCTTGGGTGTCTCGCCGTATTTGAGCGCGAGCACGTTGAACACAACCACCTTGACGTCGGGATCTTTTGCAAGAGTTTCTTCCAACACGTGATAGGATTGCCACACGGTCTGCTGTGACGATCCGCGCACGTAAGAGGTCATGCCGTACTGTTCGTACAGTACGGCGGGCACGATACCCTCGTAGATCTCGCAGTCGCCCACAAAGATGACGTCATGCTTGTCACTGACATCATAGTAGCCGCACAGCAAATGCCCCTCGCGGTTATCGTAGCGTGACGGAACCAGCACGGCTTGCGCCAGCATCAGCGCGGCAAGCAATAAAGCAATGCTCAGGACGGCAGGTAAAATTCTCTTTTTCATGTCTGCCCTCCTTTAATTGAACGTGCCGCCGTAGATAAAGGCGGACGCATCGTAGCCAAGTCCGTACGTGCCGAACACCAGCACCAAAAATACGACAGCAGCAAAGGCAAGACTGCCAAGCCACGGCTTTTCCCACAGCTTTTCGCGCAAGGGTCTGTCCTTACCCAGTTGGCTGACGCCCCACATGGCAAGAATGCCAACGCCGATGACGACAAACGAAGTCTTGCTGACGCCAAGCGTGAAAAGTCCCCCGTCAAACAGGCTGCCCCAGTTGTATTCGGTGAATACCGAAAAGAACTTTCGGAAGGTCAGCGGCACGTTCATGTAGCAATCCAGCACGCGGATGAGCGCCATCAGGCAGAAGGTGCGCACGATCATAAAGGTCTGATAGGGTGCACTTGCGTGCAATTTCGGGAATTTGGTGCGGAATTTTGCGTACAGCGGTTCAAGCTCCTGCGATACCAGCAGCACAAGACAATTCAGCATTGCCCAGACCACAAAGTTCCATGCAATACCGTGCCAAAGACCGGTAAACAGCCAGGTGACGATGGTGGTAATATACACGGGCAGACGCTTGCCGATCGCCGTGCCCAGGTGTGCGCGGCTCCACTTGGAGAGCTTTTGCATGCTCTTGGTCACGGACAAGGGATAAAAGATGTAATTGGTAAACCACGCGCCCATGGTGATGTGCCAGCGGCGCCAGTATTCTGCGGTGGACTTGGACGAAAACGGACGATTAAAGTTCTCGGGCAGCTTGATGCCCAGCATCTCGGCAGCACCCAACACAATGTCGATACCGCCCGTGAAGTCACCGTAAATGCGGATGGAGTAAAACAGACAAAGCAACAAAAAGAACACGCCGCCCTTTTGCTGCGCCACGATCGCGCCCACGGCGGGAGCAATCGCATCCGCCACCACCAGCTTTTTGAAAAAGCCCCACGCGATACGGATCGCACCGCAAAAGAGGTTCTTGCCCGCAAAGGCATGGGGAGTAAAATACTGCTCACCCACGTCCGAATATTTGCTGATGGGACCCATGACCAGCTGCGGGAAAAAGCCGACAAACAGCGCATGCTTGGCAAAATTGCGTTGCACGGGTGCTTTTTCGCGGTAGACGTCCAGCATGTAGCCGATGGCGATAAAGGTATAGTAGGAAATACCCATAATCTCCAAGGCATACTTGCCAAGATGCAAGCCGCTTTCATCGACCTTGAACCCGAAATAGCCCGAGATAAACTTGGCGTATACCAGCGCAGCGCCCAGGATGACGATGCCCGTGCAGACGATTGCCAGATTGCCCTTTTTACTCTTGTTTTTATATGCCTTTCTCTGCTCCTTGGGAAGCTCTTTATTGGCATCCAGCCAAGCCGCACACGCGCGCTGACGCTTGCCCATGACGGCAACCGTGAGATACGACACCGCGATCACCGCCAAAAGAAAGACGCAGCACGTCACGCCCGCAAAGGCGTAAAATACCACGCTGCCGCACAGCAGCACCACCCACTGCGCACGCCCCGGCACAAGATAGTACAGCGCAGTCAGCAGGCAAAGGAAGCAAAGAAATTCAAATGAAGCAAAATTCATGCCTTACACCGTGTCAAGGCGTTCGATCAGCTCCCAGAGAGCCTTGGCGGAATTGAAATTCTCGGGCAGGATCTCCTCTGCGGGAATGGACACGTCAAAGGCGTCGTTGATATCGGTGATCAGCGTGACGATGTCAAGAGAGTCAAGAACGCCGTCGTCCACAAGACCCTCGTAGGTCTCGAAATCAACGTCGGGGTGCAAATTCTGCATAATTTCAATGAGTTTTTCCATGATATATCTCCTGTGTAATTATTGATCGTTTTGGGTTGCCTGCTCCAAGAGCAAACGGCGGTTGAGCTTGCCGTTATCGGTCAGCGGCATGGTATCCAACTTATGTGCCGCAGCGGGCAGCATATAGCGCGGCAGCAAGAGGCGCAGCTCCTTGGAAAGCGCCAAGGGCTCGATATCACCGACGTAGTACATCACGATCTTTTTGTGCTCTGCGGGATAGACGCAGCACACGCGGTGCACGCCCTGCACCGTGGCTGCAGCGGCTTCGATCTCGCCCAGCTCAATGCGGTGTCCCATGTGCTTGATCTGCGAATCCTTGCGCGAAACGAACACCAGCTCGCCGTGATCGTTATATCTGCCGAGATCTCCCGTGCGGTACACGATCTCGGGATATGCCGATTGCAGCGGGTTCTGCACAAATGCCTCGGCTGTTTTTTCGGGGTTATTGTAGTAGCCCAGCGTGACGCAGGTGCCCGAAATGTAGATCTCACCGACCTCGCCCTGCTCGGCTCTCTTGCCCTGCTCGTTGATCAAGAGGATACGCGTATTGTCAAACGGTCTGCCCACGGGAATAGGCTCGTCCGCCTCCAGCTCGCGCTCCGCTGCCCAATAGCAGGACATGCCGGTTGCCTCGGTGGGGCCGTACAAATTGAAAAATTTTGCCTTTGGCAAGGCATTTCGCCACATTTCGTACTGATTTTTGGGAAAGACCTCGCTTCCAAAGCATACGGTTTTCAGGTACTTGGGAGGATTCTTCTCCAAAACGCCCAAGGACGAGATCATGGTCAGCGCGCTTACCACCCAGCACACGGTGTTGATCTTGTGCTCGTTGAGGTAATCGCACAGCTTGACGGGAAACATGAACAGCTGCTTGGGGATGAGATATGCGGTAGCACCGTACTTGATGGTGGGCATGATCTCCTTTAAGGGTGCGTCAAAATACAAGGGAGTCTGGTTGCCGAACACGGTATGCTCGTCAAATCCGACTGCGCGGCACAGCGTTTCGGTATAATCGATGACCGAACGGTGGCATGCTGCAACGCCCTTGGGAACGCCTGTCGATCCGGAGGTAAACACCACGTAGGCAGGATCGGTATCGATATGCGCTCTGCGTACCGCCTCCAGCAGCGCGTCCCTTGCGGGAAAATCGCAAATATCATCGTAAAGTGCGACGGGCAGCCCCAGCGTTTGCGCCAATGCCGTATTCTTTTTGTCGCAGATGATCATGCAAGGCTGCACGGTATCCATAATCATTTGCAGCCTCTTGGGCGGCATGGATGCATCGGGCGCTACGTAAAAGCCGCCTGCATACAGCACGCCGAAAAACGCTGCCAGCTGCGTGGGATGCTTGTCCATAAGCACCGCAACGCATCCGCGTCCGTGCCCGTGATCAAGCAAATACGTACCGATGCTCCGGGCACTTGCCGACAGCTCGGCAAAGGTCATGTCATAAGTGCCGTCCGAAAAGGCAACCTTATCGGGCAGGCGCACAACGGTACGCTCCAAATATTCCAAAATGTTGTTCTGCATAGTAAATCCTTTTTATTTGAGATAGGGCTTAAGTTCGGGGATGTCGGTGATGATGCGCGTGTCGGTTGCGGGGTACTTGGACTTATCGTAAATGCGGAAGTAGTCCCCTGCGCGCCATGCGTCATAGGCGTCAACCTGCGCGTCGGTCAATAGGCAGCCGCTGACGTCATAGGCAGCGGTCAGACGGGTGGAGTCGTAATGATACCACACGGGAGATTCCTTGGTGCCTATGTTGACCAGACTCCAGAAGTGCGTGTTGTCGGTATAGCCCGGCAGACGCTGAATATCAAGGTTTTCAATGCCCAGACGCTCAAAGAACGCCTTGGATGCTGCAAAATAGCTGTAGCAATCGCCCGTGCCCGTGGAGAACAGCGACGTATACGCAGCGTATTTCCAGTCGCCCTTGGTGGAGGTGTTGACGTAAGCGATACCGCCCTGCACGTAGTCGTAAACGGCACGGCATTGCGCCGCCTTATCCATATCGGGCGTGATGATGCGCGCGATGACCTTGTCGATCTCTGCATACAGCATTTCATC
This sequence comes from Eubacteriales bacterium, assembly GCA_045587385.1. GTDB lineage: Bacteria > Bacillota > Clostridia > Oscillospirales > CAG-272 > SVQP01. Next base: position 24,373 of record JAZNCE010000005.1, read on the forward strand.
GGTGACGTTCATGGTCACGACAAGCACGGTTGCCTGCGCCTTTGCCTCGTTGCCCGAAGCGTCGGTCGCAGTGTAATAAACGGTGTAGTTGCCCTCTTGGTTGGTGTTGACGCGGGAAGCATCCACCGTCAGCTTGACCTCGCCCGCGCAATTATCGGAAAGCGTGACGTAGTTGCGCCACACGATGCCGTCACCTACACGACATTCGATATTCTGCGCCTCGATGGTGGGCGGTACGTCATCCTTGCAGGGGGTCAGGATCACGTCGTAAACGGGAGATTTATTGCCGCTGGCATCGGTGTACTGCACCTTGACCTGATAATCGGTATAGGAGGTGAAATTGGGAAGATCGCCCACGTATTCGCCCGTGTAATGATCCACCTCGGTGGTGGAAGCTACGAAATACTTGGGGTCGGGCACCTCGGTGCCTACAGCCCAATATACCTGCTTTACTTGCATGGCGGGTGCTACGGTGTCCTTGACGGTCAGCTTGATTTTGGTGGTCTTGTCGCCGCTGACAACGGAAAAGGTGTACTTGCCCGCGTGATTGACGCAATCGGGGTCAAAGTCCGCGCCGAATGCGGCATTCTCGTCGCCCGTCAGATCGGCGGGCGTGATGCTCTGCCCTGCCTCGATGGTGGTATTTTTGGCGCAGCCGGTAAGCAACAAAAGCGCCGACAAAAGCAGCGCGATCATGAGTAAAAGCGAGATATATCGATAACCACAACGGTTCATTTCCATGTCCTTTCGGGCGCGTACAGCCACACGCCCCCACGATAAATATAGTTATCTTATATTATATATTATTACGGGGAGATTGTCAACAGCAGAAACGGGATTTTTTGAAAAATGCGCAAAGCAAAATCCATACAGTCCATCCCTGCCCTACACATTCTTGCCCATCATTCCGCGCTCAAAAAAATCCCCTCGACGGGCACACCCGCCGAGAGGAAATTTTGACAAAAAATCATTTTCAATTGGAGACATGCAAAATCGGTGTGCCGATTGGGGGGCGTCAAGGTCTGATAACCTCTACTTTATCCTCTGCCGTATCGCTGAAATAGAAATTCACCTTGATTCCGCCTTCGAGGATATAATGCTCTACGAAGTGATACTCCTCTCCTTCGTGCATTTCATTGTCACTTTCCAGAACCCTGTAATATTCGTCGTTGATGACCAGCCACCAACCGGAAGTATCGTCTTGTTCATTGTAGCCGCGCACCTCGAATACCATGTATTCGGATTTGATTGCCATAGTGCCGCAGCTTACGCCGCCGCTGTATTCATTGCTCCAAGGATGGAAACCAATATGGTCGTTGCACAGCTTGGCAAAGCCCTTCATCAGCAGATCGTGAGAGGTAAAAGAGGCTTGTGCTTCTTCGCGCGCTTTTGCTTTTCTCTCAAGAAAATCCTGATAATACGAAAGCTGCTCTTGGTCAAACTCCGCAAGCACTTGCTCGGTAGGCTTTACTTGAGTGTTACCCAAATCATACGCATAAGGATTCACCCAAATCTCTTCGGTTTCTCTTGCGAGATCGGAGATATCGTATCCACCCTCTTCACTGGGATAGAGCGCTGTATTGATCCATTCCTCTCGGGGCAAGGTGCTGCGAACAGCCTTGACCGTTTCATGATACTCAAAGAATGCGTCGCGCTTTTCCGTATCGATCCTACCGTTTTCATCCACGAAGGATTCGGCATACAAATGGATCGGCTTGCGAACGGTATATTGCGCTGCCTGCTCTTCAAATATCTCAAAGTTAGAGAGTGCACGGTCAAAGGGGATCTTGGTCATCAAACGCAGGTCGTGTGCAAACATATAACGGAATGCAGCTACGTATATACTGCCTGCCGCAATGACTTCGCCGTCCGGATCGTACACGGTATAGTCGATAAAAGTGTCGCGATTGCAGCCGGTATTGTTATACAAGCCGTGAAGGGCTTTATAATACCACAAAAAGCTGTCGTTGCCCTTGATAGTCAGCTCATTGTCGCCAAAATGCGAGCAGTAGATGATGCCCCATCTGCCGCCGTTATCATCTACGTATTGATAAACGTTTTCTCCATACTCCCTTACGCGTTTCACTTCACCGACCACTCCGTAGTCACAGCTGATCTTGACAGTGTTTTGCGCACCGCAATTCAGAGAAATGATCGGAATGGGCGCAGTAAAATAATCTTCCGTTTCCGTAAACGACACATCACCGTTTTTACCCGGAAGATTGATGACGCCGTCATCGGCAACCGTATAGCCTGAATACGAGATAGTACTCAGGCTGAGCAGCTGCGCAACGCCCGGGAATTTTGCGGTATTTTCGGGGGGCAGGACGGGTGTATCTGTGGTTGCATCGGGGGCGATGCTGTCGTTGCCCGTTGTAATGCCGGGGATGACGCCGGGCTCTGTGCCCGGGGTATTGCCCTCCAGCATCATGGGAAGCACGATCAAGGCGGATGCTAACGTGGTGACCAACAGCGCCGCTGCCAGCACAAGGGCGACGCGCGCCTTACCGCTCATGACGCGGCGTCTGCGAACCTGCATACAGGACGCGATTTGCTGCTCGTCCAGGCGTCCGATTGCATCGATCAGCTTATCTGTTCTCTTGTTCATAAAATCTCCTCCTTATGGGTTGGTTATAACCGGATGTTGTTTTTTTCAAGCTCTTTGCGCAGCCGCTTACGCATGCGCACCAGCCGCATGACTACGGTTGATTCGCGTATGCCAAGACGAGCTGCGATATGCTCGTTTGACATGAAGCGGAAATACCGCATCAAAAACATATCGCGGTCATCCGGCTTTTGCTTGTTCAGAAATTGATGGATGACTTGCATAATCTGCTCGGAATCGCTTTCTTCCTCGGAAAACGTATCGGGCAAGCATTCCTCCAGCTCCTCCAAGGAGCTGCAATATTCACTTCCCGCTCGTTTCTCTGCCTGATTATAGCGCACGCGGTCGATGGCGCGTCTGCGGACGATACCGCCCACAAATGCCGAAAGCTGCTTGGGACTCGCCGGGGGGACGGTGTTCCAAAGCTCCAATACGGCATCGTTGACGCATTCTTCCGCGTCCTGCTCACATCCCGTGATCTGCCGCGCGATGCTTGTCATGAGTGCTCCGTATTTGGTCATGACCGCCCGCAGGGCAAATTCGTTACGGCGGCAGAGCATCTCGACAATTTCACCGTCATCGGGAATGCGATCCCATGTTTTTTGATCAAGGGTCATGCGTCTTCTCCTTTCCAAGACTCCCCGATTCGCGTGCATGCAAATCGGGTGTGCACATGTGCTTCACCCATAAGTACGGATAATTTTACGTTTGACAACAGATTTTTGCAAAAAAGTGAAAAAACATTTAGATGAAAGTTTATATTCGCATCGCTCATCCGACTCCCACCACCGCTGCGCGGTCCCCCTCCCTCAAAGAGGGAGGCTATAAGAAAACCCTTGCAGCGCAAGGGTTTTCTACCAAAATTATTCATTATTCATCATGCAATATTCATTCTTCATTTCTGCAAGGTCTTGCGCAGATACTGCCCGGTGTAAGACCGCTCGCACGCCGCAACCTGCTCGGGGGTGCCCTTGGCGACCAAGGTGCCGCCGCCGTCACCGCCCTCGGGGCCGAGGTCAATGATATAGTCCGCGCACTTGATGACGTCCATATTGTGCTCGATGACAAGCACGGTGTTGCCGCCGTCCACAAGACGCTGGAGCACGCCCAGCAGCTGGGAGACGTCCGCGGTGTGCAAGCCCGTGGTGGGCTCGTCCAGCACGTATATCGTCTTGCCCGTATCGCGCTTGGCAAGCTCGGTTGCAAGCTTGACTCTCTGCGCCTCACCGCCCGACAGCGTAGTCGAGGACTGCCCGATCTTGATATAGCCAAGTCCGACGTCCTGCAGCGTTTTGAGCTTGCGCAAAATGCGCGGCATGCCGTCAAAGAAGGCAACGCCCTCCTCGACCGTCATTTCCAGCACGTCATTGATGCTCTTGCCCTTATACTTGACATCCAGGGTGTCGCGGTTATATCTCTTGCCCTTACATACGTCACAAGTCACGTAAACGTCGGGCAAAAAGTGCATTTCAATGCATCGCACGCCGTCGCCCTCGCAGGCTTCGCAGCGTCCGCCCTTGACGTTAAAGGAAAATCTGCCCGGTCCGTAGCCCTTTGCCTTGGCGTCCTTGGTCTGCGCGAACAGATCGCGGATATCGGCAAACACACCCGTATAGGTTGCGGGGTTGGAGCGCGGTGTTCTGCCGATGGGGCTTTGGTCGATGCAAATGATCTTATCCAGATGCTCGTCACCCTCCAAGCGATCGTGCTTGCCGGGATACGTGATGGCGTTATTGAGTCTGTCCGCCAGCACGGGATGAATGATGCCGTTGACTAAGGAGGATTTACCCGAACCGCTCACGCCCGTGACGCACACAAAGCAGCCCAGCGGGATTTCCACGTCCAGCTTTTTGAGGTTATGCTCCTCTGCACCGTATACGCGCAGGAAATTGCCGTTGCCCGCTCTGCGCTCTGCGGGTACGGGAATGCAGAGTCTGCCCGAAAGATAACCGCCCGTGAGCGAATTTTCATTCTTGGCAACCTCGTCGGGTGTGCCTGCCGCCACGATCTGACCGCCGTGCACGCCTGCACCGGGGCCTACGTCAATGATATAGTCGGATTCCTGCATGGTTTCCTCGTCGTGCTCAACCACGATAACCGTATTTCCAAGGTCGCGCAGGGTTTTGAGCGTAGCGATCAGCTTGGAGTTATCGCGCGAGTGCAGACCGATGCTGGGCTCGTCCAGAATATACAGCACGCCCGTCAGGGCAGAGCCGATCTGCGTGGCAAGTCTGATGCGCTGTGCTTCACCGCCCGACAGCGTGCCCGCCTTGCGTCCCAAGGTCAGATATCCGAGACCCACGCTGACAAGGAAGCCAAGGCGCGCGCGGATCTCCTTGATGATCTCGCGCGAGATCACCTCTTCACCGCCCGTAAAGTGCAGCTGCCCGATAAACGCAAGCGCGTTCTCTACCGACATGGCGCAAAATTCATGAATATTCAGTCCGCCTACCGTGACAGCCAGCACAACGGGAGAAAGACGCTTGCCGCCGCAGGTGGGGCAATCCGATTCCTGCACGAACTGCGTATAATACTCCTTGCCGAACATGCCGCCGTTCTTCATGCGGCTTTCCACCATGTCAAGAATGCCGTGGAAGGTCAGCGTTTGCTCATGATTCACACCGCCGAAATAGCGGTTGATGCGATAGACGCGGTCACCTGTGCCGAACAGCAGCGCATTGAGTGCGCTTGCGCTGTACTCACGAATGGGCATATCCAGATCAAAGCCCGCCACCTCGCCTACCGCGGCAAACAGCGGACCGTTCCAGCTGTCCTCCTCCAGGGTCTTAAAGCCGTTGACGGCAATCGCACCGCCGCGCAGCGACAGCCTCTTATCGGGAATGACCTTGGCGGCAGACACCGTCTGCATTTCACCAAGTCCCGCGCACGCGGGGCACGCACCCGTGGGATTATTAAAGGAAAACATGCGGGGCTCCAGCTCACCGATGGAAATGCCGTGCTCCTCGCAGGCATAGCTTTGCGAGAAGGAAAGCTCAATGGGGCTCCCTTCCCCGCGCGGCACGGTGACGATCAAAAGGTGTCCTTCTGCCAGATTCAGCGCGGTTTCCACCGAATCGCCCAGGCGCGAGCGCACGCCCTCCTTGAGCACAAGGCGGTCCACCACGACCTCGATATCGTGCTTTTTGTTCTTATCCAGCGAGATTTCCTCGCCAAGATCATACAAGCTGCCGTCGATACGCACGCGTGCGTATCCGCTCTTTTTGGCATCGGCAAGCACCTTTTCGTGCATACCCTTTTGCGCGCGCACGACAGGCGCAAGCACCAAAAAGCGCTCCCCCTCGGGCAGCTCGCAGATCTTATCAATGATGGTATCTGTGCTCTGTCTGCGGATCTCCTTGCCGCACACGGGACAGTGCGGCACACCCACACGGGCGTAAAGCAAACGCAGATAGTCGTAAATTTCGGTCACCGTACCCACGGTAGAACGCGGGTTTTTGGAGGTGGTCTTCTGGTCAATGGAAATGGCGGGGCTCAGACCGTCGATGGTGTCCACGTCGGGCTTATCCATTTGACCAAGGAACATGCGCGCATACGAGGAAAGCGACTCAACAAAGCGTCGATGCCCCTCCGCATATACGGTATCAAACGCCAGCGAGGACTTGCCCGAGCCCGAAAGCCCGGTCAGGATCACCAGCTTATCACGCGGGATCTCCACGTCAACGTTTTTGAGGTTGTTGACGCGTGCACCGCGAATTACGATTTTTTCTTGTTTCATATGCTGTCTTTCTTGTGTGTTTATTCTTCGGGTACGTAGGTCACGCCCAATGCATCGCGCAGCTTTGCAAGCTGTTTTGCGGTCAGGCGCGAGGTCTGTCTGATTTTTTGCTTGCCGTCCTTGAAACGGAACGCAAGCCCGATATTTTCGTATTTATCCTGCTTGGGGATAGGATTTCCCTTTTGATCGCAAGGAAAAACGCTCATAAGCGCATCCAGCTCAAAATGTACGGTTTGCCCTTGCGCGTCCTTGCCTGCGACCACAATGCCGTCCGCGCTGACGCTGATTGCTTCAAGTGCGAGCACGGCAGCCTCGTAGGCGGTATATAACGTAAAAAATCCGAAAAACGGCAGAATGATATACCCGATCACGTTGTCCAACAGATTGACCAGGTACGCCGCGCACAGCACGATCAGCTCGCCTATTAAAATGAGCAACGTCCAGCACAGATACTTGCCGTTGATCAGCGGAATGCGCTTTTTCTTTGCTTGTTTCATATCTCTTCTCCTCCCTGAATGCGCTTGATGCGATCACGCAGATAAGCAGCCTTTTCGAATTCCAGCTTGGCTGCCGCGCTGCGCATTTCCGCTGTCAGCTCTGCGATCAGCTTGTCCTTTTGCTTGGGACTCATCTTGCCCTTTGCTGTTTCCACAGCCTTTGTGCCCTGCTTGCCGCCCGTGGGCGAAGCCATATCGATGACGTCGCGGATATCCTTGACGACGGTGCGCGGCACGATGCCGTTTGCCTTGTTGAAGGCATCCTGCTTCTGTCTGCGGCGCGCGGTCTCGGTAATAGCACTCTGCATCGATCTCGTAACGGTATCACCGTACATAATGACCTTACCCGACGCGTTACGCGCGGCACGTCCTATGGTCTGGATGAGCGAAGTCTCACCGCGAAGGAAACCTTCCTTATCGGCATCCAGAATCGCAACCAGCGATACCTCCGGCAAATCAAGTCCTTCGCGCAAGAGGTTGATGCCGACCAGCACGTCAAACACGCCCATACGCAGATCGCGTATGATCTCCATACGCTCCATGGTCTCTACGTTAAAGTGGATATAGCGCACGCGCACGCCGTTCTGCTCCAGATAATCGGTCAGATCCTCCGCCATTTTCTTGGTCAGCGTGGTGACCAGCACGCGCTCTTTTTTCTCCACGCGCTCGCGGATCTCGCCAAGCAGGTCGTCCACCTGCCCTTCTATCGGGCGTACCTCGACCTCGGGGTCAAGCAAGCCCGTGGGTCGGATCAGCTGCTCGGCAACCTGCTCGGCATGCTCCTTTTCGTAAGGACCGGGCGTTGCGCTGACAAATACGGCTTGGTTGATCTTATCTTCAAATTCCTCGAAATACAAGGGCCTGTTGTCGTATGCCGAGGGCAGACGGAAGCCAAAGTCCACCAAATTTTTCTTTCTTGCGGTATCTCCGCCGCTCATGCCGCGCACCTGCGGTACGGCAACGTGCGATTCGTCAATGAACAGTATATAATCTTCCGGGAAATAGTCCAGCAAGGTATAGGGCGTTGAGCCCGGTTCTCTGCCCGCCAGCACGCGGGAATAGTTTTCCACACCCGAGCAAAAGCCCACCTCGCGCAGCATTTCAAGGTCGTACTTGGTGCGCTCGGTGATGCGCTGCGCCTCAATCAGCTTACCTTCGGACTCAAACCATGCGGCTCTGTCCACCATTTCGCGGCGGATCTCCTCAAGGGCAGCGTCGCGCTTTTCGTCGGACACTGCATAGTGCGTTGCGGGAAAAATCACGGCATAGGACAGAATGCGCACAAGCTCGCCCGTAACGGGATTGATGACCGAGATGCGGTCGATCTCGTCGTCGAAAAACTCCACACGCAAGAGCTTGTCCGACACGTTTGCGGTCATGATCTCCACGGTGTCACCGCGCACGCGGAAGCTGTTACGCACGGGGTTTAAGTCATTGCGCGAGTAGCTGATGGCTACCAGCTTACGGATCAACTGATCGCGGTCCATAAGCATACCGGGACGCAGCGAGATCTGCAGCGTCTGGTATTCCACGGGGTCACCCAGCGTGTAGATGCAGGAAACAGACGCCACGATGATGACGTCGCGGCGTTCAAACAGCGAGGATGTCGCGCTGTGGCGCAGACGGTCGATCTCATCGTTGACCAAGGCGTCCTTTTCAATATACATATCCTTGCCCGGGATATACGCCTCGGGCTGGTAATAATCGTAATATGACACGAAGAATTCCACCGCGTTTTCGGGGAAAAATTCGCGCATCTCGGTGCAAACCTGTGCAGCGAGGGTCTTATTCGGCTCCAGAATCAGCACGGGACGGTTGCATTTTTCAATGATATTCGCCATGGTAAAGGTCTTACCCGAGCCCGTAACGCCCAAAAGCGTTTGATAGCGCGCACCGTTTTCCAGCCCCTTAACCAATTGCTCGATCGCCTGCGGCTGATCGCCCATGGGCGAAAACGGGCTGTGCAGCTTGAAATTACCCATCGTGCTTCTCCTTTCACGTCATAGTATGTCAGTATAATAGTATAGCACAGTTTTGGGAAAATGTAAAGATGGGATTATAAAAAATTGAGGATAGCATGCAATGCTCTTTTTCAAACATATCGAGGGGCGATTCCGTAGGGGCGATCAGTGATCGCCCGCAATATAGAGGGCTATCAGGGACTCAGAACCCGAATTTGCGCTAAAACTTCTTCTATGTGTCCACTTTCCCGGCGCAAACCTTGCACGAGCGGCAGAGCCGCGCGTGCGGGGTGAATTGGGAGAGTCATTCAAACGGTGTATCAGGGACTCAGAACCCGTGTTTGCGCTAAAACATCTTCTATGTGTCCACTTTCCCGGCGCAAACCTTGCACGAGCGGCAGAGCCGCGCGTGCGGGGTTCTGAGTCGGGAAAGTACACCAAAACAGAGAGAGGGGTGCGATTGCACCCCTCTCTCTGTTTTGGTGGGCTATCAGGGACTCGAACCCCGGACCAACCGGTTATGAGCCGGTAGCTCTGACCAACTGAGCTAATAGCCCGTCAAAACGACTTATATATTATACTGTGTATTTTTTCAAATGTCAAGTGCTTTTTCAAAATTCCTGCCTTTCTTTGCCTAAAAGCACTCCCGCCCGAAAAATCCGAGCGGGAGTACAGCAGGTCAAGCCTTCAATGTAGTTGTCTGTACTGATATCAATACGCAATATCGCCATCCGTGCAGTGAACGGTACATTTCATTTCTGCCCATCTGGGGGCATTCCCGTAATAGGTTTGCCATTCCTGCATGGTTCCCGTATAATGCACGTCATTCAGGTAGTAACGAATTTCAAAGGGTGCCTGTCCCGGTGCAGCTCCCGATAGAACGAATTTGGTATCATTTCCCTCGATGTATATGGTCTTCAAGTTCTCACATTGCGAAAACGCAGTCCATTCAACGTACGTAACAGACGCCGGGATCGTTACACTCCGAAGATTCTCACAGCCAAGAAAAGCACCTATCCCGATTGAAGTAACGCTTTCCGGAAATTCAACCTTGCCAAGCGCGCTACCGATGAATGCCATATGACCGATAGATGTTACGCTCTCCGGAATCACTATGCTATAAAGATTATTTAATCTGGAAAACATACTGTCGGGAATCTCTGTAAGGCTTGCGGGGAGCTTGATGCTTTTAAGGCTATAACAACTGTTGAAAGGATTCGCGCCAATTTCAGTAATACCGTCCGGCAGTTCTATGCTCTCCAGAACCCAACATTGACTAAAGCAAGTAGCGCCGACAGACTTCAATGACTCCGGAAGTTGAACGCTCTTAAGCTTCCCGCATGCCTCAAACACCCCCACGCCAAGCTTTGTTACGCCCTCTGGGATCACTATGCTCTCCAAGCTTTCACATGCAAAATATGCATAATCCGGAATCTCTGCAACTTGACCGGAAAGGCTGACATCCGCAAGACTGATGCACTCTGCAAAAACCCATTCGCCAAGGCTGATAGGGCTTTCCGACAGCACGACCTTGCTTAACTTTGTGCAAGCGTGAAAAGCGTTGCTGCCAACCGACGTGACGCCGGGACCCAGATATACGGTATATATACCGTTGTTGCTTTCAAAGGCTTTTTCCCCGATCGGAGCATTGAGATACAGCACGGAATCGGTGCAGGCTCCTATTCCAACGATCACTCCGTTATTGAACTGCAGCCCCTCGGAATATTTAGGCGTATCGAATATGTAACGCAGCGTTTTGACTGTGTCGCCATCCTGATAGGTGGCAACCAGCATCAGGCGCGTTTCCATGGGCAGATCCCGGATCTCGGTATCGGTGGGTGAAAGCTCGCGCAGGAGCTCTTCACCCTTGTAGAGTGCAAGCGTTTGAATGGTCTTTTCCCCTGTAAAGCTCTCGTTCCACACGGGGGTAAAGGTCAAGGTGGTAAACTCCTGCTCCGCCTCAAATCGCAACGCCTGCGTATCGTCGTTGACGTAGACCTTGACCGTCTTGTCGCCCTTCATGCGGACGTCCTTGATGTCTTCCCCGTCAATGTACTTGATCGCGTCAATGGTGTATTCCTGCAAGCCGTCCACGTCACCAACGTTATACTTCAGGATCAGCGTCTCCAGATCCGAGCCGGGCTCAAACATATAGTTGGTATATTTCACACCGTTGAGTGTAAAGGACACGATTTCAAAGCCGTCGGGGTTATCGATGTGAATATGAATATAAATATCCTCATTTTTGAGCGCATAATACGTTTTGCCGAAAATGACAGGTTCGGTTTCGCCCTCGGAGTCAGCTTGAGTTTCAAGCGTTTCCTGCTCACCAAGCGGCACAAGTCCGTATGCGGGCAGCATGTTTGACGTGCTCAGCACAGAGGTCACGGGCATGGGCAACGCCAGCGCGGATTCGGGCACAACGGGGGCTTGGTTAGAAACAGTCATGCCTTGGTATACGGGTACTTGCTTGCCATCGGGCAGCATCATGACCACGGCACCGCCGAGAATGGCAAGGCACAGCACGGCAGCGATCGTTGAAATCAAGGCGATGCGATTGCGCTTGCCCCTTCTCTGCCACAGCTTATAGCGCTTGGTCAGGTTGCGGTCCACGATCTCCTCGTCAATGCCGGACACCACGTCCAGCGTAAATTCCAGTTTATCCTTACGCATTGCGGTAGCCCTCCTTGATCAGAATTTCGCGCAAACCCTTTTTGATCTCGTCCAGCTCACGGTAGACCGTGCTCTCGCTGACGTGCAGCATGGCGGCTATATCCGAAATGCGATCGGCACAATAGTATCTGCAAATAAAGATAAACGCACGCTTTTCGGACATTTTGCGCAGGTATCCGCTGAGCAGGCGGCTCAGGCGATATACGTCGTAATCCTCCTCTACCGAGGGCTGATACGGAATGTAACCCTCCAGCTCGTCAAGCGAAACGGTCATCTCGCTTGGCACGCGGCTCTGTGCGTGGTTCTTTTTATAGCGCACCACGGCGGTATTGCGCATGATCTTGGACAAAAAGACCTGAAACAGCGTAGGTTTTGCGGGCGGAATGGCATTCCACGTGCCAAGATAGGTATCGTTGAGGCATTCCTCACTGTCGGGGTCATTGTGCAAAATGTTGTAGGCAATGGTCATCAGATACTTTCCGTACTTGCGATCGGTTTCCGTAATGGCGCTCTCTTCCCTTTGCCAATACAGATCGATGATCTTCTGATCCTCCAGCAGCGGGCGGGTATCCGGGGTGTCTGTTTTTTTCATGGAACTTCTCCTTTAGTTGATAGAATATACTCTCCATTACTAAAAGTATAGTTTTTTGCAAAAAACTGTCACATTTGCAGATAATTATTCCTGATTTTGCAAAAAGGAGCGAAAAACGCTCCTTTTCTATATGGTCAGGGCTGCTTACGGCACCCTCGTAAACTCCGCGCCGTTGCTGGAGTACACGATGGTGCCCTCAAGGTCGGTGCGGTGCACGGTCATGCCGCGCTCCTCGTATCGATCAAGCATCGGCTGATCGGGATGTCCGTACTTATTACCCGTACCGCAAGAGATGACGGCGATCTCCGCGTCAATCGCATCCAAAAATGCTTCGCTGGACGAGGAGGACGAGCCGTGATGCCCCGATTTGAGAATATCGCAATCCAACCGGCTGCTCGAATACTTCTCCAAAATCTGCTCCTCGGAATGTGCCTCCGCATCCCCCGTCAGGATCATGGAGGTCGAGCCGTAGGTCACCTTGGTCACCAGGCTCCAGTCGTTGAGATCGGCATAATCGGTTGCGTTGGGCGCAAGGAATTCAAAATACAGATCCCCGAAATTGAAGGTGTCACCGCCTTTGACATAGGTCACCGCAGAGCCCTGCTCGGCAGCACCCTCCATCATGCGGGTATAATCACCCGTGGCACTGAAGGTATCGGTATCCACCTCTGCGTTGGGCATAAGCAGATTGTTGACGGTAAATTCGTCCAAGATCATGTCCATGCTGCCGATGTGATCCTCGTGCGGGTGCGTTGCGATCACGCAATGCAGCGTTGTGACGCCCAGATCGTCCAGATATTTCTCCAGATCTTCCTCGCAGTCGTTGTCACCCGCGTCGATGAGCACGTTGACCTCGGGTGCCATGATCAGAATGCTGTCACTCTGCCCGACGTCAAAGAAATACACCATGATCTCGCCATCCAGCGCAACACGCTCGGGCTTTGGCAACAGATCCATGACGAAATCCACAAAGTCCTTATATTTATCCACGAATATCTCGTCCACAAGGTCGTTGGGCAGTATCTTATCCAATGCCTTCTCTACGCCCTTGCCGACAAATCCGTCCAAAAAGTCCTCAACCGTGTTGGCGGGGATCACACCCGTCATGGCGAGCACGAGTGCGATCGCCATCAGCACGGCAAGGATCGCCAGCATGATCAGACAAACGCGCAACGCCTTGGGCAGCTTCTTGCCCTTTTTCTTCTTTTTCTTCTTGGGTTCCTGTTCCCTTTTCTTATTATCCTGCGCCATATTAGCCTCCATTGTCATTACTATTGTATATTATAACATATCACCCGTGTTTTTGGCAACAATTTTGTGATTTTTTATAAAAAATAATATTGCAAAAGGTATTGACAAATTCTTATGTTTGTAGTATAATATATCCTCGATGCGGACTGCAAAGCAGTTCGTCTCTCTACCGCACATAAATAATATCGAAGAGGTGTGCGGTCTAATTAAAGTCCATAGGGAGGTAAAAACACATGGAAAAGGTACTCAATTCTTATGAAAGTCTGTTCATCGTTGACGTAACCAACGGTGAGGAAGCAACCAATGCTACCGTGAACAAGTTCACTTCTTTGATTGCTGAAAACGGCACTATCATTGAGGTTGCACAGTGGGGCAAGCGCCGCCTGGCATATCCTATCAATGACATGCCCGAAGGCTACTACGTAGTCGTAACTTTCAAGGCTGCAGGTGATTTCCTGGCTGAGCTCGACCGTCTGTTCCAGATCGACGAGAACATTATGCGTTCTCTGACCATCAAGCTGGACTTCGAGCCTACCGCTAAGGCTGCTGCAGTTGTAGAAGAAGTTGCAGTTGTTGAAGAAGTTGCCGAAGTGGCAGCTGACGCTGAGTAATCGGCAAACAAGAGGTCAAAGGACATGGCAAATTTTAATCTGAACAAAGTCATCCTCGGTGGTAGACTTACCGCTGATCCTGAACTGAAGCAGACACAGAGCGGCATCGCAGTCGTAACGTTCCGTATGGCTGTCAATCGCAGATTCGCTTCCCGTGACAATGCGTCCGGTCAGCAGCCTGAGGTTGATTTCTTTACCGTTACCGCTTGGCGTTCTACTGCTGAGTTTGTCAACCGTTTCTTTAAGAAGGGCTCTTCTATCTGCGTTATCGGTTCTATCCAGAACAGATCCTGGACCGACCAGCAGGGTCAGAAGCGCTACATGACCGACATTGTCGCTGAAGAGGTCCAGTTCGTGGACAGCCGCAGCGAAAGCTCGAATGCACAGGCAGGCGGTTATGCACCCGATGCTTACGGTGCTCCCGCGTACTCCTCTCCCATGGGTTCCGCACCCAAGTTTGAGGAGATCAAAACAGACGACGATCTGCCCTTCTGAGGCGATCGTTCCCAAATTCAAATAGGAGGATTCATAAGATGACTGAAAACGTTTCTCGTCCTGCGCGCCCCGTTGTTCGCAGAAGAAAGAAGGTTTGCATTTTCTGCGCCGATAAGGTTGCTTATATCGATTACAAGGATTCCGCTAAGCTCCGCAAGTTCATCAGCGAGCGCGGCAAGATCCTGCCCAGAAGAATGTCCGGCACTTGCGCTGTTCACCAGCGTGAGCTCAACACCGCTATCAAGCGTGCTCGCCAGGTTGCTCTTCTGCCCTACGTTTGCGACTAATTGCAGAATATACGAAAACGAGGATATCCGAAAGGATGTCCTCGTTTTCACTTTTCACCTTTTCACTCTTCGCTAAAAAAAGGGGCTGCACCCAGCCCCTTTGCTTATGTTTATTACTTAACCTTGCTCAGCTTCAGATCGTCGATGTAGATGAAATCATCGCCCTTGCTGAACTCGTAGGTGCCGCTCTTAACGGTACCGTCACCGTCTTCACCGGTCTCAATGTCCTGAGTCCAGGTAATAGTGATCTTATCTTCATTGATCTCATAAGTACCGGACTGAGTCTTGGTGGTGGTCTCATTGCCGGTAGTCCAAGCGGTGGTCAGGGTAACGTCCTTACCCTTGAACTCGTAGGTGTACTTGATAGTGGTCTTGAAAAGAATCATATTGAGTTCCTTTTCTGCCTCGTACTTACCGCTCAGGTTGTTGCCGCAAGAAGCCAGCATCATGCACATCATAACTGCTACGAGTGCAACTGCTACAACTCTGGTCATAGTTTTCATAGTCTTAATTCTCCTTTAGATAAATACTCTGGGGAAATTCCCCATGGTCACATTATAGCAAGTTTTGATCACTTTGTCAACACATTTTTCGTTTTTTATACACAAAAAAATATTAAGAATTATTAAGTTTGATTGTTATTTTTGCGACATTTGTAACATTTAATTGCCGCATGTGCAATTTGTGCCAATACCAATACAGCCTGTGCAGCAAAGCAAATCCAGACAAACAAATAGCCCAATTGACTATAGGGCGTTTGCACCTGTCGGGCATATACGTCCGCGACCACCATCCCCGTGGTCAGAGCGGCTTGCTCTCCAAGCACCCTGCCGTCGGGTGCAATGATCGAGGAAACGCCGGTGTTTGCCGAGCGCACCAGATATCTGCCGTTTTCTATCGCGCGGAATTTGGCGTGATTGTTATGCATATACACGGCTGCGGAATCCGAAAACCAGGAGTCGTTGGTCGAGAGCGTGATGATCTCCGCCCCCGCTGCAACGGTCTGACGAACGGGCTCTTCGAAAATAGAATCAAAGCAAATAATGGGCCCTACCGACGCGCCAAGCGTCTTGGTATCCACAGAAACGGCGTTCTCTCCCCTGCTCAAATCGTTATCCAGCATATTGATCTCACCCAATATCGGCACGACGCGCACAAGAAAGTCTCTCCACGGCACGTACTCGCCAAACGGCACCAGCATGCGCTTGCTGTAAATATTTTCATCATAGGTACGGTCGGGATAGAACGCGATCACGACGCTGTGCTCGTCGTCCTCTGCCGTGGGATCAAGAGACATAAAGGTACTGACGAGCACCGTCGCATCGGTACGCTGCGCAAGATCGTACACCGCATCGAGGGGGGCGTACTTGGTTGCGTTTGGGCTTACCTTGAACAAGCGATACGCCAGCGCGGTCTCGGGCCAAACGATCAGCGCAGCACCCTTTTGTGCAGCCTGCTCGGTCAGATCCGCGTAGACGTTGAAGGAACGCATCCCCGAATCCTCTGCCCATTTATCCTTGGAGGACAGATTACCCTGCAACGCTGCCGCTTTGATCGGTGCTCCCTGATCGGCATATCCGCCAAGGACGGGGGCAAGCGAGGAAAGCACGCAGAGCGTCAATCCGATGCACAAAAAGACCTTGAGTAAGCGCGCGTCGGCACGCAGCTTGCGCCAAAGCCCGTAAACTGCCGTAAGCAATACGGTTACAAGCGCGGTGGCAAGCAACGCGACCTGCCACGGCAGTACGTTCCCTTGCATGGCATCCATTGCTGCAAAACCGAACAAAAGATTCCCGCCAAGCAGGCATGCGCCCAGCAGCAGATACGAAAGGCGATGCCCCTTACGTACCATTGCGCCCGCAAACGCAAAATTGACAGCCACGATCAAAAACGACACAAACAAGCCGCCAAGCAACGAAGCGCTCTGTGCCATGGGCAGCACCTCGCATTGCGAGAGATACAGCCTTGCCCAGGGCAAGCCGGTCCAGCCTATGGTCTGCGACCACTCGTTGACTACCCAAAGGCACGCCATCAGCACCGGTGCCAGCACGGGATAGCGTTTGATGAGCACCGTGCGGCTAAGGAGTCCGAAGATCAAAAACATCAAGGCACTCAGCACCGCCTGGAAAGCCGAAATACCGAAAATGGCAAGCGAGATGATGCCGATTGCCGCTTCGGGCGTCATATCCGCGAAATCCATGGGATACATCGAAATAAACCAATGATAGCCCACCACGTAATAAACAAAGTAAAAAACCAAGCCGTACAGATACAGACTGCCAAGCTTGACTTGATCCACAAGCGTCAGCAGCACAAGTGCGGCGGGAATGAGCGCAATCCACGCAAGCACACCGCACCGGGCGGGATACACCACACCCAAAGCCGCCAGCATACCGCTGAGGATCAGCAACGGATACCGCAGCTTTTTGATCGTTTTTTGCATACGCACACTCCTTTCCCGTCAATGATAACGCTACAGATCAATATGAAAAATCCTTCAAGAACCAAATTTCTTGTTCGGGCAACTTGAATTCCTTACCGTCCAAGTAGGAAAGCACCTCGCCCTTACCGCCAAAATCAAAGCGCAAGCGGTATGCGTACAGGGCTTGATACTTGTATCCCTTTTCCCTGTCCTTTTTGTTGATACCGTATTTGCCGTCACCCAAAAGCGGATGCCCGATGTGCGCCAGATGCGCACGGATCTGGTGCGTTCTGCCCGTAATAAGGTGCACCTCCAAAAGCGAATTGCCGTTCTTTTGGCCGATCACACGGTATTCAGTGATGATCTCCTTTGCCCCCGGGAACGCCTTATCGCGCACCTCGACCATATTATCCGCCGTATTCTTGCGCAAATATCCGCGCAGCGTCTGCTTTTTTTGCGCAGGCACGCCGTGCGCGGCGCACAGATAGTATTTACCGATGCGATCCTCGCGGATGTGCTCGTTCATCTCACGCAGGGCTGCCGCGTTTTTGGCAGCAATGACGATACCGCCCGTATTGCGGTCGATGCGGTTGCACATGGCGGGCGCAAAGCTTTGCTCATCCTCGGGGTCGTATTCCCCTTTTTGCGCAAGGTACGCCTGCAGGTGCATGACAAGGGTGTTATCCTTGGCATCGGCATCCTCGTGCACCAGCACGCCAGGACGCTTGTTGAGCAACACGATATTCTCATCCTCGTACACGATGCAAAGCTTGGGCACGATGCGCGAGAGTGCACCCGTATCCTTTTCGGGCGACTCAAAAAACTCGTCGCGGATAAACAGCTGGATCTCGTCCCCCTCCGAGAGCATATAGCTCTGCTCGGTTCTTGCCCTGTTGACCTTGATCTTTTTGGTACGGATATATTTATACATCAACGACATGGGCAGCCCCTTGACCGCCTTGGACAAAAACTTATCCAGCCTTTGTCCTGCATCGTTTTTCTTGACCGTGATCGTGCGCATAATAACCCCCAATGGAAAACAGGGGGAGAAGGCTCTCCCCCATGATGATCAAAAAAATTACAGAGTACCGAAAATTCTGTCGCCTGCGTCGCCAAGACCGGGCACGATATATGCGTGCTCGTTAAGGTGATCGTCCAGAGCCGCGCCGTAGATATCTACGTCGGGATGCGCCTTGAGCACCTTGGAAACGCCCTCGGGAGCAGCCACCAGGCACATGAAGCGAATGTTCTTGCAGCCCTTTGCCTTGAGCATGGTCAGCGCGTCAACAGCGGAACCGCCGGTTGCCAGCATGGGGTCAACCAGAATGACAAGTCTGTCCTGAATATCGGTGGGCAGCTTGCAGTAATACTCTACGGGCTGATGCGTCTCGGGATCGCGGTAAAGACCGATGTGTCCTACCTTTGCAACGGGAACCAGCGACTGAATGCCGTCCACCATGCCAAGACCTGCACGCAGAATGGGCACGATAGCAAGCTTTCTGCCCGAAACCATTTTTGCGTTCATCTTGGTAATAGGGGTCTCGATGGTGACGTCCTGCAGGGGCAGGTCGCGGGTCAGCTCGTAGCCCATGAGCATGGAGATCTCATTGAGCAGCTCACGGAAGTCCTTGGAACCCGTCTTTTTGTTACGCATGATTGTAAGCTTATGAGTGATAAGAGGATGGTCGATCAAATGAAACTGGCCCATGATAATTCTCCTTTGGTTTTTAATTTATCACCCCTATTATACTACGCTTTTTTGTCTTTTTCAAGTACCATTCGTAAATTTTGCAATACTTCTTTACAATTTGTCGCACATGTGATAGAATATAGGATGAGAATTTATGTCCTATATCAAGGAGAGCTCATCTATGACTCATCAAAATAAAGCGGTCGGCGTTGCTACGCTTGGCTGCAAGGTCAATCAATATGAATCCCGCGCCATGGAAGAGGCGTTGGAGGCACGCGGATATCGTATCTGCCCGCACGACACGGCATGTGACGCTTATATCGTCAACACCTGTACAGTCACGGCGGAGTCCGACCGCAAGTGCCGCCAGCTCATCCGCCGCCTGCTCTCGCAAAATCCTGCGGCGTACGTGGTAGTCACGGGCTGCTTTGCGCAGGCTGATCCCGAGGGGGCTGCGCTTGACGGTGTGGACGCGGTGATCGGCAACGAGCAAAAGATGCGCGTGGTGGACGTCGTGGACGCTTTGTTTGCACAAGGTCACAAAAATCAAACTGCTTATACGGAGGTTTTGGCAATCAAAGAGGCGCGCTGCTTTGAGCCTATGCACATTACCTCCTTTGACCGCACCCGTACCTACGTCAAGATCGAGGACGGCTGCGATTCACATTGCACCTATTGCGCCATTCGCGGTGCGCGCGGTCCGGTGCGCTCCAAGCCGCTTGACGAGGTGCTTGCGCAGGTGCGCGTGCTGATCGACAACGGATGTGCCGAGATCGTGCTGACCGGCATTGAGACCGCCTCTTGGGGCAAGGATCTGGAGCAAGGTGACTTTGGCGACCTGCTTTGCGCCGTGGACGCCCTCCCCGGTATCGGGCGCGTGCGTCTTGGCTCGCTGGATCCCGCACAGATCAAGCCGAAATTCGTGGAAAAGATCGCTTCTCTTCCCTCGCTTGCACCGCACTTCCACCTCTCTTTGCAAAGCGGCAGCTCGCGCGTGCTTGCCGCCATGAAGCGCAAGTACAATGCCGAGCAGGCTATGGCTGCCCTGACGCTGCTGCGCGAGCATATCCCCGGCGTGCAGTTCACCACCGACGTCATCGTGGGCTTTCCCGGTGAGACCGAGGAGGATTTTGAACAGACGTTAGATTTTATCCGCAAGGCGCGTTTTTTACAAATCCACGCCTTCCCCTATTCGGGCAGGAAAAACACGCCCGCGATCCGTTTGCCCGATCAGGTCCCCATGCAGGTGCGCCGCGAGAGATTGCACAGGCTGGGACAGGTACAAAAGGACGTGCAGGCGCAGATTTTTGCAGAGATATTGGAGCAATCCCCCTGCAAGCAGGTGCTGTTTGAGACCGATTACGACGGCTATTCCGTCGGACATTCGCCCGAATTTTTGGAGGTCAAAGTACCTACCGACAAAAAGCTGTGCGGCACGGTACATACCGTGCGCCTGACGCACGCAACGGATGCGGGCTGTTTCGAGGGAAACTTGATCGACTGACTCGCTTACATCACAAATTCACGGAGGTAAAAATATGGAACAAGACCTCACCGTCATACAGAATTTCAACGTATTGCCCGTTCAATCGCTGGAGCAGATCAAACAAACGCTCAAGCTGCAAATGAGCCGCACCGAGCTGCTGTTTTGTGCGCGTCACTACAAAAGCGTCAAGGGCGAGATCAGCGTGGACGCCCTGCGCTTTATGGACACGCTCGCCTGCCCTGCGCGCGTCACGCTTGACAAAATTGCCATAGGCGAGCTTTTGACCGATCACGCGCATATTGCCGAAACCTACGCCGATGCCGTGTCCAAGCTCAAGGCGCTGGGCAAAACACCCGAAAAGCCCTTTACACTGCAGGACGTTGCGTCACTTTCATCGCGCTACGTTTTTGCGGTCAAGCAAAAGGATATCACCGAGCCTATTGGTCTCTTCGGCACACCGACGCAGTATTTTTCCCAAGGGCTGGATTTGCAGATCCCGATCAAGAGCGAAAAATGCCGCTTTGACGTCCTCGGGTCACTCCCCCTGCGCCTGCAAGCCCACGCAGATTATGCGGACGCGCTGGTGCTGCTGTACCCGCAAGAGGACATGTCCTCGGATGATTTTGCCGGTGCAGTATCCGCACTTTTGCAGGACGACGCATGCAAAAACCTGCATTGCATTTGTAATACCGAATCCGAAAGCATTGCCCACGCCGTGCTGCGCATCTCGTCCGGTGCCGTGATCAACGCGTCAAGACTGCCTATGATGCAGCATCTGCATGACCTGAGCACGCCCTGCAAGGGCATGCTGGTATCTCTTGCGCAATACCTCACTCCCGCGCTGACACAGGCGGCAGCGGCACGCGGATTGCACGCCTACGAATTCGGGCTTGTGGATCATGCGGGATATCTGCTGATCAAGAGCGGCAAGGACACTTTGCTGACGCAGGACGTTGCTTATCTGAAAAGCATATGCTTTATCCGCTCCTATACGCTGCGCGCAGAGGACGAAACCGTTGACGTATTGCCTCGGACGCTTGCTCTCTCTGCACCCGAAGATGCGACCGACGAGGGCTACGACGCGCAGGATGCCGTTTTGCGTACGCTGCCGCCCTTGCGGGTGCGCACCGCCGCCACAGCCCACGAGACCTCCTTCCGCGCCGCTATGTTTTGCGCCTTGAAGTCATACTGCACAGCCATTGCCGCAGGGTGTGAGCCCGGACGCATCTGGCTGGACGTTGCCATCGGGCAAGATAACCAAGCCGGCATTTCGCACGCCGCATCCGATCTGCTTTGCGCCCTGCTCGGACTCTACCGCTTTTCCATGGAGAGCGGCGTACCCGTGCATACAAATACCGCATTCACGGCACAAAGCAGCTTTATTGCCGCACTTGCAAGCGCGCCTGCGGATATGGTGATCCCCGAAAAATTGCAGGGAGACGGCAGGATCTATCTGCTCAGCCCCCGATATTTTGAGGATGGCATGCCGTGCATGCAGGAGCTGCGCAACCTGATCGCTTACCTGCGCCGCGCCACGCTTGGCGGCAAGATCAAATCCGCACGCGTCATTTGCGGCAGCACGCCCGCAGAGCAATTAACGGCTGCGGCAACCGACTGCGGCGTCATTCTCAACCCGCACGGCATGCAGGTGCTTGATGCTCCCTGCCCATGCGGCTTTATCGTGGAGGCTGACGGGGAGCTTGAAGGTGAACTGATTGCGCTGTCCACGCAGCCCGAAAATGCACAAAATCACGCAACTTCCGACAATATTTCATAAAAATCCGCAGGAATTCCGCGCAGATTTGGACAAATATACAAGGTTAAAAAATTTTTAGTTTTTTTTCGCAAACCCCTTGCAATTTGCGTTGTCTTGTGCTATAATATCTCGTGCTGTGCTGTATCTTACAGCCAAAATGTGTATTAAATTTTTTCTTGAATAGATGCACTGCCAAATTGTGCAGAAGGAGGTGTCAAACATGGCAAAATGCAGTATCTGCGGAAAGGGCGTTGTTTACGGTGCTACCGTTTCCCATTCTAACCGCAAGACCAACAGAACCTGGAAGCCCAACATTCGCAAGGTAAAGGCGATCGTAGACGGTACCCCTAAGACCGTTGCCGTATGCTCTCGTTGCCTTCGTTCTCACAAGGTTACCCGCGCTTGATTTGAACAAATCAAAATCGAAGGGATGCCCGATTGCGGCATCCCTTCGATTTTTTATACGAAAGGTATCTTTATGTACGTTTTTACAGATAGCAGAATTTCCAAGCAAGCATTGCATGCGCTTGCCCTGTACGGGCACACGGCAGTTCCCTGCCCACCTCACCCCGCGCTTGACCCTGCGATCGCCTCGCATCCCGATATGCTGCTTTTTCCTTGTGAGCGCGGTATTTTCGTGCATGCAGCACACAAGCTCCAAGCAGGTGAACTGCCGCTGATTCCCATTAAGCAAGCCCCTGCGCAAAATTATCCGCACGACGTATTGCTCAACGCAGCCCGCATCGGCTCCTGCCTTGTTTGCCGCCCCGATACAACGGCTGACGAGCTTTTGCAATACGCAAAAGAGGCGGACTTGACCGTTCTGCCCGTGAAGCAGGGTTATGCAAAGTGCAACCTTTGCCCCGTGTCGGATCATGCCGCCATCACCGAGGACGCATCCATTGCAGCCGCTCTGGGCAGCGTGGGCATTGAGGTGCTGCAGATTTCTGCAGGCGGCGTCAGCCTGCCCCCTTATCCCTACGGCTTTATCGGCGGTGCTTCGGGCAATGACGGCACGCACATATTCTTTTGCGGCGACCTTTCTCTGCACCCCGACGGCAAGCGCATTGCAAAATTTTGCCGCAAGCACGCAAAAGAGCCGATTTCGCTTGCCTCTCACCCTTTGCTCGACGTGGGCTCGCTACTCTTTTTCGATAAAAAATAACCGATGCGGATGCATCGGTTATTTTCTTATTCCTCAAAAACGTCACAAAGCTTATTATGATTGTTACATGCGATGAAAATTCTGAGAATCGGCACAAAGGTCAGCAACCAAAGCAGGAAAGCATTGGACGTGGGAAACAGATCCACACCCTTTGCCTGGGCAAGAATGTTTTGTTGCTTGCAGAACGCAAGCATCCAGAAAACGGGAACAATTCCGCAAGTCAAAAGCCCCAGCACAAGCGCGATCAGAAAATGCATGATCTTTTTTTCGCCAAGCCGCTCTGCCATCATATTCTGTTGCTTACACATATGGCACCAACCGACGATCTGATAGATCCCCAGAGTCACAGCACCGATCAACCACATAAACAGCCAATTTGCACGCTTGAACATATGTACTCCCTCCGCACGGCATAAATTGAACGCCACCGTGTTTACTCTGTTATTTTATCACATCTTATAGCACCTGTCAAGAAAAATCTTTCGCCGTTTTTTGACAGCACGCCTTGGGTTACCGCGATCTCGCATGCTTCACCGCAATTTCCACACAATTTTCTCACATTGCATTCAAAATATATGCAATCCACACTAAAATCTTAATTTAATTGCACAAATCCTATTGACAAATTGCCACAATCGGTGCTATAATATCTGTGTAAGTGATCATTATGTGATAACTTCAAAACATTTTTAAAAGGAGATTTATCATGGATACCAAGAACATCATCCGTTTTCTGCTGACCTTCTTCCTTCGTTGGATCGGTAGCATCATCATCAACCACACCTCCCTTAAGCCCGAAGGCTTCAGATCCAGATCCTGGGCATATTTCCTGCTCGATATGATCACCTTCGGCATTTACGGTCTGGTTGCTTCCATCTGCAATCTGTTCTTCGACGCTTCCAAGGAAAAGAACATCGGCTACAAGAAGGACTAATTCCTACTGAATATCGGTCTTACATACGTAAGATATATGCAAAAATATCCGAAGCAAATGCTTCGGATATTTTTGTTTGAGAGCAACAGCACATTTACTCTTGCAATATCGACCGAGCCGTGGTATAATGATTTTATGAATATGTTCAAGGAGGACTCCTATGCGTAAAACCGTTTTGGGTCTGCTTTCTTCCCTGTTGATACTTTGCATGCTGCTGTGTGCATGCCAAAACAGCGGGCAGCCAAGCACGACCACACCCGAGAGCACCGACGATCCCGGTGCCGCAACCGAACAACCGACCGAAACAGACAAACAAACGACTGAAGGAGAAACGGAAATGATCATCAACCAGGCTCTCATCTATCCCATTTCCTACGACGGCATTGAAAAATGCAATACGCTGACGAAATTTATTAAGGAAGTAGACTACGAAGACGGCTCGCACAATAACGAAGCGCACGACGTAGGCGTTATCCTCTCCCCCTACTTTACCGTCAAGATCAACGGGCAGGAGGTTCCCTGCTACAGCGTGCGTACCTCACGCGGTGCACATTCCTTCTTGCAGATCGACGTAACAGACGAAAGCTTCCCTCTCTCGGTGCAGATCGAAACCAAATTCGACGCCGAGAATTACAAGATCATGCCCCTTTCCTACGGTGTAACGGCTGCTGCTGACGGCAGAAGCATTTACGCAGAGATCGATTCCTGCGGCAACTACACCCTCGTTGGTGACGACGATATCACCCGCGCACTGACCGTATTCGTGCGCGCAAAGCAGGAGTACAACGCCCCCGAGGGCTACGAGATCATCAAGGTTGCCCCCGGCAAGCACGATGACGTGATCGCTTTTACCAAAGAAAAGCAGGTGCTTTACTTTGAGGCAGGCGTGCACGAGCTGCGCTACGCGGTCAACTTCAAGAACAATACCGAGGTCTACTTTGAGCCCGGTGCACACATCATTGCCACCATGCCCACAATAGAGGGCGAAACGCCTACCAAGAACCCCGACTGGGCAGGCATGACGGGCTGGCGTGCGCTGTTCCAGGGTCAGTACGTCAAGAACGTGCGCATCAGCGGTCGCGGTCTGATCGACCTGACGCGTCTTGACTGGCACGCACGCTCGGTTATCCAGTTTGACCAGTGCGAAAACATTACCGTAGAAGGCATTACCATGAACAACTCCCCCGAGTGGACCATGTTCTTTACGCAAAGCAAGAATATTACGGTTAACGAGGTCATGCTGTTCGGCTACAGACAAAATTCCGACGGCATTGCCGTTGTGGACAGTGCAAACGCTGTGATCAAAAACTGCTTTGCACGTGCAGGCGATGACCTGTTTGAGGTCAAATCCATGTACGGCGCATGCCAACTCAAAATCGAAAATATCGTCTTTGAAAATAACAACGCATGGCCCGACAAGTGCCGCGGCATGGGCATTATTTACGAAAGCCAGCGCGACATGTCCGATATTCACTTTATCGGTGGCTCGGTTGCCTTTGCGCCTGCTGATTGGATGGACGATTTGGGGGCTTTGATCATATTCCTCAACGACCGCGCAACGCTGACGGGTATCAGCTTCGAGGGCATTGAGGTCTACAGCTCGGTCAAGTACCCCATCAACGTTTCCATGAACGAAAACGCGTCCGCCAAGATCAAGGACGTGACCTTCAAGGACATCACCATTTACTGCGACACCGAGCTCAAGATCGAAAACCGCTCGCAAAACGGCGGCAAGATCGAAAGCGTCAGATTTATTGACTGCGTACGCGGCGGCGCGGTGGTCAACGATAAGGCAGGCTTGAATTTGCGCATCGAGGGCGTGGATGAAAGCGTTGTTTCTTACGGAAAGTAAAAAACACAAACAAAAATCCCGACAATCGGGCTGCGGAAATAGCGGGAAAATAGCAGGAATTTGTTCGATTTTGAGCAGATTCCTGCTTTTTTATGCAATGCAGCAAATTTTGTTGCCGCATTTGTGTCATAAACCCATTCTATTCGCGCTCTCCCCCCTGCGCTTGGCGCAAGGCAGCGCTGACATTCCCCCCTCCCGGAGGGGGGCTTTGATGGTAGCATCTCGCTTTTCTAAACCGAAAC
>JAZNCE010000006.1:0-25439 GCA_045587385.1 Eubacteriales bacterium
CGCACCCGAGAGCGAATGCATTTTTGATGGATTTTGGTGAGATTTTGCGAAGCAAGATACCAATCTTGCGAGTAAAAGCACGCCGAAAGACGCATAAATGCATCGCCCTCGGGCAATTCGGTTCGATTCCCGTACGGCTAAACTTTCGCATTCCCCTTCAGCCGCTGTGCGGCAGCTTCCCCCCGGGGGACGCCTTTACAGCGCGTATCCGCATCCTTTGCTTGTCAATTGCGGTTGCGGTGGATGAGGTGCACCATGCGGACGCTCCCTCACCAAAACGGACATTCTCTTGCAAAACTAATCAAATTCATAAACAAAATAGTAAAAGAAAAGGGCTGAGTGAATGACTCAGCCCCTAATTTCGATTTACTGCTAATTTTGCAGACGCTCACGAATGCGTTTTGTTTCGCATTCGGGACAGCCGTTTTGTATGTGTCATATCAGATTTCAAACCCTGCGTATTTGAGCACCAGCTCCGAGAAAATGGAGTTTGCCCAGGCGAACCAGGAGCGGCTGAAGTTGTTTTCATCGTTGGCGTCAATGCTTTCGTGCATAAAGTACGTGCCTGCGTGAGAGTGTGCCATCATGTCAAGCACCTCTTCGATCTCTGCGGGATCGTCCGAGGTCAAGCCCTGCAAGGCAAGCGAGATGGGCCATACGTAGCCGTGATCGGTATGCGGAGAGCCAATGCCGTGCAGCTTACTGCCCGAGAAGTAGTAGGGGTTCTCCTCGGAGAGGATAAAGCGGCGGGTGTTTTTGTAAATGGGGTCATCGGCAGAGCAGTAGCCAAGATAGGGGGCAGAGAGCAGGGAAGGCACGTTGGCATCGTCCATGAGATTGTAGTTGCCAAGACCGTCGGTTTCGTAAGCGTAGATCTTGCCGTACTTGGGGTGCTCCACAATGCCGAACTTCTGAATACCCTCGTCAATTTCGGCAGCCAGCTTTTCTGCGCGGAGAGCCATCGCCTCGTCACCAAAGATCTCGCGCGCGATCTCGGCAAGATAGCCCAGTACCACAACGGCATACATCTGCGAGGGGATGAGGTAGTGATAGGTGCAGGCATCGTCCGAGGGGCGGAAGCCCGACCAGGTCATGCCGGTATATCCCACGGGCGAGCCGTGACCGTCGTGCGTCAGGGTATCGGTGGGCTTGGGGGAATCGGGACGTTCAAAGGTATAAGGGGATTTTTCCGCATGGTATTGCTCGGTTTCCCAAAGATCGAGAATGATCTTGCACATATGCTTGAAGTCTGCGTCCAGGTGAGCGGTGCGGCCGGTCTTTTTCCGGAACTTATAGGCAATGAAGATCACGGAGCAAAGCGAATCCACCTCGTACTTGCGCTCCCAGACCCAGGGAGAGCGGAAGGTCAGGTCTTCTTTGTGACCGCGGTCGTTATCGCATTCGTTGAATGCGTTTGCATAAGGGTCCTTTGGCACGTAGATCGAGTAACGCTTGATCATTTTTTCAATGATGTCGGCAAGCTCCTCGTTTTTCGCTGCCACGGGGAGATAATGGTGCACCTGCGCGGCGGAATCACGCAGCCACATGGCGTGAATGTCACCGGTGATGACAAAGGCAGAGCCGTCGTCCAGCAGCTTGGTGGTGGTTTCTAAGGTGTTGGGGTAGCACTTGGTAAAGAGCAGCGCGAGGTCGTCTCTGCCCATCTCGTAAAGCTTTTTGCACACGGTGTCGATCTGATCACACAAAATGTGAGAAAACTGATTCATACAGCAAAAGTCCGTCCGTTTCTTGGAATTTGGTTTTTGTCCTTCACAGTATAACACAAATCTGCTTAAAAAGCAAGGCGATTTGCTTGAAATTCTCCCGCGTGCGCGCAAACTTGGAAAAAAACACATGAACTTGGCAAAATATCCACAAAAAATTGATGAAATTTTCAAAAAATACATCTTGGCAAAAAGAGAATTTTATAGTATAATGTAAGATGGTTTTGTATGCCCGAACGTTTTGATACTGAGTAAGGAGTATTTGTTGTGAAAAAAACACTTACGGATCTGCAGGAATACGTCAACGAGATTGCGACTGCATACGCCTATAGGGATGCTTACAGATACATCAACAAGGACGATAAGATCGTCAGAAAAACATATAAACAGTTTGCAAGCGATATTTTCGCCGTTGCTTCCTGGCTCGTGAACAGGGGCTGGGAGAGAAGACATATCGCGATTATCGGCTCGACCAGCTACGAGTGGGTGGTGACCTTTTTGGGCATTGCCTGCAGCGGTAACGTGGTCGTGCCCATTGACAAAATGCTGACCACCGACGAAATGCTGGGGCTTCTTTGCATGGGAGATGTGGACGTGGTATTTTTGTCGGGTGAGTTTGCACCCATGACGGGGGCGATCGAGCGTGCGGATAACTGCGTTTGTGATGTGATCAATTTTGCAAGCGCGAGATATGCCGAGATCCTTACCACAGAGCATGTCGCGCTGCCCAAGATCAATCCCGACGCCATGGCTGAAATCCTGTTTACTTCGGGCACAACGGGCGTCAGCAAGGGCGTTATGCTCAGCCAGCGCAATATCGTAAGTAATATTTGCGATATTTACAGAATGAATTACGGCAAGGGGCTGAAATACCCCGTGGTCATGTCCGTGCTGCCCATTCACCATACCTTTGAATTGACGGTGGACAACCTGGGCGTGCTGTATTGCGGTGCTGCCGTTTGCATCAACGACAAGCTGGAAAACATTGTGGCAAACCTGAACAGATTTAAGCCCGACGTCATTTTGGTCGTGCCTGCCATTGCCGAGGTCTTTTATAAGAAGGTCAAGGAGGGCATTTCCAAGGGTGCTGCCAAGCGTAAGGTGTGGTTTGCAAAAAAGCTCAATAAGGTATTGCGTTATCTGGGCATCGATGCACGCAGAACGCTGTACAAGAGTCTGCTTAAAAAATTCGGCGGCAAGCTGCGCCGCGTGATCGTGGGCGGTGCTGCGTTGCGCTCGGAGATCGCAGAGACCTTTGAGGAATTTGGCGTGAGCATGTTCCAGGGCTACGGTATGACCGAGTGCGCACCGCTGATCTCGGCAAACTATCCCGGCATCAATCGCTTTGGCTCGGTGGGCAAGCCCGTGTCCTATATGGACGTCAAGGTGGAAAACGGCGAGATCATGGTCAAGGGTGAGGGCGTGATGCTGGGCTATTATAAGAACGAGCAGGCAACCCAAGAGGCATTTACCGAGGACGGATGGATGCTGACGGGTGACCTTGGACACATGGACAAGGACGGATATCTGTATATTACGGGCAGATCCAAGAACCTGATCATTCTGGATAACGGCAAGAATATTTACCCCGAGGAGATCGAGGCATACCTGGGCATGATCCCGGGCGTCAAGGACGTCATGGTATACGAGAGCAAGGGCAAGCTTTGCGCTGCCATTCAGCCCACGGATATCAATAACAGCCACGTAATCAAGGAGATCAAGCACGGTATCAAGCAGTATAATAACGATACCGCTCCGTATAAGCGTATCGTGGCGTACGATTTTGTGGCAAGAGAATTCCTCAAGACCACCTCGCTGAAGATCAAGCGTAAGGAAACGCTTGCCATGATCAAGGAAACGGTCTGCAAAAAGACGGTGGAGCACATCGATCCCACCACGCCCGAGCAGATCAAGATCGTAGCAGCGTTTGAAAAGATACTGGGCTGCAAGAATATGGGCATCCGCGACGATTTCTTTGATAACGGCGGTGACAGCCTTGCTGCCTTGGAGGTGGGTGCGCTGATCGGTATTCCCGCGCAGATGATTTACGATAATCCCACCGCCGAGATGCTGGAGCAGGTGCTGCTGCACGAAAAGGATAAGGAAGCCGAGGAGGAGAACCGCATCGACATCAACGGGCTGATCCGCCACAATTCCAACCTGACGTATACGCAGGATATCAAGTACGTGCTGCTGACGGGCGCGACGGGGTATCTGGGCTCGCATATTCTGCGTGAGCTATTGCGCCGCAAGATGCACATCATCTGTCTTGTGCGCGATGAGGAAAAGCTCAAGGACGTTTTGAAATACTATTTCCCCGCAGAGCATGAATACTTTACCTACAAGGTCAAGATCGGCGATATCTCGCAGCCCATGCTGGGACTGGAGGAAAAGTCGTATCTGCATCTGGCGGAGAAGGTGGATATGGTCATTCATACCGCCGCAAACGTCAATCACGCGGGCAATTATGAGGACTTTGAGCGCACCAACGTACAGGGTACGCAGAACGTCATCGACTTCTGCTTCAAGGCAGGCGCGATACTGCAGCATACCTCCACGGCAAGCGTCCACGGCTCGGGCACGGTGGCGCAGCATAATCCCGATGCGACCTTTGACGAATTCAGTCTGGATATCGGTCAGGAGCATGCGCAAAACGTATATATTCACTCTAAGTACCTGGCTGAGGAGCGCGTGCTGCTGGCAAGAGAGCAGGGGCTCAAGGCAAATATCTTCCGAATCGGTAATCTGACCTGGCGCATGAAGGACGGTAAGTTCCAGAAGAACGCCAAGGATAACGGCTTTATCGGTCGCTATAAGGGACTGATGAAGGTGCGCATGTACAGTAAGGAGATCGCGGACTATCCCATTGACTTTACCCCTGTAGATGAGTGCGCGGACGCCTACGTGCGCTTGGCACTCCACGACCGCGTCAATAACATTTACAATCTGTACAATCCCCACATTTTCACCATTGATACGCTGTCCAGAAAGCTGTTCCGCAGCATCAAGCAGGTGTCTGACGATATCTTTGAAAAATCGCTCAAGGAGTTCATCTCGGACCGTGAGGTGGCGGTGCTGTCGTTCTACCACGCCATCGCGTCTTCCTCGGCAAACGTGCCGATCAGCAATGAGTTTACCGTGGAGGAGCTGCGCAAGCTGGATTTCAAGTGGTCCAAGATCACGCTGAAGTATCTGAGCTATATCAACAAACTGTAATGAAGGATTTATAAATATGAGAATAGGCATTGACATTGGCTCGACCACAATCAAGTGTGTCGTGCTGGATGACGAGGGCAATCTTCTCCATAAGAGCTACGAGCGTCATTTCGCCATGATCAAGGAGAAGACCCAAGAGGTCATCAAGGGTTTGATCGAAAAATTCAATATCACCGAGCCGGTGGTTTGCGCCGTGTCCGGCTCTGCGGGCATGGGTCTTGCCGAGCGCGCGGGTGTGCCCTTCGTGCAGGAGGTCTATGCCACCAAGGTTGCTATCAGCCATCGCTTGCCCGATACCGACGTGGTCATTGAGTTGGGCGGTGAGGATGCAAAGATTCTGTTCCTCAAGGGCAATTTGGAGGTACGTATGAACGGTACCTGTGCCGGCGGAACGGGCGCGTTTGCCGACCAGATGGCGACTCTGATGCAGATCGACACGGGCGAGATGAACGAGCTTGCCAAGAAGTATGAGAAGATCTACTCCATCGCATCGCGCTGCGGCGTGTTTGCCAAGACCGACATTCAGCCCCTCTTAAATCAGGGTGCGAGAAAAGAGGACATTTCGGCAAGTATTTTCTACGCCATCGTCAACCAGACCATCACGGGTCTTGCGCAGGGACACCCCATTGAGGGCAACGTGGTATACTTAGGCGGTCCTTTGACCTTCCTTTCCGAGCTGCGCCGTGCGTTTGACAAGACCTTGCATTGCACGGGCACCTGCCCCGAGGATTCCTTGGTGTTCGTCGCTCTCGGTGCTGCGTACTACGCAGAGGAAAAGGTGGACCTTGCCAAGGCGTATGAGATCATTGGCGAAAAGGCGGATTCGCTGACCGATTCCGCGCTCAAGCCGCTGTTTGCAAACAGGGAAGAGTATGACGCGTTCATGGCGCGCCATGCAAAGAACAGCGTGCCTCGCCGCGAGGGTGAAGCGTACGAGGGGGATGCGTATCTCGGTATCGACTCGGGCTCGACCACGCTTAAGGTGGTGCTGACCGACGCGGAGGGCTCGATCATTTATTCCAAGTACCAGTCCAATCAGGGCAAGCCCATTGACGTAGTCAAGAATACGCTGATTGAAATGTATGAGAAATATCCCAAGGTCAAGATCGTATCCAGTGCCGTTACCGGTTACGGTGAGGACATGATGCGTGCCGCTTTGGGCATTGACGTGGGCGTGGTGGAAACCGTGGCGCACTTTACCGCGGCAAAATACTTTATGCCCGACGTGGAGTTTATCATTGACATCGGCGGCCAGGACATGAAGTGCTTCAAGATCCGCGGCGGCGCGATTGATAATATTTTCTTAAACGAGGCTTGCTCCTCGGGCTGCGGCTCTTTCCTGCAGACCTTTGCAAACGCAATGGGCTATCCCATTGACGAGTTTGCAAACCTTGGCTTGTTCGGGCAAAAGCCCGTGGACCTTGGCTCGCGCTGCACCGTGTTTATGAACAGCTCGGTCAAGCAAGCGCAAAAGGAAGGCGTGAGCGTGGAGAATATTTCTGCGGGTCTTTCCATCAGCGTGGTCAAGAATGCAATTTATAAGGTTATCCGCGTGCACTCTGCGGACGAGCTTGGTAAAAAGATCGTGGTGCAGGGCGGTACGTTCCTCAATAACGCCGTGCTCCGCGCATTTGAGCAGGAGATCGGCGTAGAGGTCATCAGACCCGACATTGCGGGCATGATGGGCGCGTTTGGTGCTGCACTGTATGCAAAGCAGACGCACAAGGGGCAGAGCGCTTCCGGCATTCTGTCTTACGAGGACATGAAGGCGTTTACCTACAATATCAAGAGCGTGACCTGCAACGGCTGTAATAACCGCTGCCAGCTCACGGTCAACGATTTCGGCGGCGGGCGCAGATTTATCGGCGGCAACAGATGCGAAAAGCCCGTGACCAACAAGGCGCAGGACGATACGCTGAACTTGTATGAATACAAGCTGGCAAAGCTGGCGGCTCTGCCCGAGGGCGAGGGTACGCGCGGCACCATCGGTTTGCCCATGGCGCTGAATATGTACGAAATGTACCCGTTCTGGAATACGCTGTTCAGAGAGCTGGGCTTTACGGTCAAGATGAGCGGCTTTTCCAACCGCAAGCTCTACCTCAAGGGGCAGAGCACCATTCCGTCGGACACCGTTTGCTTCCCCGCAAAGATGGTGCACGGACATATCCAGCAGCTCATCGAAATGGGTGTGGACGCCATCTTCTACCCCTGCATGACCTATAATTTCAACGAGGGCAAGGCAAAGAATTGCTTTAACTGCGCGGTCATCGCGGGCTATCCCGAGGTCATCGAGGCAAATACGCTCAATTTCGGTAAGGTCAAGTATATCAACGAATACGTAGGCCCTCACGAGCGCGCCAAGTTCCCCGCAAGATTTGCAAAGACCTTGCAAAAGCACTTTGCGGGCATTGACGCCTCCGAGGTCAAAAAGGCTGTCAAGAAAGCATATGACGCATACGACGCTTACATGGCAGACGTGCGCGCGCAGGGCGCGAAGATCGTGGCAGAGGCAAGAGAAGCGGGCAAGAAGATCATCGTGCTGGCAGGCAGACCCTACCACGCTGACCCCGAGATCAACCACGGTATTCATAAGCTGATCTGCGGACTGGGCTTTGCTGTGGTGTCCGAGGATGCCGTGGCAGCGCTCGCACCCGATTTCAAGGTCAATCTGCTCAGCCAGTGGACCTATCACCAAAGACTGTTCTCCGCGGCAAAGTACGTTACCGCGCAGGACGATATGTATATTGTGCATCTGGTGTCTTTCGGCTGCGGACTGGACGCGCTGACCACCGACGAGGTGCGCGCGATCATGGAGCATGCAGGACAGCTTTATACGCAGATCAAGATCGACGAGGTCACCAACCTCGGTGCAATCAAGATCCGCTTGCGCAGCCTGATCGCTGCGATCGATCAGCAGAAGGGAGGGGAAGCGTGATGAAGGAAAACGGACATTACCGCGAGCGCGTGAAATTTACGCGCAAGATGAAAAAGGAATACACCATTCTCACCCCCAGCATGGCACCCATCCACTTCAAGATCCTGCGCCCCATTCTGCAACGCGAGGGGTATAAGATCGACATTATGGAAAACGACGGTCCCGAGGTGCTGCAGCTTGCACAGAAGTATCTGCACAACGATATGTGCTATCCTTCCATGCTGACCACGGGTCAGATGCTGGCGACTATGAAGAGCGGCAAGTACGACCCCGATAAGGTGGCAATGATCATCACCCAGTCGGGCGGCGGCTGCCGTGACAGTAACTACATCAACCTCATGCGCAAGGCGTTCGAGAAGGCGGGGTACCCCCACGTGCCCTTCATTTCGGCAAACGTGTGGCTTATGGAATTGAACCCGGGCGGTCTGCTCAGCCCCTTTGGTCTGCTCATGGCAGTTGCGGGCTTGATCTACGGTGACATGGTTATGATCCTTTCCAACCAGGTACGCCCCTACGAGGTCAATAAGGGCGAGACCGACGCCATGGTAGACAAGTGGGCAACCAAGCTGGGTCAGGGCTTTGCCAAGGGCAAGGGCTGGACACCTTGGGCGATCAAGAAGAACCTCAAGGCAATTGCGGACGATTTTGCGTCCATCGAGATCAAAAAGACCCCCAAGGTCAAGGTTGCGGTCATCGGCGAGCTGTACCTCAAGTATTCCGCGCCCGGTAATAACCACCTTGAAGAGTTCCTTGCCGAGCAGGATTGCGAGGTCTACGTGCCCAGCATCCTCGGCTTTGGTATCTACAAGACCAACGGTGCTCTCGAGGATCTGCGTCTGTACGGCGGCAAGCCGATCAAGAAGCTGATCTTGGAAATTGCCATGAAGTATATGTTCTGGATGGAGGATATTCTGATCTCCGCCATCGAGAAAAACCCCAATTTCGTGCCCCCCGAGCGCGTCAACGATCTCAAAAAGAGAGCCGAGGGCGTTATCAATGTGGGCAACAGCATGGGCGAGGGCTGGTATCTTGCGGCAGAAATGCTGGAGTTTGCGGATCACGGCTATGAGAATATCGTCATCGTGCAGCCGTTCGGTTGTCTGCCTTGCCACGTGGCGGCTAAGGGCATGATCAACAAGGTGCGCCGCATTGACGAGAGATTGAACGTCGTGGATATCGAGTACGACCCCGGTGCAACCCGCGTCAACCAGGAAAACCGCATCAAGCTCATGCTTGTCGTGGCGAAGGAAAAGTTGCAATAATAACAGAAAAACCGCTCTTTTGAGCGGTTTTTCTCTATATGCACAGTTGATTTGTAGGGTGTGAGGGAAAGCGTGCATTCCCCTTGGTGTCATCCTGAGGGAGTGGGCAAGGCTGCGGATTTGTTAAAAGTATGATGCGTATACATCAGCCTTGCACGCGCAGTCGAAGTTTTGCGGAGTGGATATTTCGCAGCATCGGGGGCTGCGGAATGAAACGGAGCAAAACCGACGAGGGAGTACATAGCACGACCGAGGAAGGGATCTGCGAACGATTTGTGACACGCTTGCACAGCCGAAGTTATATTCCGTATCCTGCTTGCGCGACGGATACTCCATGCCGCAAAAGTTCGACTCCGTTCGGTCGCTTTGCGACCTCTCTGCGCTCAGGATGACACGCGAGTGGGGTAATGAAAACCCCGCCCGCGGTACGCCGCGGACGGGGGAGAGATTATTCATGGGGCAGTTCAACCATATATCCGTCCAGAATTTGATTAACGGTTCTTCTGCCTCCCTCGGACAGTACCAAGACTTGTTGGAAGTGTTCGTTCCAAAAGGTTCCTGAGGTAGCATTATAGTGCAAAGATTGGGTACCTACTGTCAAATGAAACTCGACAAATATATCGTCCTCGGTGTTTTCCTGCCAGTTGCCATGATTGAGAATTCCCAGCAGTTGTTCCTGATCCTCTGTAAACAGCGTAGCGGTGTGTGTGACTCCGTCATTGGGATGGTCAAACGTGATCGGACCTGAGAGCCCAATGGTGGTAATGGGGAGTTCTGATTTCACAATAAAGCACTCAAAGCGCAGATCGTCTGCACTATAGCGGATCTCCATGGAAGTGTTGCCTGAATATTCATATTCAAAGGCGCAATACGTATCGTACCAGGTCAGGTAAAGCGTAGGAGGGCTTCCGTCAAAATTCATGAAAATATGGGTCATTTTTTCTTGTGCCAGTTTCGTCGCCTCTTCTCGGATGTAGCCCATTTTACAGAGCGCGGCGATCAACGAATCCTCTGCGGTGATGCCGTAAGGGAGCACCATGCCATCCGGCAGCGCTTTAGCGGTAAATTCTATGGTTTCCTTAACGCCAATTTCATGCAGATACTCATAGATAAAAAATAACGAGGTGAACGCTCTCCCTTCAATGCCGTCGGGATAGGATGGAGACGTTGGGGTCATGATGTCAAACATATTTCTTCCCAGATACGAAAGATTTAACAGCGTCGATGTGCGGAACTCCATATCAGACAACGTGGCAAAGCCGTATTCGTCCATAAACGTTCTGAATGCGCTGTCGGCATCGGGATACTCTTTGAATATGTCTTCGTAGGAAAATACCTTTATTGCTTTTTCGAAAGTGAACTCCTGTCCACCAAAGCTGACGATCAAGTCGTACGCGCCAAGCTCCGCATTCTCGGGAATGTCAAAGGTATAGGTCACCTCTCGGCTCTCGCCGGGAGCAAGACGGTATTCGGCAATTTCGGTCGTGCTGTCGTTGGGCACGGGCAAGATCAGCTGCTCTACGTAAACGATGGTGTTCGCGCGCAATTTTGCCTTGGGGGCAAAGTCGGTCCACGAGCCTGTAAATTCTATGTCGTAATCGGAAACGTTGGTCATGCCCACCGTAATAACCATTTGCCCGCCTGCGAACACAAGCTGGTCCTGCAGGCTGTGATAGAATTTCAATCCGCCGACAAGGATGCTCTGCTCACCGTCGATCATAATCTTGACCTGTTCCGGGTCAACGCCTGCGAACTTGGCAAGCGTTTCGGTCAGCGACTTGATCAGCGCGTCATAGTTTTCGCAGGACGTGATCTCGGGAGAGAGCGTGACGCTCACGGTTCCCGATGCAGGGGAGAATGCTTGCTGCAGATATTCCCACGGCGTGTCCGGCACGACTGTTGCCTGCGCATGGTCGGATTCAAACCTATAGTCAAGCAGCTCGACCTCATCACCTACGGCGTTGAGATGCTTCCACGCCATAAACACGTTTTGACTGTCACCGGGCAGGCGCACGTATTCGCGCTTTTGCTTGCCGTTTTCGACGTAGTAGATCCATGCGTTTTGCTCTTTGAATGCGGGTTCCGTACCGTCGGAGGGGGAAGTCAGATAGTCAAGCCCCAGCGTGGTGGGAATAAAGGGAATGATGAGCAGCGAGGCGCACATTGTCAAAGCCAGCATGGCAGCCACGGCGGCGATCAAGGCGCGCCTGAAGATCGGCTTTTGGCGCATGGGCACGGGATTTTCTGCGCGTGCGATCAGCGCGGGGTCAATTTGACCGAGTAATTCTGTGAATTTCTGTTCGTTCATACCGTATAGCCCTCCTTTTCGAGAAACTCGCGCAACGATGCGCGTGTGCGGGAAAGGATCTTTTTGACGTTGGAAACGGTCAGCCCGTAACGTTTTGCAACGTCCTTGATGGGGTCAAGGTGGTAGTAGCGGCGAATGAAGATATTGCACTCGCGCTCGGGCAGCGACCAAAGGAAGCGGTCAATGGCAACCAGCATTTCGCGCTCCTCTGCCTGCGTGGCTACGTTAATGCCTGCGTCCACGACCTCCTTGATCTCGTCGTACGCTACGGCTACCTCACCCCCGCCGCGCGAGGCGCGGGTATTGTAGCGGTGCTTATCAAGCGAGATGTGGCGCGTAATGCCGCCTAAGTATTGACCCAGGCGGTCGGGGCAGGCGGGCGGGATAGAATTCCAGGCGCGCAGCCAGGTGTCGTTGACGCATTCCTCGGCGTCCTGCATGTTTTGCAGGATATTTTTGGCAATGCCAAGGCAATACGTGCCGTATTTTTGGCTTGATTCTGCAATGGCGCGCTCGTCGCGTGCAAAGTACAGGTCAAGAATGTCACGGTCTTGCATATGCGCTCTCCTTTCATGGATTTTGGCTCTCTACCCTTAATGTCGTATCATAATGGCTATCGGTGACAATATTGTAGCATATTTTTTGAAAATTCGCAAGTACGCATACAACAGCATATTGCGGAGCATGCTATGGTGATTGACAAAATTGCTAAACTATGATACAATTATCACATAACAGATTGGAAAGGAGCAGATTTATGAAGCTCAACTACAAACGCGTGATCCTTGTCGGTATGGCGTTTTTCCTGATCTCTGCCTTTTGGCAGGCGTATGACGCCATTGTGCCGCTGATTCTGACCAACCACTTTGGTTTGCCGCAAACCGCCTCGGGTGCGGTCATGTCGATCGACAACGTCCTTGCGGTGTTCATGCTGCCCCTGTTCGGCGCGCTGTCGGATAAGGTCAACACCAAAATGGGCAAGCGCACGCCCTTTATTCTGATCGGTACGATTGTTGCCGTGATTTCCTTCGTGGCTCTGACGCTGATCGATAACGTTCAGCTTGCACGCGTTGTTGTGACCGATATTCCCGGCTTGAGCGCAGGGAAGGAGGCTTTGGAGGCGGCATTAAAGGATGCCGATCCTGCAGCGGCAAAATCCCTTGCCGAGCAGATCTCTGCTCATGCTACGCTGATCTCACAGAAAACGCTGGATATCACGCTGGCGAATCCGCTGCCCTTTATCGGCTTTATCGCAACGCTTTTGGTGGTGCTGGTTGCTATGGCAACCTTCCGCTCTCCCGCAGTTGCGCTCATGCCTGACGTGACCGTCAAGCCCTTGCGCTCCAAGGCAAACGCCATCATCAATCTGACGGGTACTGCGGGCGGCATTATCGTGCTGGCGCTGGGCATGCTGTTTGCCACCGCTAAGAATCCTTATATGCAGTATACCGGCTACGTGGTAGCTGTGGTGGCTGTCATGCTGGTTGGCTTGATCGTATTTATGCTGAGCGTCAAGGAACCCAAGTGGGCTGCCGAGATGGAGAAGGACTCCATTCGTTTGGGGCTTGAGGAAGCACCCGCCAAGGATGGCGCACCCAAGCGCAAGCTTGCAAAGGCGGAGCTGATCTCGCTTCTGCTCATTCTTGCATCCGTTGCGCTGTGGTATATCGGCTATAATTCCATTACAAGTAAGTATTCTGTCTATGCAACCAATATTCTGCACTTTGACTTTAATCTGACCATGATCGTGGCGCAGGCGGCAGCCATCGTGTCCTATATTCCCGTGGGCATCATCTCGTCCAGGATCGGACGCAGAAAGGCGATCCTTGGCGGTATTGTGATCTTGGCAAGTGCGTTCCTGATCGGTCACTTCATCGAGCCCACCACGCCCTCGTGGATCATGTTCCCGATCTTCTCTTTGGCAGGCATCGGCTGGGCAACCATTAACGTCAATTCCTTCCCCATGGTGGTCGAGCTGGCAAGCGGCGGCGACGTGGGCAAGTACACCGGCTATTATTACACCGCGTCCATGTCCGCGCAGATCGTCGCTCCCATCGTGTCGGGTGCGCTGTATGACCTGATCGGCATGCGCAAGGTGTTCTTCCTGTTCGGCTGCGTATTCGTGGTGTTCTCGTTTGTCACCATGTTCTTTGTCAAGCACGGCGACGCCAAGATCATCGAAAAGAAGAGTGCGCTGGAACACTTGGGTGTTGATGACTAACCGTAGGGGCGATCAGTGATCGCCCGTATAGTAGAAAAACCGCTCGAAAGAGCGGTTTTTCGTTTTGTGTTGCAAAGGGGCGTGGGGGCATCACACCCGGGAGGGCTTACATCGGATTCTTTTTGTATGGAAAAATTATTTCCCGTCTTGATCCGGCACTGTGCCATAATAGTTGCAATGAACCACAGTTGCACCGCCGTAATGCGGCTGGAGAATATCTGCCCAATCCGACCAGCCCTCTGTTGCGTGCGGGGAAACCACCTTGATCGCGCAGCTTGCACCGTCAGCCGTTTCCCAGCAAAAATACTTGTTGCCCACCGCGCTGTCCCTGTAGTGCGGTTTCCCGAGAATTTCGACCACTTCTTCTACCGTCATACCTTCCCGGATTTGCAAATAGTCTTCATAAGTGGGCTTATATTGCATTTCATAATCAAACAGCGTATCGGAATCGAACGAAGTATCTGTCTGCGTATTGTTCTGAACCACTTCTTTTACGGCATCGGGTACGATCTGCGGCGGATACGATTCCATGATATAGCCGTCATACTCAATGCGAACGATATCGCCTGTTTCGACTCCATATGCGGAAAGGTCAAGGCAAATTCCGATGTCGCTGGCAGAGACTGCTTCAAAGCAATGGTTTCCCAAAGGCATAACGCTATTGGAGCTCAACACGCGAGCATAAAACCATCGGTTCTCCCCGTCCAAGTTTCCGCAAAGCTCACATTCGGTGTGCCACGCGACACCGGAGCTGTCGCTCGGATTGACGACCTTTTCAAAATATGAGCCGTCGTCCAGCCACAAATAGCCGTTTTGCACGTAGAAGGTCTTATCATACAGGAAATCGGGTGTGTAGAGTGCTTTCGCTGCTACCACGTAATCCTCGCTTACCTTGTAAGAAAGCCCGCCGCCGTTTATCGGTTTGTCTTGGTAGGCTTGATCCACCGCATCGCTGTGTCCGTAGAAATCACCGTTGTAATAGAGTAGTGTATCGTAGCCGTTGTCACCTTTATAGGCATTCAATGCATATACCAGCGCGTCCATAAAGTCGGCATCATCGCCCGTGGGTGCCCATGCATATCCGTAAATATGGAAATGCAAGCCGCAATAATTGACGCGGCTGTTGGTTTCGGATGCATTGCACGCAAATACGATGTACCCCACGTCGCATTCAGCCTGTCCGACACACACGCTGTTTTGTATCGCGGAGAGGATTTTTGTCTGAATATTCTGTGGTAACGTGCCGCTTGATTCGGGGAAGGTAAGACCAATAAAGGTATAGTTGGGAATGGTGGGGAGGATATCCAGATTGGTAGTTTCCACCACCTGTACTGCCTGCGTAAAGGTCAAGCTCTGACCATTGAAGGACACGGTCAGGTCGTACAAACCCGTAGGTGCGTCTGCGGGGATGGTGAATCTGTAGGTCACCTCGCGGCTTTCACCGGGGGCAAGGGTGAGGTGCGCTTCGTCCTCAGTGAAGGGGCGAATTTCGTGCTCAATGACGGTATTTCCCATGCGCAGCGTTGCGTCGGGCACGAATGCGCTGGACGAGCCGGTGTAGGAGATGGGCTGATCCGAAATATTGGTCATACCCACCGTGATCTCCAGTGTGCTGCCCGTGCCTATGATGACGTCACCGCCGCCCTGCAGGTTATGCCGGAATTGCAGAGGACCGATGATGCCAATCGTTTCCCCATCGATCAGAATTCTGACCTGCTCGGGGGAAATGCCTGCATATTTGGCGATGGTTTGGATGAGCGATTCGATCAGCGCGTCCTGGTTTTCATAGGATGTGATGCCTGCCGAGAGCGTAGCGGTCACGATAGTCTGCTCGTCTCTCTTGCCCATTTGCTGCATGACAAACTCCCAGAGTGTGTCGGGTACAACGGTCGTGCCTGCCATGGGCTCGGTGGTGATTTGGTAGTCAAGCAGCTGCACCTGCTCGTCAACCTCGTTGAGGTGCTGCCACGTGAGAAATACGTTTTGCGCCCCCTGCGGCTGCTTGACCAGCTCACGCTGCTGCTTGCCGCTCTTTCCTACGTAATACACCCAAACGTTTTCCGGCGTGCCCTTTGAAGGCTCATAGGCAATATCCAGGGCTTGGGGGATAAACGGAATGATCACAAGCGCGGTGCAGGCAAGCAACGCCAGCGCAGCAGCGATGATCGCGATCATGATGCCTGCTTTTTTGCGCGCAGGCTCGGGGGTTTCTGCGCGTGTGATGAGTGCGGGGTCAATCGATCCCAAAAGCTCGGCGAATTTGTGCTTCGTCATACTGTATAGCCCTCCTTTTCAAGGAATTCGCACAGCTTTGTGCGCGTGCGGGATAGCATGGTTTTTGCGTTGGATTGCGTCAGCTTGTATCGTTTGGCAATGTCCTTGATTTCGTCAAAGTGGTAGTAGCGGCGAATAAAGACGTTGCATTCACGCTCGGGTAGGGACCGCAAAAAGCGGTCGATGGCAAGCATCATTTCGCGCTCCTCGGCTTGTGTGGGAACGCTTGGCTCGTCGTTAACAACGTCACCAAGCTCGTCCAAGGCAACCGTTAGGGCGGTGCGTTGGTTTCGGCGGTATTTGTCCAGCGAGATATGACGTGTAATACCGCCCAAAAATTGCTGCAGATAAGTAGGTCTTGCAGGGGGAATGGATTTCCAGGCGCGCAGCCAAGTATCGTTTACGCATTCCTCGGCGTCTTGCAGGTTGCGCAGAATGCGCTGCGCAATGCCCATGCAATATGTGCCGTATTTGCTTTGCGATTCCGCAAGGGCGCGTTCGTCGCGCGCAAAATACAGCTCTATAATGTCGCGGTCTTGCATACGTGTGCTCCTTTCATGCAAATTGGTGCCTCTATCTCTTATGTCGAACAAAACGGGCTTGGGGTTACAACATTTTAACATATTTTTGCGATTTTTTCAAGATTGATTTCCGCTGAGTGAAAAATGAAGCATCGGCGCGCAGCGTGAAATTAAAGAAACGCCGCGAGGGGCGTTTTTCGTTTTGTATTGCCTCGGGTCTTGTGGTATCCCACCCGGCGTCTGCGGCAACATCATGTCTGTAGAGACCGGAGTCCCCGACGGTCCGTACCGCAAAAGAAACCGCTCGAAAGAGCGGTTTTTCTTAATTTATTGAGCAAACGCTTGTAGGGGAGGAATATTTGCTTGCAAATATTCCTCCCCTACAAAATAGGGTATAGCAAATCCCCCGCTGCAGCTGCGGCGGGGGGAGTAGTGTCATTATTCCACGTTGATGTATCCGCCAAGAATTTCAGCAACCGTTTGGGTATCCTGCTCGGAAAGGGTCGCCTTGAGGTTCCCGATTTTGGCGTCACCCCAAGCGGAGAGGTAGGCGATGGTATAACCGCCGATCTCAAGGACCGTTTCATATACGGCTGCGTGATCCGCAAAGCAATACGTAAATTCCGCTCTTTGGAAGATCTCGCGCAGCGTCTGTGCGTCCTCTTCTGTTAATGCGCCGACGGGAGGCTCGCCTGCAGGGGTTCTGATCAGCTTGACCTCGCCATTGTCGAAATTCGGCTTGATCTCGGTGATCCGCTCAAAATACGCGCCGTTGATCGTGAGCAGAACGCCCTTGTCCACGGCGTTTTTGCAATCCACAAGCTCGCCCAATGCTGCTACCGTCTGATGGTTGTCATAGGCAAACAAAATATTTTCAAGCTGACGGGGGGCAATGTTCATGGAAAAGCCCATTGTGCCATTCAGCTTTTCGTCCACAGCCGCGCTGTGACCGTAATACGTGCCTGCATAATAGATGATGGCGTTATACTCCTGCCATCTCAGCGCGTAAATGGCATCCTGCAGGGCATTGATGCAATCCTTGGTGTAGTTGTCTGCATACCAATAGTGCTGTGTGGTAAAGAAGATACCATTATCATAGGCTACACTTTGTCCGTCGCAAATAAAGAGCAGCCATTGTCGAAGTTCAGAGTTAGGGGCTCCGTCATGCCATTCGGCATTGTTCAGAGCGTTTTTGAGGAATGGCTCAACAAGTTCGGGCAGCGGAATCTGTAGACCGTTTTCAAAAAGCGTGATATTGGAAAAATTGGGCTGATAGTTGCCCTTTGTGACGATCTCGTTGACAATCAGGCGGTGTTCGTTAGAAAGACCGATATATCCGCCGCTGTCTGCAAGAACGCCTGCACTCGTGCTGTAGCTAAATACCATTCCGTTGCTCGTGATGCGGTAGTCAAATTCCACGTCCACGCCGCCATTATTCCACGTGCCACCATAGCCCATGAATATGTCGATCAGCGTTTGCGCGTCCGCATCGTCCAGCTCTCTGTCGGGACTTTCATATGCGAGCGGTGCAATCGTAATGGGTGCAGTAAAGGCATCGGTGGAGAAGTCGCCAACGCCTGCCTTGACTAAGAAGAGTTGGGCGATCATTTCTGCGTGGGAGTAGATGATGTCAAGACTATATGCGGGATAATTGCTCGAAGAGAGGACGGTCAGTGTACTGTAACGCATGATATAGTTGCCCTCTTGGTCGCGCGTGACGCAGAGATCGCGATTCCCGAGATATATCTGCTGTTCGTCGCCGATTTCCAGGCGAGCAATGATCTCTTCTGCCTCAAAGTCGGTAAGTCCCATTTTGCAAAGCGAATGGTAGAGCGTGTCAGCAAAGGTGATGCCGCACGGCAAACGCATGTCATCCGGGATCTTCTTGGCAACAAAATAATTGTTGCTGTTGCCGTTTGGCAGAGTCTTATATCCGTATGCGAACCACTGGGAGCCGTATTCTTCACCGCTGTAGCCCTCGGCATAATCGAATCGTGCTGCAGTCATGATATCAAAGAGATTCATGCCGCTAAAGGAAAGCTGCTCTACGGCTGCGCGGAACAGCGTGGGGTCGGTGGTATAGAAGCCGTACTTGACCAAAAATTCATGGAATTCTGTTGCAACGTCTGTGGCGTATCCGCCTATGACGTGCACGGCTTTTTCAAAAACGAAGTCCTGCTCACCAAACGTGACCAGCAGATCGTATGCACCGCATACTGCTTGTTCGGGAATGGGGAAGGTGTAGGTGATCTCGCGGCTCTCACCGGGAGCAAGCACGTAT
Organism: Eubacteriales bacterium; assembly: GCA_045587385.1. GTDB lineage: Bacteria > Bacillota > Clostridia > Oscillospirales > CAG-272 > SVQP01. The sequence continues at coordinate 18,743 of JAZNCE010000006.1, forward strand.
TTCTGATACTCCTCGGTCATGGGGAAATCCTCGTGCGTAATGAGCGCGGTATTGCCCATGGTCAGAATGGCAGTCGGGGCAAAGGCACTCCACGAGCCTGTAAATTCAATATTCTGATCGGACACGTTGGTCATGCCCACTGTGATCTCCAGCTTGCTTCCTGCCGTGACGGCAAGCACGATCGCGCTGCCATCTTGCAGGCTGTGGTAGAATTGCAGCGTGCCTGCAATGCCGATCTGCTCACCGTCGATCAAAATCTTTACTTGCTCCGGGTCAACCCCCGCGTATTTGGCAATGGTTTGGGTCAGCGAGTCGATCAGCGCATTGTAGTTTTCATAGGAAGTGATCTGTGCGGAGAGCGTGACGGTCACGGACTTTTGCGCGCTAAGGGCAAGCTGCTGCTGCATAAACTCCCACAGCGTGTTCGGCGCAACCGTAGGCTGCGTGGCGTCGGTTTCTACGGAATAGTTCAGAATCTCGACCTCGTCGCCTACCACGTTGAGGTGCTTCCACGCCGCAAAGACGTTTTGCGTGCCGCCCGGCAGGTGAACGCGCTCGCGCTTTTGCGTGCCCTTGTCGTTGACGTAGTATACCCAAACGTTTTCGGGCAATCCCTTGACGGGCTCGTACGCAACGTCCAGCGTCTTGGGGATAAAGGGAATGATGACTGCCGTCATGCACACCATAAGAGCAATCAGCGCAGCGGCGGGGATAAGGAGCAGCCGCGCGTATCTCTGCCGCTTTTTCTTTGCCTGCATATTTTGCTCAATTTGTAACAGACGCTCGACCGCATCCACGTCGATGTGGCTGATGCCGTCTGTGAATAAGTCTTTTTTCATACTTTGTAACCCTCGCTTTCCAAAAGCTGCCGCAGATCCTGCTTGATGGCGGCGATTTCTTTGTTGACCGTGGACTTACTGCACCCCAGGCGCGTTGCAATGTCGTCAATGGGGCGGCAGAGGTAGTATCTGCTCATAAAGATGAAGGCACGGCGGTCAGAGAGCGTGCTTGTAAAGTCGGTCAGAATTTCGCCAAGCGCACGCGCTTCTTGCTCAGAATGAAAGCTGTCACCGTCCGAGAGCATGTCGCCAAGGTCGGAAAGGGACGAGATCATCTCTGCGGGCACGCGCTTTTGCCGCTTGCTTGCCTTAAAGCGGTTGATGGCGGTCTTGCGCATGATCGAGAGCAGGTAAGCCTTCAGGCTATCGGGGCGCGCGGGGGGAATGGAATTCCAAACGCGCACGTAGGTATCGTTTAAGACTTCCTCGGCATCCTGCGCGTCGTGCACGAGATTTTTCGCCAAGGAGAGCAGACGCGCGCGGTAGGCACGGTCGGTTTCCTTGATCGCGCGTTCATCGCGCTGCCAGTACAGGTCAATGATCGCTTGGTCGTTTGCCGTTTGCTTCATAACACACCTCCTTTTCGGATTTTTTTAAGGGCCCTTCATCTATATAAGTCAACAAATTTTGGGAAAAGTGTAAGGATTGATAAAATTTTTCAGGGGCGGATGCAAAATCCGCCCCTACGGAAATTAAAATACGGTAATATCCTTTGCGATGGTATAGAACTTTCCGTCAAAAATCTCTTGCTTCAGAGCTAACTTGACGGTCTTTTCTCCCTCGAACATGCCGATCGCTACCTCGTACTTGCCTGCGGGTACGCCGCGCAGATCGGGGCGCAGGGCAATCGTTTTCTTCTGTCCCGAAAGCCAGGTGCGATTATCGGTATCGGTGTCAAGCACGTATTCGCTGCCGTCCGCGCCGCGCAGTCTGATCTTGAGGTCATATTTGCGGTATGCGCGTGCCCAGCCGCGGTTTTGCACGTCCAGCGTGACGATATTGTGCGCCGAGCGGTGCAGGGCAGGCACGGTTGCACCCGTGACGAAATACCAGTATCCAAGGCGGTTTGCGCAGTATTCGGTCAGGTAGTATTCATTTTTCAGCCAAGTGCGGGGATAGCCGTGGAAGCCCGCAAAGGTGGCGTGCGTGCGCTTAAAGGCTTCCATGGCGGTAAGCCCGTCGCGGAAGTGGTCGTTGTGCTCGTGCACGTAGCCGTAGTGCTCCATTTCAATGCAGGTAGGTGCGTCGGGAGCTAAGCGGTCAAATGCCCAAGGTGCGCGCAGCGTGTCGTAATCGTTGACTTGCGTGTAGTAGTTGCAGCAAACCGAGTCGTCCTGAATGCCAAAGCAACGCTCGCTTGCGTAGTCCAGCACCTCTTGCACCTCGTCCTGCCCGTGCGCAATGCGGCAGCAGATGTGGTCGTCGTTGCACAGCACGGGGGTATCGGGGAAGTATTTGGCGTGCAGATCAAAGTGCTTTTTGACCACCTCGGGCGGGATGATCACACCCGTCGCATCGGCAGCCGTGTGGCCCTCGCCCCACGTGCCCATGGTGCCCACGTCAATGCACTCGATTCTCGGGTCGCCGTTGAATTTCTCACCCATGACCGCCAGGAATTTTTCCAGGCAAGCAAGGAAAATGGGATCGCCGTACTCGGGCTGAATGGTGCCCGAGGGCATGCGGTAGCCTCGTGCGCCCTTTTCGTATACGTAGGCGGGGGTGGCGTAATTCATGCGTGCCTCGCCCTCGTAGGAGCAGATGCGCAAGGAGAAGGTGTAGCCGCGAGGTCCCCAAAGGTTCATGATCTCGTCAAGGTAAGAGAAGTCGTAAACGCCCTCCTCTTTTTCAATGTCACCCCAGTCAAAGCGCAGATAGAGGTGGTTGAGCCCGGGGAAGTCGGAAAGGTCGTCCGCCGGGTCTGCGTGCTGCGGATGGCGGTAATTCGCTCTGCCGTAGCCGTTGTCGATATAGTGCCAGAACCAGCCCTTGTGGGGATTCTTGAGCACCGTTTTATCGTCCACCATGCGGCGCAGGTCAATGAAATCGGGGCGCGAAAGGGGATTGTCCAGCATGCCGCACATGGTCTGCGGACCGTCCTCTGCGGGTGCGGGGCAAAGATTGGGGTAAAGCTTATCTGTCATAGCAATGCCTCCTTTCAAACGCCGCGCACGTGTGTGCGCGCAATGGTGTAGTAGCCGTCCTTCAGGTATTCCTGCTTGATGCCAAGCTTGATGGGGGTTCCCTTTTCAAAAAGTCCTATGCAAACGTCATAGTCGCCCTCGGGCACACCGCGCGCGTCCACGCGCAGGGAAAGCGTGAGGGGGGTATCGGGCTGCCAGGTGCGGTTGTCGGCTGCCAGGTCGATCTCGTAGCTGCCGCTCTCGTTACGCAGGCAAAGGCGCAGATCGTATTTAAAGTAGGCGCGCGCCCAGCCGCGATTTTCCACGTCCAGCTCAATGCGGTTGTAGGCGGTGTTTGTCAGCTCGGGAATGCATGCACCCGTGATAAAGTACCAATATCCCAGGCGGTTTGCGCAGTATTCGGTCAGATAGTATTCATTTGCAAGCCACTTGCGCGGATAGCCGTGGAAGCCCGCAAATGTGGCACGCGCACGCGCAAAGGCTTCCATGGCGGTCAGCCCATCACGGAAATAAGACTCGTACTGCGGCTTGATGTAGGTATAGTGCGCCATTTCAATGGCGTTGGGCGCGTTGTCGGCAAGGCGTTCAAACGCCCAGGGAGCGCGCATGGTGTCGTAATCGTTCATTTGATAGTAGTAGTCGCAGCAAATGGAGTCATCCTGCACGCCAAAGCCGCGCGCGCGGGCATAGTCCAGCATTTCTTGCACCTCGGCAGCCCCGCGGCACCAGCGGGATGCAATGTGGTCATCGTTGCAAAGAATATAGGTATCGGGGAAGTAGCGTGCGTGCAGATCAAAGTGCGCCTTGACCACGTCAAGCGGGTAGATGCGCCCGTCGCCCTCTACCGTGTGCCCCTCGCCCCACGTGCCGAGTGTTCCAATGTCTATGCATTCAATGCGGGGATCTCCATTGTATTTTGCGCCGAAGGCTTGCATGAATTTTTCAAGGCACTCCATGAAAATGGGATCACCGAAATCGGGCTGGATCTTGCCGCCCTCCAAAAGATAGCAGCGCGCCCCCTTTTCGTACACGTATGCGGGTGTGGCGTGATTGAGCGTTGCATGTCCCTCATAGGTGCAAACGCGCAAAGAGAAGCGGTAGCCGCGCGCGCCCCACTTTTCCATGATGGAGTCAAGATAGGAGAAATCGTACACGCCCTCTTCTTTTTCCACGTCACCCCAGTCAAAACGCAGATAGAGGTGGTTCAGCCCGGGGAAGTCGGCAAGGTCGTCATCCTCATCATGCCCCTCGCGGTAAGCACCGCGTGCGTAGCCATTGTCAATGTAGTGCCAGAACCAGCCCTTGTGGGGGTTGCGCAGGGGCGTTTTGTCATCCACGAGCAAGCGCAGATCCACGTAGTTCTTGCGCACAAATTTTTTGTCTGTCATAAAGCAAAGCGTTTGCGCTTCGCTTCCTCCGGGGGCGTCGATGATGTTCGGAAAATCGGACATAACGTTACTCCTTTGCATGGATTTTCTTTGGCTTTATGATATCATACATGTGCAAAATTGTCAATATTGAATAAACGAATTAGCGTCACGTACTTGCAATTTGTTTGAATCTATGATACAATGAACGCAATAAAACCGTTTGGAGGTTACAGTATGAGAGAGGCAAAATGGATCTGGTATCCCGGAGATTACGAGCTTTACCACAGCATCAAGCTGCATGCCCGCCGCGAGGAGTTCGGTTGCGAGTACCCCACCTTTTGGGCACTTGCCACGCCTTACCCCAACGTGCGCTTTTTCAAGAGCTATCATGCAGACGAGGCGGACACCGTGCGCTTTGTCACGCGCGCCAAGGGGTACGTCATCGTAGATGACAAGCGGCTGCCGGTCAACGAGGACGTTGTGCTGCCTGCAGGAGATCACAACGTCATGGCGGTGCTGCTTGCCACACAGGGGCTGCCCAGCCTTTACGTGGACAGCAAATACTTAAAGACCGATGATTCCTGGATTGCCGATCACATGATTGTGACCGTGCGCGTGCCCGTAGGCTGCACGCCCGCCTATACCGACGCTGCGGATAACCCCGAGGAGTTTTGCTTTGCGTATCAGCGCCTTGATCCCGTCAAAACGGTCAAGACCGAGCAGGGCACCTTGTATGATTTCGGGCGCGAAACGTACGCGCTTTTGCACATTGAGGGCGCGGACGCGTCGGATGACATTCGCGTGACATACGGAGAGTCGCGCGAGGAGGCGTTGGATCATGCCGAGGCGCTCATCCGCGAAACCTTGCAGGGACAGAGCGATTACGTGCGCCCCGGGCGCGCATTCCGATACGTGTGCGTGCAGGGTGCGGACAAAGCGCGCGTGTGGGCGGATTACGAATATTTGCCGATCGACGACGTGGCAACCTTTAGCTGCAACAAAAAGAACGTCAACAAGATCTGGGAGATCTGCGCGTACACCCTGCACCTCAATTCGCGCGAATTTTTCCTGGACGGCATCAAGCGCGACCGCTGGTGCTGGTCGGGAGATGCGTACCAATCCTACATGGCAAACCGCTACCTCTACTTTGATCCCGAGATCACCAAGCGCACCATCATTGCGCTCTTGGGCAAGCCTCCCTACGAGCAGCATATCAATTCGATCAACGATTATTCCATGTATCTCATCATCGGTGCGTATGAATACTATTACGCTACGGGAGACGCGCAGTTTATTAGTCTGTACTTTGACCGCCTGCACGCGCTTTACGAGTTTGTTACGGGCAGACTTGACGAGCAGGGATACGTTTGCTACCGCGACGGTGACTGGATCTTTATCGACTGGTCGGATATGGATAAGGGCGGGCCGCTTTGCGCCGAGCAGATCCTGCTTTGGCAATGCCACAAGTGCATGGCAGAGCTGTGCGCGCTGGTCGGCAAGGACGGCGCTGCATACAAAAAGGCGGCTGACGCGCTGCAAAAGCGCGTGATGCAGGATTACTGGAGAGAGGAGCGCGGCGCGTTTATCGATTGCCATACCACGGGCAAGGAGAACGTCACGCGACACGCCAACATTTTTGCCATTATGTACGGCTTTGTGTCGCACCGCCGCGCGCAAAAGATCGTGCGCTGTGTGCTGGAAAACGATGCCGTCACGCAGATCACCACGCCGTATTTTGAGTTCTTTGAGCTGGGCGCCTTGTGCATGATGGGCAGGCTGAAGACTGCGCAGAAAAAGATCGAGTCCTATTGGGGCGGCATGGTTGCCCTTGGCGCGACCTCAATCTGGGAGCAATATTTGCCCGAGCAAAAGGGTATCGAGCATTACGGCATGTACGGCATGAAGTACGGCTGCTCGCTTTGCCACGCATGGGGCGGCGGCCCGATCTACCTCTTGGGCAGATATTGCCTTGGTGTATACCCCACCGATATCGGATATAAGACCTTTGCGGTGCAGCCTGATCGCGGACTTTACCGTCACGTGGACGGTACCGTGCCGCTGCCCGAGGGACACAGCGTGCGCGTTAAGATGGATGCGCATTCCTGCACCGTTACCGCCACCCGATCGGGCGGCACGCTGAGATTAGGCGGGAAGCAATACGAGATTCCTGCAGATAGGGAATTGACGGTTGAATTTTAATGTAAAAGATAGTCCCGTAGGGCTGGTTTCACTACTGATTTTTGGGACAGTCCCTTAACTATTTTTTGTGAATAGTTGCCGCAGGCGCTGGCGATCACATATTTCGGCTATGCCGAAATATGTGATCGCCAGCGCCTGCGGCAACTAT
>JAZNCE010000007.1:0-65208 GCA_045587385.1 Eubacteriales bacterium
TTGATGGATTGCGTGAAAGCGAACCGAAGTAAGATAATAATCTTACGAGGTGAGCATTTGCGCAAGACGCGCAAATGCATCACCGTAAGGCTATTCGACTCGGCTTCCGTGTGGCTGAAAGTTCGGCTCTCTTCGGCTATATAATTTTTTCTGCCTCTAACCTCAACAAATAAAACTCCCGAAGCCAAGCAGGCTGCTCATCCACGCATAAAGCGAGTTTCTCCAGCGTTCTTTTCCCCACTCTCCTGTCAAGCACCGCGAACATTCTGACCAGCGGATTGACAGAAGATATGCTGCTCCCGATATCCTGATTGCGATATTGCTCAAGTGCCAGACAAAATTCCTCGTCCAAGTATTCGGTGCGCTGATCAGCCGGAATTTTGTCCACCAAAGGCCAAAATTCCATCCAATATTCGCTCATGCCTACGGGATTCTTGTTCTTGGTAAATCCATTTTCAATGAAGTACGTATTGACAGTTTCCAAAGAAAAGCGTTTGACCTGCCTGCCGTCAATGCAAACCTCAAAAATTCTGCACCCATCCATACCAACGTAGGTTGTGCAGCCGTATCTGACTCTGCCGTGCAGCACCGAGGCAAGCATTTCTTGCTCAAGATATTTACGCATACCGCTCCACGAGCCTAAAATCTTTCCCATCCACACGCCTCAGTTTTCTTCCGACAATGATACAATCCCCGATTTCTGCGGGAAAGAAGGATCCTTTTGCGTCATGGACAATAATCTGCAAGCCGCACCCTCGGGGTGGTTTCTCCCTGATTCCCAAGCCTCCACGGTTTTGACGGAAACACCTAAATAACCCGCAAACAGCTTTTGTGTCAGCCCCGTACTCTTGCGGATGGCTTTGATCTCTTCGGGAGCAAAGCAGCCGATGGGTTCTACCGTCAAAACAGTGGTTTTAGCTTTCAAATTTCCCTTTTCATGCGCAATCGCTTGATCAAGTCCGGTTTTGATATCATCAAAAATACCCATATCGTGCCTCCTTTACTTCTCGTTTTCGCGTAATTGATTCTCAAGTGCTTGGATCATTTGCTTGATCTCTGCTCTCTCCGAATCGGTCAAGTTGTCTTTCACATTTTTAGGATATGCGGTAATCAAAAAAATCTTCTCATAAACTTCAAAATCCACATATATGACGCGAACGCTTCCGCTCTTCCCTCTTTGCTCGAAAGCAAATCTCATTTTCCGAACGCCGCCCGTTCCTTTCATGACCGCACCGACCTTGGGATCTGACAAAAGTTCTTCCTGTAATCTTCTCAAATCATCATCGCTAAGCCCCATTTCTTTCCATCTGGAACGAAAAATCGGCAGTTCTACAAATATTCTTGTCATACATATCTTCTGTAATTCTGAACTTGCATATTTATTATACCCTATTTAATAGGGTTTGTCAATACCCTGTCTTAAAAAAGAAACTATCACGAATCTTTTTTGGGATCATCGGTCGTTTTTGGGGGATGAACGGTATATGACTGCCCGATGACGGCATGGTATAATGACTTTGTATATCGATATATAGAGACAAAACCAAAGGACACATCAGTTAACCCCGTGCGTTCACACATTCTTTACAAATAAATTTGTGCAAAGCACGATCTTTTTGCAGTCTTTTTGCGTCTATAAGGATAGAGGGATTGACATCCGCGAAGATCCCGTGTAAAATATAATAAAATAATCAAAAAAAGGAGCGAGACGATATGAAAAAAATACTTTGCCTAACACTGGTTCTGCTGCCGCTGCTCGGTTGCCTTGCAGCATGCAACATTACGCAAAATGCATCGGGCGCGATGGAAAAGCTGGCAGAATCCAAGCCTGCCACCGAGCAGATGCTGGCTGCGCTTGCACAGAGCAACGATACCGATGCAAAAAAGCTGATGCACCCTGATGCAAAGGATGCAGACAACGGCATTGCCCAAATGACCGCTTTTCTGGCAGGCAGAGAGGCGCGCACAATTGAAGTGCAAAACGTCAACGTCAACACCTCTTCGGGTACCTCGGGCAAGATGCGGCAGGAGCAGGTCTCCTACAAGGTCACACTGTCTGATAACACCGTGATTTACATCAGCGCAGTGCATCTGTCAAACAAAGCCGGCACGGGCTTTATCTCTTTCCAGCTGGTGCTGGGCGTGGTATAAAGAAATATTACGGGCGGAGGGAATATTTGCAGGCAAATATTCCCTCTGCCCTTTTTGATTGCTTTTTGCCCGGTGGCGGCAGGTTCGCCACGTGCGCGGTATCACGCCGTGTCGCATTGTGTATACACATTTGTATACACATTTTCCAAACTCCCCCCATTTTCACACATTTTCCAAACTTCCCCCATTTTTCGCTTTACAAATCCGAAAATATATGTTATAATATTGTGATTATGCCCATGCGCGAAAGGAGGCGGTGACGTGAAAAAACAAAAAACGGCAGAAAGTACGCAAAGCAAATACGTTCTGCCCATATTCGCAGCCCTTTGCGCGCTGTTCGGCAGCGGTGCCATCATCGGCATCACGGTGCTTTCAAGCCCTGCGCTGCAATGGCGTTTGTTCACCGCGCTGCTCCCGGGATACGTCGTCTGCTTCGCGACCGTCTTTCTCGTCGTACTGGGCTACGGCTCGATCTATAAGCCCATCGCCTACCTGACGCTCCCCGTGCTCTGCCTTGTCTGCGGTGTGCGCACGACCTTTATGTCCGCGCCTTACGTCAGTCCCTTGGCAATTGCATCGGTCTTTGCGATCCTTTGCGCTGTCTCGATCGCGGCAAGCATTTGGGCATTGCGCAAATTCCCCGAGCCTATGGGAAAATCGGGCAAAAAAATCCCCGCAGCGGTTTATGCCATCGCATGCACCGCGTTGGCAGCTGTCCTTTCGCTTGCATTGTATACAATCCTGTTGCACAGCCGTCTGCAGACCCTGCAAACCGGCAACACCGCGCAGGCAGAGATCGGTCAGATGCTGTATTTCATGCAGCACAGCGGCATGCCCTTTACCACGCTGCTTACGGGCGAGCCGCAAAGCTATTTCGCCACCCAATTCGCGCCGCTCTGGTATCTGATCTTACCCGTATACCTGCTTTTCGGGCACAGCATGCTTGCCGTAGGCACAGCACTTTACGCGCTGATGCTGTCCGCACTTGTGCCGCTGTGGCGCATCTGCCGCAGGCACGCACTCACCCCTTGGCAGACCGCCGCTCTTTGCGCAGCGTGTGCGCTTTGCCCCTTGGTTGTGGGCGGCAGCTCGTCGGGCGGTGCGCTCTCCATGCTCTCCCTGCCCCTGATCCTTTGGATTGCCGATGCATCCCAAGGCAAGCACCCCTATCTTGCACTCATTCCTCTCGCCCTTTGCCTTTGCATCGGGTTTGAGGTCAGCGTATGGACAAGCTTTGTCTGCCTTTATCTGGCACTCAGTGCCACCGCAGAGCGCAGACGCGCAAGTATCGTTTGCACCGTCGCAGCGTTTTCCGCAACCGCTGCAACCGCCGTCTATCTTGCCATTGCAGGCAGCCCCGTGATGACCGAGCTGTTTTTGGGCATTGGCTTGCAGGCAGGACAAAAGCTGCTGTTCTTTATGCTTTTATTGGCACCCTTTGCACTTCTGCCCCTGCTTTGCAAGCAGAAAGCCGCACTCGTGCTTCTCTTCCCCTTGGTACTTTTCCACATAGTTGCAAACGCAGCCGTTTACAGCGGCATATTCTGCACCTACGCATTTCCTGCCGTGGCAGCCGCCGCGCTGCTATCGGTCAAGGGACTTGCAAGCCTGCGCACCGAGATCAAGGGCGTTTCCCTTGCCCGCCTGCTCCCCGCGCTTGCGCTTTGTGCCGCCATGCTGTTGGCAACGCCTTACGCGGCAACGCTGCACTCTTTGTACGTCAAGACCGACGCGCAAGCAGAAACAGACGCATCCCGCATGCACGAGCTGCTGGACGCTCTGCCCGAAAATGCTGCCGTGAGCGCATCCGACAGCTTACTTGCAGCACTTTGCGATCGCACGTGGCTGTTCTCTTTGGACGCGCAACCCGAAAGTCCTGCGACCAACGTCATCGTACTGGATCTGCGCGAGGAATTCACCACCTCGGACACCGAGCAATACGGCGTTGCGTATTATCAATCTCAGGGATACACCTTGCGTGACGACCTCTCACAGGCAGGCATTCTCGCAGTGCTGTTCAAGTGACGCGCACGTAGCCCATCTTTCGTAATAAAAAAATTCTATATAAAGGTTAGGTAAAAACAATGATAGTTGCACTCGAAGAGGCAAGACTTGCCTTAGTGAATATGAGAGCGGACCTCAAGGAACTTGGCGAGCAGCTCAAGATCGAGCAGGCGCGCGCCACCGTTGAGGAACTGGAGCAGCAGACCTCCGATCCCGCTTTTTGGAACAACCAGGAAAAATCCTCCAAGGTTCTGCAGACCATCAAGCAGCAAAAGGACAAGATTGAGAGCTACGAGGCTCTCTGCACCCGTCTTGAGGACGCGGTCGTGCTTGCCGAAATGGCAATCGATGAAAACGACGAAAGCTGCGTAGAGGAAGTACAAAGCGAGCTTTCCGAGATCACCGCAATTGCGGAAAAGAAGCGCACCGAGGTACTGCTCTCGGGCGAATACGACAGAAATAACGCCATCATTTCCTTCCACCCCGGCGCAGGCGGCACCGAGGCACAGGACTGGTGCCAGATGCTTTACCGCATGATCAACCGCTGGTGCGAGGCAAACGGCTTTAAGGTCAAGCTGACCGACTGGCTGGACGGTGACGACGCGGGTCTGAAATCCGCCACCATTTTCGTAGAGGGCGAGAACGCTTACGGCTTCTTAAAGAGCGAAAACGGCGTGCACAGACTGGTGCGCGTTTCCCCCTTTGACTCCGCAGGACGCAGACAGACCTCGTTTGCTTCCATCGAAGTTATGCCCGAATTTGACAAGCTGGACGACGTGGTCGTACGTGAAGAGGACTACGATTTCGTAACCTTCCACTCCAGCGGTGCGGGCGGTCAGAACATCAACAAGGTATCCTCTGCAGTCCGTCTGATCCATAAGCCCACGGGCATCGTGGTCGCTTGTCAGACCGAGCGTTCGCAGCTGCAGAACAAGGAAACCGCTATGCGCATGCTGAAATCCAAGCTCATGGAGATCAAGATCAAGGAAAGACTTGACACCATTGACGAGATCAAGGGCAACAAGACCAAGATCGAATGGGGCTCTCAGATCCGCTCCTACGTTTTCATGCCCTACACCTTGGTCAAGGACCTGCGCACCGGCTTTGAAACCGGTGATGTGGAAGCCGTGATGGACGGTGAGCTGGACGGCTTTATCAACGCATATCTGAAATCCATTTCTCAATAAAATCAATAAAAACGCCGCAAAGGCACACGGGAGGCATCTATGAAGACGATTTTCACCGCACAAAGAGCAAAAGCATCCGATCTTTACACAGTAACCAACTGCAACGTTTCCGATCAACAGCTCATCCATGCTGCTGCCTGCGCCGTTCTGGACGCAATGCAGACTGAGAATTACGATCTGCGCAAGCCCTTGATCCTGTGTGGCAGCGGCAACAACGGCGCCGACGGCTTTGAGCTGGCATGCCTGCTGCAAAAGGCAGGAGCTACCGCCAAGGTGCTGTATCTCGGTGCGCTCTACGAGCAGCCCGAGCCCGCTAAGAAAAAGCCCCAAAAGAAGGACGCTCCCGTGCCCGAGATCAATCCTGCACTGATCGGCACGCCCAACAAGGAATGCATGAGTGAGGAATGCCTTTCTCACTACGAAAAGGCTTTGGCACAAGGCATTCCCGTATTGACCGAGCTGCCTGCAGAAATGGACGAGATCTCTCTGTTCGTGGACGCGGTTTACGGAACGGGCATGCACGGCGAGATCAAGGACGCACGCGTTTGCAGCACCTTTGATGCAGTAAATGCAAGTGAGATCCCCGTCATTGCCATCGACGTTCCCTCCGGTGTTGCTTGCGACAGCGGTGCCGTAGGTGCACATGCGCTGTGCGCCGCGCATACCGTCACCATGCAGCACGCAAAGCCCGGTATTCTGCTCTATCCCGGTGCGGAATACGCCGGCAAGATCACGGTTGCCGACATCGGCATTGAAAACAATCCCACGCTGGAAGCGCCCACCGTGCAAGCCGTGCAGGACGAGGATCTTGACACGCTGCTCCCCGCACGCCCCGCGCGCTCCAACAAGGGCACGTTTGGCAAGGTGCTGATCGTGGGCGGTGCTCCCGGCATGGCAGGTGCCGTTTACCTTGCCGCTATGGCGGCGTATCGCGCAGGTGCAGGGCTGATTGAAATTCTGACCCACACCAAGAATCGCACCATTCTGCAGCAGCTGGTTCCCGAAGCTGTGCTGAGCTGCTACGCAGACAAATCCCAGCTCAAAAAGGCGATCAAGACCTCCGTGGACAAAGCCGATGCCATTGTGCTTGGCTGCGGTGCAGGTCGTTCCAAGCTCTCTTCCCTTGCCGTGAAGTACGTATTGAACAACGCAAAGGTGCCCTGCGTGGTGGATGCCGACGCGCTCAACGTCATTGCAAATAAGCAGGGGCTTCTCAAGGGCGTCAGCAAAAAGCAAAAGCCGCAGGTCATCATCACCCCTCACCCCGTGGAAGCGGCAAGACTGCTGGATAAAAAGACGGACGCAGACAAGGTGCTTGCCAACGTAGTTCTTGCGGCAGAGCAGCTTTGCGACAAATACAAGGTCAACGTGCTGCTCAAGGATGCACGTACGCTGATCCTCTCGCACGATAAGAATACCCGCTATATCAATCTCTCGGGCAGCACCGCGCTTGCGGGCGCAGGCTCGGGCGACATTCTCGCGGGATACATCGGCGGTCTTTGTGCAGCCGAGACCAACACGCAGCCCGTTGCCACCACCGCTGCTCTTGCGGCATATATGCACGGCAAGGCAGGCGAGCGCGCCGAGGAAACGGTTGGCGCACGTGCCGCAATGGCAAGAGATATTCTCCAAGAACTGAAAAAATAACGCATCATACTAAAAGGAACACCGCTTGGCGGTGTTCCTTTTGCTTGATTTATTAGCTCATTTCAGAGCAAAGCTCTTGACGTACATCACGTCGCCTACCTGACATTGATCCATATAGTCGATGCGGATGCTGTGAATATCGCCCTTCCAGAAGGCGGCACCCGACAGATCCACCTCGGCGGTATGGTATTCGCCGTCCGCGATCAGCGAAACGCGGATCATGGCGTTCGGATTCGGCGCGGTTACGTCACCCACGCAGATAAACAGATCCATGACGTTGTTGCTCGGGCTGTTGCTCTTTGGCAGCATATACACGATTTCGATCTTGCTGTAATCCTTTGCCTTGAAGGCATCCCCCAGCGAAACCGTCACGTGCGGATCGACTCCGGTTACGTACAGCAGCGTTCCCTGCTCGGCAGATTGGAACTTGACCTGCGTGTTACCGGTCGGAATAACCAAGGTAGCATCCGCTTTGGTGGTCAGATCCAGCACAGGCTCGGTCTTGATCTCGGGAGCTTGCTCCTCCGGCCCTCTTTCGGGAATCGGATCGGTGCCGTTGTAATAGTATTCGTTGAACACCTCTGTGCTGTCCGGAATGCGCATGGACTGCGCGTGATTCTGCAGCGAAGCGTTATCGGCAAAATCGCGGTATGCCGTAAACAGGTCACGCAGCTCGGGCACCGTGCCGGTTGCAATCAGATAGCTGTATGCAATGGGCTCAAAGGAATGCATGGTCAAGTTCATCAAAGGGGCTACGTAATTGGTAGAGGCAGCCTTGGCGTCCTTGGCGTTATCAAACTGATAGCAGCCCGCCTTAAAGGCATCGACACCGGGCACGAACAAGCCGATGCCGTAGCCGTCGGTGGGATTGGTCCAGGCACACCACGATTCGGTGTTAGACTCACGCAGGCGGAAATAACAATCGCCCACCCAGAGGTGATCCCCCCAGAATTTAAGGTCGTTGCGGTAAGAGAGCGTATCCCCCGTCCAGGGCTCGGTACCGTTATAGAAGGTAAATGCGCTCAGATAGCTGACCGTATAGAACGCGGGCAGCTCCTGCTCGGTCAGGCGGTGCGTCCAGTTCGAAAAGTCCACGAAGCGGTTGTCAACCTCAATGCGGTCGGCATACAGCGTATAGGCGTTTTCCATATAGGCGGGCGTCAGATAGTTTTCCTTTGCCCAATCCATTGCCTGCGCCTTGACGTATACCGATTGCGCGGTGACGACGATATCAATGATGCGGCTGTGGTTGAGGTACTTATCGCCGCCCTGAATGGGGTTATAGCACCATTGGCTGCCGTTGAATTCACCGGGCTCGAACTCGTCGTTGCGCACCACGCCGTAGTAGGATTGCTGGATCAGACGCCCCGTATCGGCTTGATTGACCAGATTGCCAAGCCCCTTGATCTCGCATTGCTTATCCAGCAGATAATTGACGCCGCCGCCCCAGGCAAGACGAATGCCCAGCTTATAGCGGCTGTTTTCGATATAATACGTGTCCATATCCTCGGCGTACACGGGGTAATCCTGCACGCGCAGCACGCAAAGCGCAAATTCCGTGGGCTGATCGTTGCAGCTCTCAAAGGTCATGCAATGAATTTCCTTGCCCTTCTTGCCGTCCAGATATTGACCGATCACGCAGGAAAAGGTATCCGTGCCCGCTTCCAAGTAAAAATCGTCGGTCACGCGCTTGCCGTCAACCGTATACGTCACCGTACCGTATAAGGGCTGCGTGGAAACGTAGCCGATCGTAAATCGGTTAAATGCATCAGCCGTCAACGCGGTGTCAAACGTAAGCTTCAATCCCGTGGTAAAATGCAGCATATTGCCTGCAAGCGAGGTATAGCCGCTTGCAAGGTAGCTCAGCCCGTCCTTGTGCGTCACGCGCGCACCGCCGTCTTGCTCGGCAATCGTCACGGCTGCGTCAAAGGTCAGCTGCTCGCGCACGGCTTTGACGACCTCGCCATCAGGCACGTCGGGCGTATCGGCTGCGGTGGTATCCTCCGCGTCGGGCTGTGTGCCGCTTTCCGTGCTGCCGCTTGTTTCCTCGTCCGGCTGCTCGGGTGTCGAGGGCGTGCACGCCACCATTCCCAAAACCATAGTTCCTGCCAGTAAAAGCGGCAAAAGCATCTGCAAAAATTTGCGCATATTCATTCCTCCTTGGAGTCTTTTGCATATTATACCATAAAATACGGCATTTGTACAGAGGAAAAATACAAAAAGCACCCCGCGGGGTGCTTTTTGCTATCATATTTGATTATTCCGGCACGTACCAATCGCCGTCGCTGAAGTACGCTTCCTCAATCGAACGCGCATCCAGAATCAGATTGCCGTCATCCGGGTCAATGCCGCCGCGGAAGGTGACCACCACAAGGTCGCCGGGTCGGATGCCCGTCAAATCCTCGACAAGGCATCTGCTGATGCGCAGATCGTCGGTGGATACACGGAACACCATGCCCTCGCTCGAGTCAACGCACATGATGCTGTCGTCAATATACGCATATCCGTCCTCGATTTTGGTCAGCGTGCCTGCCAATCTGTACTCATAGGGCTCCATGGGCTTTTCGACCGAATTAGTCATGGCGTAGTCAATGATCTTATTTGCTGCCTCCGTGCCGATCTCGTAGATATACGCGTATTCAAACACGTTGGTCCACAAATAGCCGTCCTTGGTGATATACATCGCCTTTTTGTAAACGCCCAACGCTTCAGAGGTCATGGTGAAGCTGAGATATTCCTCGCTTCTCTCCCATTCCTTACCCTGTTCGGGCACGTAAAGAGCAGCATCACGGCAGGATGCAAGCACCTCGATGATATACGCATCGTCAGTCAGCGCGTAATACCTCTCATCTCTTCCTTGATGCTCGGTAAAGCGATCAAGCTCCAGCACCTTTGCAAGATTATACTGATCAAACAGCTCGCCCAGCGTTGCGGGGATATCATCATAACCGTCCTGACAGCGGTACGCATAATATACCCCCTCAATACCAAGCGCGATCACGTGCTTTTCGGGCGCGCCCTTGACCCCGCGCACCTCAAAGCCCAGATAATTGCCGATTTTGTCACCCAAATTCTGTGGCTGCACCGCCATACCTGAGGTCACGTAATTACAAAACGACCAAATGATATGTGAGTGCTTTTCCATCGCAGTCTGATATTCTGCAGGCCAGCTCATCATGCCGCTCTCGGTTCTGACTGTATCCATGCTTTTATAATGCCGCTCCAAGTCACCAAACGATACGGTTTCGCGATCCTTACCGGGCAAAATATCCTCTCCGCCCATCATCATGGGCACGACGATCATGCCTGCCACAATGATGACGCAAAGGCAAGCGGCTGTCAGTATGCTCCACTTGATCCACGGCTGCTTTGCCCTTCTTCTTTCCTTGGCAGACGCGCTCACGAGATCGGCATCGATCTCGCCCATTGCTTCTGCAATCCTGGGTATCTTCATACTTCAATTCCCTCCTTAGTCAAATGCTCCTTGAGCTTTTCTCGGGTGTGATACAGCATGCTCTTGACCTTGCTTTGGCTAAAGCCGTAGCGTTTTGCAATGTCCGCGACCGAGTCAAAGAAATAATACTTGCGCACAAACACACCGCGCACGTCGTCGCTCTGCAGGCGCAAAAACGCGCTGATTGCGGCAGACACCTCGCCCTCGCGTCCGTCCACCGCCTCGTCGGGCAGTATTTCCTCCAGCTCGGAAAGCGATACCGTCATCTCTCTGCTGCACTTTTGCCGTGTTACGGCACGCAGGCGTTTGAGAGAGACGTTACGCACCACGCGGCACACAAATGCGCAAAGATCATCGGGGCGTGCGGGCGGAATGGCATTCCAAACGCCCACGTACGCATCGTTGACGCATTCCTCGGCATCCTGCGCATTGCCCACAATATTGCGTGCAATACGCAAGCACAGCTTGCCGTATTTGTCCGACGTTTCCCGGATTGCGCGCTCGTCCCGCGCAAAGTACAGCTCTATGACGCTGCGGTCATCCATATCGCGCATGCTGTCACCTCCTGTAATGTAAAGTCTGAAAGGCGCCCTCACCTATACAGTACCCTTTTTGGGCTGCTTGGTTGCAAAGCAAGAGAATATTTTTCAAAATACCCGTGATTTAATAAGGGGAGCATATGGAATGCTCCCCTACGGTTCATTTGGCTGTTACGACCGCTTGACGTTGATCTTGAGCAGCTCGTCGACCGTGTCGTTATCAATGACCTCGTTGGCTGCCGCGCCTGCGTAGCGGGCGGTCTGATAGACCTCGAACAGCCTCTTTTCGTCGTCCTCAACCGCGATCTCGCGTCCGATCTCGTCGGGCGTTTGCGAATACTTGATGCGATATCCCTGCTTGATGCGGCGGATCATATAATCCACGAAAATGAAGCGCACGCGCGCGGCGTTATCGGGCAGCTCGTGCCACTTTGCCTCGTTGCGCAGCTTTTTGTTTTTCTTTGCCTTGGCAGGCTTTTCCACGTAAACAAAGCTCTTTTCATCCTTGCCCTTGAGTCTTTGCTTGCCGATAGAAATGCCCACAAACCCCAGCACGCGGTCCAATGCCTTGACCACCGGCTTTGCTACGCGCTTGCCGATCTCCAGCGCCTTGAGTGCCATTTTGCGCTTGAGAGAGGGGCTGAGCATGCGGAAGAATTGCACGATGGCAAACACCGCACCCACAATGACCATCACCACGCAAAGTCCGCGGATCTTATCCCCGTGCAGCACCAAAAAATCGTTTTTGGGGTCAATGCGGCTTGCCGCAAAGAAGGCAGAGCCCCAAAGTCCCGTGCCGCACGCGACCAAGCCCACAAGGCCTGCGATCAGTCGCTTTTTGTTGATAGTGCGCCAGATCTCGGCATAGTCCACACCGCTGACGCTGTCCTCGGCGCGTGCGCGCTTTTTGCGTACGATCTCGGTTTGCGGGGCGTCCTTTTGATTGGGGGCGTCCTCCGTTTTTTTAGAGGTTTTGGGTTTTTTCGGTGCGCTTGATCTGTATTTGGACGCAGCCTTGCGGCACTTTTGAGAGAGCTGCGCGCTGTCGGAATATTCCGAGATCTGCTCAAAGATCTCGGCAGCCTCCTCGTATTCGGGTCCCGATTGCGCCTTCTCCATCAGCTCGACAGCCGCACTGTACGCGCACTCGGTATAATGCTTGCCGTAACGCTCGGCAAGATCGCGGGAATCCTTATAGCCCTTGATCTTATTCATTTTGAAATACGCCTCGCGCATATCCTGCCAGCGTCCCTCGCACTGCTCGTACAGCGCGATTGCCTCGGCATAGCACAAAGAGGTCGCCTTGGCTTTGTACGTACGCGCCCACTCACGCGCATCCATGTAATCCGAGATCTGCGACAGTACCGACGCAGCCTCGAAATAATCCTCGCTGGTCAGATCCTCGCGCGAGGTGAAATCCTCACGGTATTCGCGGTACGCTGCCGCAGACGCGGCACGCACGCATTTGGTATAGTACGCAGACGCATCCTTGAAGTTGCCAAGCTCGTGAAACTGCTTGCCAAGCTCCAAAAATTCACGCCAGGTGGAGGTAGACGCAAACCGATGCATCAGCTCGGTATAGCGCAGATTCATTTGTGCTTCACTCGCCATCGTACACTTCCTCCCCCTCTAAAATGATGACCTGCACCGAGTTGCCAAGACGCTCCAAGGCGTCGGTTCTCGCCTGCACGTCGGGGTTTTCGGCAAACGCAACGATCACAATCTCGGTGTCGGCAATACCCTCGGTCACGGCATTTTCCAAAAGAGATGCAAACGAGCCGCCCTCACGTGGGGTAATGCACGCCATCTCGCGCAGTATTGCCAGCATGTGCGCCTCACCGCTCTCGCAGGGGAAGCGCAAGCTCATCTCACCGTTCTGCGATTTGCAGTTGGCAGCAAAGCCCACGCGGAAACCACCGTATGCGGCATCGCGCACAAGTGCTGCGCAAAAGGAAAGCCCCTCTTCGCCGCGACGGTTATATTCGTTGCCGTCCATACTCATGCCCATGGGCAAATGGAAATCCATATAGATCATCATGCGTCGGCTGGCGCAAAACTCTCTGGAATTGACCTTGAAGGGCGAGGTGGCAGCACCGCCGAACGGCACGCGCGCGGACGCCTTGAAGTTGATTTGCGAGATCTGATCGCCAAAGCGGTAATCACGAATCCCCGCAAAGGAAAAGGGATCCTGATACAGCGGGCGGCGGCTGACGTAGTCACCCTGCAATCGCCCCTGGGCAAAATCCTGCATGTCCAGCGGAATGGCTTTGGGGTACACGAAAATCTCGGCAGGGGCATCCTGCGCAAGCGGTCCCGACTTGGAATAGATGGACGCCACGTGCAGATTGTAATGCCCTCTTTTTTTGCAAATAACCTTGTGTCTGCGGCGGATCTGCATATACGGCCACAGATTGAAGCGGCTGATCAGATACTGCATGGAATTTTTGTCATCGGGATCTCTCTCGTATTCCTCCAGCTCCAGCTCGTTATAGAAATACGACTCAATATCCACCCACAAAAGCGGAAAAGAGCTGGTATTGCGCACGGTCTCGATCAGCTCGACCTCGTCGCCCTCATACACGCCCACCTCGGAGAATTCACGCGAATACTCGATATTGCCAAGGCGTTTGTTGCGCAGAGCGATATATATGCGGTACAGAATCAGCGCGAGCAGCCCAAGCACGGCAAGCGTGACCAGCACGTAAAACCACGGAGATCTCGTAAACTCCGCGATCTTGTCCGCCATGTTGGTAATATACTCGGCAATTCCCTTTAATGCTTCAGGCGACATTATCTTTCCTCAAAAATTGCCTCGGTGGGTACGGTGACCGTGCCGAGAATGTCCTCTACGACGTTGTAAGCCGCATTCTTATGAATACGCGCGGAGTTTTCCAACATGATTCTGTGGTCAAGCACGGGGTGCGCCGCACGCTTGACGTCGTCCGGAAGCACGTAATTTCTGCCTGCGATGGCAGCATAGCCCTTTGCCGCACGCATCAGGGACAGCGCGCCGCGAGGGCTGACGCCAAGGATGACCTTGGGGTACTTTCTGGTTCTTTCCACGATATTGGTAATGTAGCTCATCAGCTCACGGCACACGTAAACCTTGGGCAATTCCTCAATGGCGCGGCAAAGCTCCTGCTGCGTGACCACGGGCGAAAGCGTTTCCAAGGGACTTGCCTTATCAAAGCGCGCAAGGATATCCACGCCCTCCATGTGGTTGGGGTAATCCATGCTGCCCTTCATCAAAAATCTGTCCAGCTGTGCCTCGGGCAGCGGGAAGGTACCCATGTTTTCCACGGGGTTCTGGGTTGCAATGACCATAAAGGGCGCAGCCAGACGGTAGGTCTTGCCGTCAATGGTGGTCTGACCCTCCTCCATACACTCCAAAAGACCCGACTGCGTCTTGGGAGTAGCACGGTTGATCTCGTCCGCCAGCACGATGTTGGCAAAGATGGGACCGGGCACGAACTCAAACTCGGACTTCTTCATGTTAAAGAAGTTAATACCCGTGATATCCGAGGGCAAAAGGTCGGGAGTGAACTGGATACGCTTGAAATCGCAGCCCACGCTTGCAGCCAGCGACTTGATCAGCATGGTCTTACCCGTGCCGGGTACGTCCTCCAGCAGCACGTGACCGCCGCAAAGCATGGAAACCAGCAGCATATCGATGGTGTCCTCCTTACCGACGATGACCTTGCCGATATTCTCTTTAATTTTGGTGTAAACCTGTGTAATATTCTGGGAAACCGAAACAGACATAATGCCCTCCAAAAAATACTTAATCGTATTATTTTACCATATTTTTATTAGAATGTCAAGAAAGTATTGGGGCGTGAACGAAAAACGGTCTCTCCAACCGTCCGTTGTAGGGACAGGCGTCCCCGACTGTCAGCCCTCATACCGTAGGGACAGTTATTTTTGCGTTCTCTCCATCACGGAGATCAAACTCGACATGGAATACAGCTTTGCACTGCCCAAGGAGTCAGGAAGCGTATCGCCGTCAATAAGCTTGTGAATATGACTGTTTTCACAAATCTCAACATTCAGAGGTATGGGATTGAGCAAAAAGACAGGAACATTCACTTTATCGGGAGCAAAGCATTCCTTATAGTTCACCTCCGGCATGAGATGCGCTCCTTCGGGAAGCTTTATCATTTCGGAATGATAAAACGTAAGCAGCGGATCGTTTTCCCGACCCTTCAACCGCCAAAAGGTCGAGCGCGAATAAGGAGCAATACCGGGAGACATAAACATATACCCGAAATTCTTATCATAACTGTAGATACCATTGTCTTGAAGATGTAGCGTACGGTGACGCTTTACCGTAGCCCACATGGCTAAGATATAACGATGATTACCAATATCCACAATCAATTCCGGAGACGTAGTACGAACAAACAACGATTTGTAGCCGTTTTCTCTGCAAATTAACGTACCGTTATGCTTTTTGACAAAGGCTTTCAGACGGTGCAAAGCCGATGCACGCTTACTGATAGCACGTCCCCATTTCAAGGCGAGCAACAGTAATACAAATATCGCAGTAAGAGCAATCAACTGCAATCCAAAACCGCTCCAAGCTTGCAGATAATCATTTTCGGTGGTCAGATACAAATATGCCAATCCACCAATAGCAACCGCTCCCGCCAACCAAGGAAGGATCATAGGAAAATGATGCTTATTGTGTACCGACGCCATCAGGGTTGAAAGCTTATCGGTACTTCCCAAGGATTCTTCCAGCTCTGCATATGCCTTTTCGGGAGGAATTCCCTGCCTCATAATATCTTCGATAGCATCCTCCAAATGTCCGCGAAATTCGTCAGTTGCTCTCTTGCGACGCTGCTTTGACTTGATCTCGCAACAGACTCTGGCAGCCAGTCGATCCAAGGCACCATCCAAGTCAAAAATACCGCTATTCTGTTCGCTCATGTTATACACCTTCTTTGCCAAGCACCATTGTCACAGCATCACTGAAAACTTGCCATTCTTCCATACGGGCAGCCAAGTGCAATCTTCCCTGTACCGTGATGCGGTAATAGCGGCGCGAACGACCGGTTTCACTCTGCCCGTCGTAAGAAGTCACGTGTCCTTCTTTTTCGAGCATGTGCAGTATGGGGTACAGCGTTCCTTCGTTGAGCTTGAAAGCGTCATTGGAACGTGCTGCAATTTCGCGGATAATGCGATAGCCGTACATATCTTCATCTGCAATGACGCGCAGCACCATAAGAGCCGTGCTTCCTTTGAGCAATTCTTTACTGATTTTCATTTCCATATACCTCCGACTTCTATACATAGATATCCGATGTATTCATTATACCTCGGATATCTATGCTTGTCAAGGGGGTGATAAAAAATATTGTGAGTTTTCTGCTAAACCACGGGCAAAGGGGGCTTAGGACACCGACTTCGCCCCTTCCGCTTAGGTGGATGAGGTGCATCTCTCGGACGCTCTTTCACATCTTACGTAAATGCAAATGGGCTGAGTCATTCACTCAGCCCATTTCTTTTTGTGTTTTCATTATTTCAAAAGCGCGGGGATCATAGGCACAGCCTGCTCAAAGTTGACGCCGTACCAGTTATGGTTCTCCTCTGCCTCGGTCAGGCGGATGCTCTCGTAGGTGAAATCAGCCGCAACGGCGATCGCCTCGTGCAAGCTCTTGCCGCGCATGAGTGCGCCTACGCAGGCGGATGCGAACACGTCACCCGTGCCGTGATAGGATACGGGAATGCGGTCGTGATAGTAAGAGAAGAACGCGCCCGTGGTGCTGTCATAGCCCATAGCACCCGTCTCGTTCTCACGCAGGCTGACGCCCGTCAGCACCGCTCTCTTTGCGCCCATGTCGCAAAGACGGCGCAAAACGTCCTTGACGTACTCCTCGGAGTAGCCCTCCGCTACGTACGGAATATCCAGCATAAAGGACGCCTCGGTCATATTGGGCACGATGATATCGGCAACGGCGCAAAGCTCAGCCATCTTGTGCGCAAAGACTTGGTCAAAGCCGTAATACAGCTTGCCGTTATCACCCATAGCAGGGTCAACGAACAAAAGCGCACCCGAAAAATCCTTCGCCATTTGCTTGACCAGATCGATCTGATCAAAGGACGCAAGGTAGCCTGTATAAATGGCATCAAAATCAATGCCCTCGCTCTTCCAATGCGCGGTAATGGGCGTGATCTCGCCCGACAGATCATGTACGGTAAAGCCCTTTTTGAAGGCGGTGTGCGTGCTGAGCACGGCGGTGGGCAGAATGGCGGCCTCCACGCCAAACGCGGAAATGATGGGAAGTGCCACGGTCAAGGAGCACTTGCCTACGCAGGAAATATCCTGCACGGTTACGATTCTTTTCATGTTTTTATCCTTTCAACTCAACTTCAGTCATAAAGCCCCGTTGACAAATATCTTTCCCCGCCGTCGGGCAGGATGACGGCGATGATCTTGCCGCGCATGTTCGCACGGCTTGCAACCTCGTCGGCTGCGGCAATGGCTGCGCCGGAGGAAATGCCGCCAAGCAGCCCCTCGGTCTTGCCAAGCATGCGGCAAAACGCCTTTGCCTGCTCGGTGCTCACGGTGACGACCTCGTCGATCACGCTGCGATCCAGCACTTCGGGCACAAAGTTCGCACCGATGCCCTGAATACCGTGCGCTCCGCTATACCCTTTGGACAGCAAAGGGGATTCCTGCGGCTCAACCGCGATGACGCGCAGATCCGGCAGCTTTTCCTTGAGGTACTTGCCCGTGCCGCTGATGGTTCCGCCCGTCCCCACGCATGCGATCAGACAATCCACCGCGCCATTCGCTTGCGCCCAAATTTCGGGCCCCGTGGTGGCGTAATGTGCCTGCGCGTTTGCAGGGTTCTCAAATTGTCCCAATATCATAGCACCGGGGGTGTTTGCCGCCAGATGCTCTGCCTTTGCAATCGCGCCCTTCATGCCCTCGGCAGCGGGGGTCAGCACGACCTTTGCGCCTCTTGCGCGCATGAGTGCGATCCTCTCGGCAGACATATTATCGGGCATGACGATCACGGCACGCAAGCCGCGCGCAGACGCCTGCGCCGCCAGAGCAATGCCCGTGTTTCCCGAGGTGGGCTCGATCACCGTGCCGCCTGCCTGCAGTTTGCCCCGGGCAAACGCATCGTCCAGCATATACTGCACCGCTCTGTCCTTAGCAGAGCCCGCAGGATTGCACCACTCGCATTTGGCAAGCACGCGTGCCTGCCAGCCGTGCTCACGCTGCATGCGATCCAGCGCGGCCAAAGGCGTAGTTGCGATCATAAAGCTCCCCTCCCCGAAAAATATGAGATATATTATAGCACAATTTCCATTTCTTTTCAACACATCCTGCCAAGGAATTGCGATTTTGTCAAATTGCATACATTATTTCATGCCAAGAAACAATTTTTGATGCAAAGAACTAAAGGGATTTTGCCAAAAGTCTTGTTTTTTGAGGCATTTTGTGGTATCATTGGTTGAATGAACTTGTAAAGCATTTGGATATATGATACGATAGATCAATCTTTCCCTTTTTGAAAGGAGGGAGCATATGTTACCGCTTGATAAGCTCTCCGATCATGCATTGCAGGCATTGTCCGGTGCAGGTGTAGACACCGAGCACATAGACGTTGCTTTTTATATGGATCTTGGACTCGACGCAAACTTCGGACAGGTATACCTTGCCATCAGCAAACAGGATGGCAAGCTTTATCGCGTTGCCGAAAAGGTGGAGTCCTTTTCTCTTTGTACGCTGACCGATGCGAGCATTGACAATTTTACCACCACCAACCGTCTGACCGCCACGTGGCACGCAGAGGGTGACACCGCACCCGAAAAGACCGAGGACATGACAGACGAGCAATTCGGTGAGCTGAAAAAGGCTTACGACGCGCGCGGACAAGCCGTGATCGTGGGCTTTTGCACCAACTCCTGCAAGCGCAAGCTGCTCGCCTTTATCAATATATGGGAACGCCTTGCGCGTGGCGACGAGATAACCGAGGAAGACCCCATCTTTGAGCAATTTTTCGCCAAGTGCCCCAAGTGCGGCAAGCTTTTTGACGATCCGCTGCGCCGCATCTGCAAAAGCTGCACCAATAAAAAGGGCACGCTGCGCCGCCTTCTGGGCTACTTCTCCCCCTTCAAGCTGCAGCTGGTGATCATCTCCTTCTGCCTGCTTGGATCCACAGCCATCTCGCTGGTCTCGCCCTACATTTCGGGCAAGATGCTCTACGACCGCGTCATTTCTCCCGACGGTGACTTGCGCGAGGAAAAATTCGTGTACATATTAGTCGGTGTGATCATCGCCCTTGCGCTGCTCTCGCTGTTTATTTCCATCGTGCAGAGCCGCTGCAACGCCTACATGTCCACCGAGGTGACCAAGCGCATGAAGAACGATATCTTCCGCGCCATGAACCGCCTCTCACTCTCCTACTTCAACTCCCAGCCCACGGGTAAGCTGATCAACCGCGTCAATTACGATGCCGAAAAGGTGCGCAACTTCTTTATCAACGGCGTGCCCTACCTGATCGTGCACGCCATGCAGTTTGTAGGTCTGACCATCGTGCTCATGATCCTCAACCCCTGGCTGACACTCATGATCCTTTTGCCCGTTCCGATCATCGTGCTGATCTTCAAATACCGCCTGCCCCATCTGTGGCGTTCCTTCTCTCGCGCATGGCGCGCCTCCTCCTCGCTGACCGGTGTGCTCAACGATTCGCTTTCCGGCATCCGCGTGGTCAAGGCGTTTGCAAAGGAGGACGTCGAGACCAAGCAATTCTACGGCTACTCCACAAGACTCATGCAGGCAAATCTGCGCTCCAACCTCATCGCCCTTTCCATCTTCCCTGTCATTTCGCTGATCATCGGTGTGTTCGGCAACATGGTCTGGGGTGTGGGCGGCTTGCAGGTCATCGGCAAGCAGATGTCTTACGGTGATCTTTCCATGTTCGTCAGCTACATGGGCATGGTCTTTGCCCCCTTGAACTTCTTCTCGCAGTTTACCAACATGCTCACCGACACGCTCAACAGCGCACAGCGTATGTTTGAGGTGCAGGACATGATCCCCGATATTACCGACGCGCCCGACGCCGTCGAGATGCCCGAGATTCGCGGCGATATCGAATTCAAGGGCGTCGGCTTCCATTACAACCCCAACCGTCCCATCTTGAAGGACGTCACCTTTACCATTCATCAAGGTGACCGCATCGGTCTTGTGGGTCACACGGGCAGCGGCAAATCCACCATTGCCAATCTGATCACGCGCATGTACGACGTGGTCAGCGGCAGCGTGACCATTGACGGCGTGGACGTCAAGCAGATCAAGCAAGCCTCGCTGCGCGGCGGCATTGCCATCGTTTCCCAAGAGATTTTCATTTTCCGCGGCACGATTGCCGATAACATTCGCTACGGCAAACCCGAGGCTACCATAGAGGAGGTCATTGCCGCAGCCCGCGCTGCCAACGCGCACGATTTCATCATGGCTCTGCCCGAGGGATATGAAACCATGGTTGGTATCGGCTCGCGTTCGCTTTCGGGCGGTGAGCGTCAGCGCGTCTCCATCGCGCGTGCGCTCTTGCTGGATCCCGCTATTCTGATCCTTGACGAGGCAACCGCCGCTATGGATACCGAAACCGAGCACCAGATCAGCACAGCGATTGATAAGCTGATCGAAGGCAAGACCAGCATCAGCATTGCGCACCGCCTCTCCACGCTCAAAAACTGCAACTACATCATGGCAATGGAAAACGGTGAGCTGGTGGAAATGGGTACGCAGGAAGAGCTGATGGAAAAAGAGGGCGTTTACTACAAGCTGTGGACGCTGCAGAACGAACAAATGACCAAGGTTATGGAAGGCAAATAAGGAGGGATGACTATGCAAAACAAATATAGATACATGCACCACGGTGGACCTCACGGCGGACGCTTCGGTCACGGTGGGCCTCACGGCGCAGGGGGCGAGCGTCCCTTGTTTGAAAAGCGCGTGTCCGTTGTCCTGCATCCGCAAAACGCAGCCTTCATGCGCTCGGGCGGCGGACTTCTGTCCTTGACGCTGACTAAGGAGGACGGCACGACCGAGGAATTCGAGAGAGTCATTCCCGTGCGCGCCTTCCCCATCACCGATCCCGATTGCTATATCTGCATTCGCGAGCCCGACACCAAGAAAAAGGGCAAGGGCGAGGAGATCGGCATGATCGAGCGTCTGGACGCATTTGACGAGCAGGCACAGACCCTCATTTTAGAAGAGCTGGACCGCCGCTATTTTACCCCCGCGATCAAAAAGATCCATTCCCTGCATGAAAAATTCGGATACCTGTATTTTGACGTGACCACCACCGCAGGCCGCTCGGAATTCATCATGGCGAACCCCTCCGGCAGCTTCCGCACCCTGGAGGACGGCAGAATTTTCATGTACGATATCGACGGCAACTGCTATTGCGTGCAAGACCCCGAGGCGCTGGACAAAGCCAGCTTGAAGAAGATTGAGATCTATCTCTGACGGAGGTATTTCATGAAGCTGATTTATGAGCTCGATTCCGCCAACCGCGCAGCATTGGAAGCAGCGGGCGGCGGAGACGAGAAAATTCTATACTGTATTCCCTTTGAATACGAGGATACGGGTACGGTGGATGGCTACATGGTGCTCACCCCTACCCACCTCTACAAGCTGTACGACGGCAAGCTTGGCGGCAAATGGGAAATGAGCCGCATGAGAGAGTTTTCCGTGGAAGTGATGTACGGCTGCGCAGGCTTTTACGCATATTATGACGAGGACTCCATCCTGCTCTGCCGCTTTGCCACGGGCAAGAGTCTGGTTCGCTATACCGTATTGGCGCACGGCTGCGACATGGTATCGGAAGGGCGCACGGAAAATCTGCCCACCAGCGACGAGCCCGAGCGTTACTGCCCCAAGTGCGGCAGACCCTTTATCCGCAACACGCACATCTGCCCCTATTGCCGCGACAAGGGAAAGATCTACAAAACGCTTTGGGATCTGACCAAGGGCATGCGCCTTTGGATCATGGCACCGCTCTTTACCGCAGCCGTGGCACTTTGCCTGACCTTTATTGCCCCCTATTTCCAGGAAATTCTGATCAACGACTACATTCTTGCGGAAAATCCGCTGTCGTTTGACACTTGGCAGGATTGGCTTTGGATGTTCCTTCTCGTCTCGGGCGCGATCGTATCCATTGATATTTTGCACCGCATACTGGGCATTGTGCAAAGCCGCATTTCCGCGGTGACCGGTGCACGCTTTACGCGCATGCTGCGCACCAAGCTCTTTGAAAAGATTCAAACGCTCACCATGGCGTCGGTACAGAAAAAATCCACGGGTGACCTCATGGGACGCATCAACAACGACGTCAACGTGGTGCAAAACTTCGTGGTGCACCTGCTGCCCACTTACTTTGCACAACTGGTTTCCTTTGTTGTGGGTCTGTTCCTGATTTTGTTCATGAGCTTTAAGCTGGGCGTGCCGCTCTTGGCACTCTACATCTTCCTGCCTCTGCCCATTGTGGTCATTGCGCTGTGGAGATTCCGCCGCATCATGCGTAAGCGCAACCGCCGCGCGTGGATGCTGGGCAGACGCACCAATCTGACTCTGCAGGACGTGCTCAGCGGCATCCGCGTAGTCAAGACCTACGGACGTGAGCAAAGTGCGATCGACACCTTTGCGGATTGCACCGAAAAGCAGGCAAAGCAAAACTACTCCAACGCCAAGCTCTTTGACGTGGTCTTCCCCGTCCTGGGCTTTGTGATGCGACTTGGCAGCTACTTCATTCTGTGGCACGGCAACCTGCTTTTGTTCCGCGGTGCACTTGAGGTGGGTACGCTCAACCGCTTTAATTCTTATGCAAATATCATTTACGCACCTCTGATGCAGATCACCACCATTCCCCGTAATATCTCCGAATTCATGACCTCGTTTGGCAAGATCATGGAGATCATGGAGGAGCAGCCCGAGATTGCAGATATTGCAGAGCCTCGCGACGTCAAGCTGCAGGGCGCAGTCAGCATCAGGAACGTAACCTTCGGCTACGAGAGTGCCGTTCCCGTGCTCAAAAACGTATCCTTGGACGTCCGGCCGGGTGAAATGATCGGCATCGTGGGTCATTCGGGCTGCGGCAAGTCCACGCTGATCAATCTGGTCATGCGCCTTTACGATCCTGCCGAGGGCTATATTGCATTTGACGGCGTTAACGCCAAGGAAATCAGCCAGACCGCGCTGCGCTCGCAGATCGGTGTGGTGCTACAGGAAACGCATCTGTTTTCGGGCACGGTACGCGACAACATCCGCTACGCAAAGCCGCACGCCACCAATGCCGAGGTCATTGCCGCTGCACGCGCAGCCAATGCGCACGACTTCATTATGTCGCTGCCGCAGGGATATAACACCGTGGTTGGCGAAAAGGGCTATTCCCTTTCGGGCGGTGAGCGTCAGCGCGTGGCAATCGCACGTGCGCTGATCCACAATCCCAAAATCCTGATTTTGGACGAGGCGACCGCAGCCCTTGACACCGAGACCGAAAAGCTGATTCAGGATGCCATTGACGGCATGACCGAAAACCGCACGGTATTTGCCATTGCGCACCGCCTTTCCACGCTGCGCAATGCCGACCGCATTCTGGTGCTGGATCACGGTGAGGTTGCCGAATGCGGCACGCACGTTGAGCTTTTGGAGGCGCAAGGCGTTTATTACAAGCTCGTAATGGCACAGGCACGCGCCGCTTTGGAAAAAACGGGCGGCATGATGTAGCGCAGCCATGCGCTGCATCAGTGAAGAATCGGCAGAGAACTTGTTTTCTCTGCCGATTTGTGTTATAATGGGATTACATCGTAGGGCGGGGTAGCAAAGCGGCGCGAGGATCTTGAATGACACCACAGTGTGGTGTCAGACTCCGAGCGTGACCGAGCCCACAGGCGAGACCTTGCTCCCGCTGTCACAAAAGATTTTTTTCGATAAAGCAGCGGGAGTAACCCCCCGCCCTACATTTGCCCCGATGCCTTTTGTCATACAAAAACGAAACTGATGCGATAAATCAAACGAATGGAAAGATTAACGGAGGCGTTGAAATGCAAAAGCCTGAAATGATTATTTTTGATTATGGACGCACATTGCTATATCAGCCAAACTTTAATACGTCAAATGGAAATAAGGCAATTTATCCATATATAAGCAGAAATCCGCGCAATATTACATTTGAGGAATATGATAAAACCATCATAGAGTTATTTGCAAAAATCAAGGCGGAACGAGGAAATATCATCGAAATTCATGAGCATAATTTTTTGAAATTGGCAATGGAATATATGGATATTTCGTTGTCTGTATCAATAGAAGAGGCAGAAGAGATCATTATGAACGGGATATCGCAAGGAGCCATAATGCCTTATGCTGATAAAATGCTGGATTATCTCAATGCAAAAGGAATCCGAACAGGCGTAATAAGCAATAATTGTTTTTCGGGCAATGCCTTGAAAAGTTTATTTGACAGACTTCTTCCAAGAAACAATTTTGAATTTGTTTTAGTGTCAAGTGATTACATCTTCAGAAAGCCACATAGTATGATGTTTGATATTGCATTACAAAAATCAGGCTTGTCAGCTGATAAAGTATGGTATTGCGGAGATAGCGTAGCCGCTGATGTACAAGGTGCAAAAAATGTTGGGATGTTTCCTGTTTTATATGAAGGAATGACTGTTGACTGTACCAGTCCTTTTGCGCATCAGAATGACGATTTGGAAATTGATTTTGAATATTTGCATATTCAAGATTGGAATGAACTGATCCATATATTGGAGCAAATGAATTGATATTTGCCGTCATGCAGGCGCGGTGATACCAAAAGCCTTGCCCCGCTGGGGAAGGTGGCGCCGCAGGCGACGGATGAGGTCCCCCTTCCCCAGTGGTGCAAGGCTTTTGGTTTCACCGCGCCTGCCCAATTATACCCGAATATGTGAAACAGCACTTGCCATTTTGGCTTTTATCATGTATAATTAAGGAAAGCCCCCGAAAGGAGTTTGAGACATGAAAGAGGTACATCTGATCTGCAACGCACACATTGACCCCATCTGGCAATGGGATTGGCAGGAGGGCGCAGGCGCGGTGCTTTCCACCTTCCGCTCTGCCGTCAATCTGGCGCGCGAATTTGATTACGTTTTTTGCCACAACGAGGCAACCGTTTATAAATACGTAGAGGAATACGATCCCGGACTGTTTGAGGAGATCAAGAAATTGGTCAAAGCGGGCAAATGGCACATCATGGGCGGTTGGTATCTCCAGCCCGACTGCAACATGCCCTCGGGCGAGAGCATGACGCGTCAGATCCTGGAGGGAAAGCGATACTTCCTTGACAAGTTTGGTACCTTCCCCTCGACCGCCATCAATTTTGACTCCTTTGGTCACAGCGCAGGACTTGTGCAGATCATTGCCAAGTGCGGACAGGACAGCTATATCTGCTGCCGTCCCGACCCATATGCCTGCCCCGAGCCCGCAAGACAGTTTATCTGGCAGGGCTTTGACGGCTCGCGCATCAAGGTCATGCGTGCTTACGACGGCGGCTACAACACCCCCATGGGCAACTCGCTTGACGCGATCATCAACAAGGCAAACGCGCAGCCCGATGATACTGTATGCGTGCTTTGGGGCGTGGGCAACCACGGCGGCGGTCCCTCTCGCAAGGACCTTGCCGACATTCAGGCTTATATGAAAGAAGGCGACAGCCTCTGTCTCATCCACTCCACTCCCGAGCAGTTCTTTGCGAGCATTGACCCCACGGCGGTATACGAGCAATCCCTGCGCATCTCCATGCCGGGCTGCTACACCTCCATGGGTAAGATCAAGCGTAAGCACGTACAGCTGGAAAACGAGTTGTACGTAGCGGAAAAGATGCTGTCTGCGGCTTGCATTTCGGGTGCGCTTTCCGAGTACCCCGAAGATAAGCTGCACGAGATCACCGAGGATCTGCTGGGCGCAGAATTTCACGACGTGCTCCCCGGCTCTTGCATCCAATCGGGCGAGGATAACGGGCTCAAGCTGCTCGACCACGGACTTTTGGAGGCAGAGCGCCTCAAAACCCGCGCTTTCTTTGCCATGTCGCTGGATCAGAAGGTGGCAGCAGAGGGCGAATATCCCGTATTGGTATATAACCCCAACGCCACGCCCTTTGCAGGCAACGTGGAGTTTGAGCTCATGCTTGCCGACCAGAACTGGACGGACAGCTATACGCACATCATCATCAAGGACGAGGACGGCAACGAGATCCCCTCGCAATGCGTCAAGGAGGAAAGCAATCTTGCCCTTGACTGGCGCAAGCGCGTAACCTTCTTTGCCGAGGTCCCGCCCATGAGCATGCGCCGCTACGGCGCGTACGCGCGTGTCCTGCCCGAAAAGCCGGGTGCAAAATGCGCGGATACGGTGTTTGATAACGGACATAAGCGCGTGGTCATCGACGGAAAGACCGGTCTTTTGACGTCGTTTGTCCTGGACGGTAAGGAATACGTGCACGACGCTTTTTCGCTGTGTGCCTTTGACGACAACCCCGACCCTTGGGGCATGCAAGCCTTCCAGCTCCCCCGCCTTGGCACGAACGAGCAGCCCTTTACCCTTTGCTCTCCCCCCGACGGTCCCTTTGAGGGGCTTGCTCCCATCTCGGTCATTGAGGACGGCGACATTTACCTTGGCGTGGAAGCCTTGTTTGCCTACGAGCGCACACGTGCCCGCGTGCTTTATAAGATCTATAAGAACAACGACCTTGTGGACGTGGACGTCACCCTGTTCCTTGGCGATATCAACCGTTTTATCAAGCTCAAGGTGCCTTTCTCTACAGATGGCAAGCTGATCGGTCAGACCGTATTCGGCACGGAAGAGCTTTATATGGACGCACGCGAGAACGTATCTCAACGCTTTATCGCGCTGGATGACGGCAAGACCTGCACCGCACTCCTCAATAACTGCACATACGGCAGCCACTTTGAAAACGGTGCGCTCTACCTCTCTCTCTGCCGCGGCGTGACCTATTGCGCACACCCCATTATGGCAAGACCCATCATCCCCACCGACCGCTTCACCAAGAAGATCGACCAGGGCGAGAATGCCTACTCCTTCCGCCTCGGTGTGTTTGCACGCGAGGAGCTGGAGAACGCAGCGCAGCTCTTTAACCATAAGCCCTACGTGCTAAACGTATTCCCCACCGGCAGCGCGCACCCCGCAACCAAGCCTTTTTCGATCGAGCTTGGCAACAATGCCGTCAGCCTTGTCACACTCAAGCGCAAGGACGACACCAAGGATACCTATATCCTGCGCCTGTTCAATAACACCCCCGACGCGCAAAGCGGCACCCTCTGCCTGTGCGGCACATCCCTGCCCCTTACCTATACGCCCTACGAGGCAAAAACAGTGCTGTATAAGGACGGCGT
Organism: Eubacteriales bacterium; assembly: GCA_045587385.1. Lineage (GTDB taxonomy): Bacteria > Bacillota > Clostridia > Oscillospirales > CAG-272 > SVQP01. The sequence continues at coordinate 27,390 of JAZNCE010000007.1, forward strand.
ATTAACAGAGGCAGAGGCTTTGATGATTTAACAAATACGAAAGGAGAGGGCACAACATGTCATCGTACAGCGAGCTGATCAAGAATTTTGAAAAGATCCGCGCCTATATGCGTGATTTTTACGTATACGGCTTCAAGCGCCGCGACGATTATCAATCCAAAAGTGCACGCTCCTATGACGACGAGCGCCGTCGCATGGAAAGCTGGCTGGGTGAGCACATGAGCTTTGTGCGCACGCCCGAGGGCAAAAACGTGTTCATTTCCATCGACAGCCGCACCATCAGACACAACCCGCTGTACAATGCTTGGAAGGCAAAAAGCTTTACCGATGGCGATATTACGTTGCATTTCATCATCTTTGATATTCTGCACGAGCCATCCGTCAAGCGAACGATATCCGAATTGCTTGCAGAGATCGACGAGAAATATCTCTCCGGCTTTGAAAGCCCCCAGATGTACGATGAATCTACGCTGCGCAAAAAGCTCAAGGAATACTGCGAGGCGGGCATCATCGAAACGGAAAAGCAGGGTCGCAAGGTATATTATCACAGAACCGAAAGCACCGAAGTTGCCGATCTTGACGACGTCCTGCACTACTTTTCCGAGGTAGCACCCTGCGGCGTGATCGGCTCGTTTATACTTGACAAAGAGGACTCTGACACCGAGGCATTCACGTTCAAGCACCATTACATCACAGGTGCCATCGACAGCGGCGTGCTCGCCTCACTCTTTACAGCCATGCGCGAAAAGCGTGCAGTCACGCTCTCTAATCTGCGAAGAAACGCCGATATGCCGCGCCGCTTGCGTGTCGTGCCCCTGCGCATTTTCATCAGCGTGCAGACAGGCAGACAGCATCTGCTTGCCTACCTGCCCTCCTATAATATCTTCCATTCCTACCGTATCGACTATCTGTCCGGCATCAAGCTTGAAGACCCCACGCCCCGCTTTGACGAGCTGCGTGCCGAGCTTGACCGCATGCAGACAAAGATGTGGGGCGTGAGCACAAGCCGCAACAAATGGGGTAAGGAGCAGCTGGAGCACGTGGAATTCACCGTGAAAATCGGCAAGGACGAACAGCATATCGTAAGACGCTTGGAGCGAGAAAAGCGCGTTGGCAAGGTGGAGCAAATCGACGAGCACACCTACCGCTTCTCTGCTGAAGTATACGACTCGGGCGAGCTGTGCCCGTGGATCAGAACCTTTATCTGCCGCATTGCGCAAATGAACTTCTCCAACCGCACCGTGGAAAACCGCTTCAAGCGGGATCTGGAGGAGATGTACATGCTCTACGGCATTGGAAAGGAGGCGGACGAATGATCTTTTCCGAGCTTTATTCAGCCTATTACCGCACGGTTGCCGCCATACTGTCGGCAATCTTAGACGGTGAGCAAAACGAAAAGGCACTGCAGGACATCGTCGTAGGGCATGCGTTCGGTGAGAGTGTGCTGACCATTCTGCCCGCGCTCAAAACAGAAAAATGGCAGCTTGTGCACGCCGATATGACCACACCCATCCGACACAAGCCCACTCTTCCCCTGACCATGCTGCAAAAGCAGTGGCTCAAGGCAATTTCTCTTGATCCTCGCGTGCAGCTGTTCGGTGTGGATTTTCCCGATCTTGGGAACGTAGAGCCGCTTTTCACCCCTGCGGATTATCACGTATATGATAAATACGGCGACGGTGACCCTTACACCGATCCCGAGTACATCCGCCAATTCCGCGTCATTCTGAGCGCGATTCAAAACGGCTCGCAAATCAAATTCAACATGGTCAACCGCAAGGGCAACACCATGTACGTCAGATGCCGCCCCGTGCGTTTGGAATACTCCGAAAAGGACGACAAATTCCGTGTGATCACAGCAGGCTGGCGTGCGGTATCCACCGTCAATCTTGCAAAAATACAGAACTGTGCGCATTATCAAGGCACGCAACAAGTCAAGGGGCAGGAGCGAGAAGAGCTGTATGATACCGTGACGGTCAAGATCCGCAACGAGCGCAACGCCCCCGAGCGATTTTTGCTCAACTTTGCGCACTTTGAAAAGCAAACTGAAAAGCTTGACAAAAAGCACTATCAGGTAAGGATCAGATACCCCTTGAACGATCAGCCCGAAATGGTCATCCGTATGCTCTCGTTCGGCCCCATGATCGAGGTCACAGAGCCCGAAGCTTTTCGCGCACTCATGATCGAAAAGCTGAAAAAACAGTTGAATTGCAAATTAAAGTAACAAAAAGCCCTCATCCGAGGGCTTTTTGTTGTTTTCGCAGCTTTTTTTCCGTGAAAAACGGTATTTGGCATGGTAAAATATGCTTGAAAGGAGGGATGATGATGTGGCTCTTCCCTAAAAAGCAAAATAAGTGCATCCTTGGGCGCAAAAGAAAAGCAGCGCTTGCACAGCTGCAAAAGGCGTTCCCTGCCGAATGCGCCGAAGACGTGCGGATTGTGTTCTTCTCTCTCATCTCAACCGCAGAAGTCCCGCGAAATGAACTCGCCTTTTTCTTTGATCACATCACCGATTGGCAACTGCCCTCGGGCGAGTGCATCACGCTTCCCTACCGCGTCCTGTTTGGCGATCAATTACGCCCGGGGACAAGGCTCACCCCTCGGCAGCAAATCATCCGGCACTGCATCGGCTCCAGAAGCCTTGACGGCTACGTGCGCCAAAAACACATCGAAGCCCTGCTTGCTACAGACCTGCCCGAATGGGCACTTCCCTACGTCATCAAAATCTGTGACGAATACGTCATAGAAATCCTGCGTATCGTTTACAAGTCGCTCTCACAGCGCGACTGCACCGCATATAAGCGCATCTGCGCACTCAACTTTGATTATATCAAGCTCGGACACAGCCGCATGATCAGCTACTGGAACGAATTTTACAGATACGATTGCTATCAATACAGCGATTACGTCGGCAAAAAGCTGTATCGCGAATGCTTCGGCTTCAGCAAAACCGGGCAAAAACATATCCAACTTTGAAAAAGGAGCACCTCATGATTTTTCATCTTACCAACTTCATACTTGACGTTGACGTCGAGCGCACGCGCGCTTTCTACAGGCTTCCCGAAGTACCCACCACAAGCCGGGGCTGCACCTGCGAAGACTGCCAAAACTTTGATAAGGCAATTTTAACCGTGCCTGCCACCGTGACCGAATTCCTGCAATCGCTGGGAATCGATCCCCAAAAGCCGATAGAAGCCTTTAGCGTGACGGGAGAGCATGAACCGGATGGCACGATCTGGTATAACGGCTGGTATCACGTATGCGGAAAGGTGATAGAGTGGCCGAAATTTGAACAAACCGAAAATCACCTTTCCTACAGCTGGGAGGATTGCCACCGCCCCGATCCCTCATTTCATTTTGATATTATTGCTGTTCCCACAATAGATTTGGCGCGGGAGCAGATGCCCACACCCATCATCCAATTGGATTTTGATACGTATCTTCCTTACGTTTTGCAAAACTGAGTGGGCAATACCAACTTAACTTATTAAGAAAGGAGACCCTATTATGACAGAGATCACAGGAATCTATAACACCGCCAAGTGCTTTGCCACCACGCTTGATGATGGTGCGCGCGAGCAGATCAAGCAGGTTTGCGACACCGAAGCGTTTGCATCCGCCAAGATCCGCATTATGCCTGACGTGCACGCCGGCAAGGGCTGCACCATCGGCACGACCATGACCGTCACCGACAAGATTGTACCCGCCATGGTGGGTGTGGACATCGGTTGTGGCATGTACACGGTATATCTTGGCAATATTGATATTGATTTTGAAAGAATGGATGAGGCAGCGCACGCGATTCCCTGCGGCATGAAGGTATGGGAGGGCAGACAGGAGCGATTTGACCTGACCGCCTTGCGCTGCTACAGAAGCTTAAAGGACTCCAAAAGACTGGAGCGCAGCATTGGAACTTTGGGCGGTGGCAATCACTTTATCGAGATTGACGTGGACGACGCGGGCGGCAAGTACTTAGTCATCCACTCGGGCAGCCGCAACCTTGGCACGCAGGTTGCACATCACTATCAGCACCTCGCCTACGAGCTTAACTTGGGCAAGGAGGAATACTTCAAGCAGCGCGACGAGATCATTCGCACCTATAAGGAGGCGGGCAGACGCACCGAGATCCAAAGCACACTCAAGGCACTTGAAAAGGCGTTCCATGCGAGGATGCCTACCCTGCCCGAAGATCTTTGCTACCTCTACGGCAGCTTTATGGACGATTATCTGCACGACGTGGATATCTGCCAGCAGTTTGCTGAGCGCAACCGCGCCAAGATGGCAGAGATCATTCTGGACCGCATGGGCTGGACGGCAATCGAATCCTTTCAAACCATTCACAACTACGTGGATGTGCACGAAATGATCCTGCGCAAGGGCGCGGTGTCGGCAAAGGCGGGCGAAAAGCTGCTCATTCCCATCAATATGCGTGACGGCAGCTTGATCTGCATTGGCAAGGGCAACGAGGATTGGAACTTCTCCGCTCCTCACGGCGCAGGTCGTTTGCTCTCACGCACCACCGCCTTTGAGCAGCTGACTATGGCAGAATATGAGCGCGAGATGGCAGGCATCTACTCCACCTGCGTCGTCCCCGACACCTTGGACGAGTCGCCCATGGCGTATAAGAGCATGGACGAGATCGTGGAGAACATCGAGCCCACCGCCGAGATCGTCTGCAGAATCAAGCCCCTCTATAACTTCAAGGCGGCGGAGTGACCGAGGTGTTGTTCTCATGAGAATTTCAATAATGATCAGATAAACCAATTATAATCCTTTGTAAAGCAAGCAGGAGATCCTATTTGGGATCTCCTGTTTCGAGGGGTACTCGTCTGCGGCGAGAATACCCACGCCCTGCGCCTGGAGAATGCCCCACTTCGCGGGGCGCTCTCCGATCTTCGGGCAGAGGGATTCTGAACCCTTGTTTGCGCTAACAGCTTTTATATCTGCTTACTCATCCTGCGCAAACCAACATGTCGCGGCTTGTGCCGCTCATGCGGGGTTCTCATCGGGGCTCTATCACGATAAAAACAAAAGGAGATCCCTATAAAGGATCTCCTTTTGTTTTTATGGCGGAGGCAGAGGGATTCGAACCCCCGTGGGGAGGCCCCAAACGGTTTTCAAGACCGCCTCGTTATGACCACTTCGATATGCCTCCGTATATGAACTGCCGTCAGGCAGATTTCATCGGATATTCAATTTTTTGAGAAATAATCTCTTGCAATTGCAACAAGATGCATTATATCATACTTGTTGCAATTTTGCAAGAGTTTATCCATATTATTTTCTCGTTTTAATATTATTTTTTTGATTCTTGGACTTCTTTTTCTCCCTTGTTGCCTCGAAGCTGACGCTTGTGAGAAACCCGATCAGATCCTCGGGTGCATCGGGCAGCAGCACCGAGATCCAATGCAGCTTATTCATGTGGTAGGCGGGGTAGACGCCGTCCGCGGCACCGAACGAGCCGTACATTTCCATGGGCAGCTTGAGGTTGACCACGTCGATCACCTCGTCGCTGTCAAGTCCGAACTTGCGGCGGCTGACGCGCATGACGATACCGTACCATTTGCGCGTGTCGGCATGGCGCAGCACCGCCGTTTCAAAATCCTCCTCAAAGGGATAATCGGGCAGCGTGCCGTATGCGTCCTGGCAGAGCGTAAAATATTGCTGTTTTGTCATAGCCGTTGATCCGAGCTTATCTCTTTCTCTTATACTCCGGCATGGACAGGGGCGCGTCATCCGCGAAGGTAATTCCCCACTCGCGCGTGAACTGACCCACACCTGCGATCAGGATCTCCTTGGTATAGGAGCGTTCCTCCAGCGCCATGCGCACGTCATAGTGACGCTCCTTCTGGTCATACAGCCATTGATTGCAGGGGTATGCCAGAATGGCTGCCTCAACCAACTCGTAGAACTCCAGCGGCACGTCCTCAACGCCATGGTGAGAAACCTGACAATAATCGCTCTTGAGGTAGTCACCGTACACGTCAGTCATCAGGTTAGTTCCCTCTTTGCCGATATCGCCCGTGAACATTGCGCTGTAATCCTCTGTGTAGATGCGGGTCACAAGGCTGGAATTATTGAAATAATCATTATGATTGCCGACCTTGAAAAGGTCATCCGCAGCCAGCAGCACCTCCATTTTGAAGTTGCCGAAGGTAAACTCCATACCGGTGTGTGCATACACGGTCTTTGCCCCCAGCTTGGCAACATCCTCATGGAACTTATTGTTGAAATATTGATCTCCGCCGATCTTGACGGCAAGATTTTCCTCAATGGGGGCAAAGATCACGTACTCGACCTCAACTGCGCTTGCCTTTTTATTGCAAATATACGAGAAAGTGGGGTGATGGTCATCATGCGAGTGCGTCAGCACCCACGCACGGATCAGGGGCTTTCCCTGCCCCACGTGCAAATCTTCAATCTGCGCAAGCACCTTTCCGGCGCGCTTTTCATACGAACCGTCATACACGATAAACGATCCGTCGGGCAGCTGCACGATATAGCACATGCCGTTTACGTTAGAGCTGTCACGCATTTGCGTGATCGAGGGCTTTACGCTCCCCTGGGCAATTTCGGGACTCTGTGCGGGGGGCAGGATATCGCCTGCAGTATCGGACAGCACGACGTTGAGCTCACCGTTATACTTGAACCAATAGATATGCGCCATAAATTCGCCGTTGACCAGCGTTGCAAACAGGTTGCCTGCCTTTTCGCTCTCGGCATAGACCTCGCAGCCTCTTTGCAGATAGTAAGAACGCACGCCTGCAAAGTCCTCTGCGGTCTTACCCGAATACGTGCTCAAAACAGAATCATCCTGGCACTTGTAGGTAATATCCGCGTCGCCAAAGCTTGCGGGATCGATAGGATCGGGCAGCGTTTCGGCTTCTGTGACGGTTTCGGTCGGCTCGTCCGTTCCGGATGCTTTGTCACAAGCCGCCAAGGGCAGCAGCATGACGATCAACAGCATCCACAAAATCATCTGAAGTACTATGTTCTTTTTCATATTCGCGCATCCTTTCATATTTCAATTTCAGCCATAATGGCAAAATGGTCGGAATAAAACAGTCCTTCTCCCTTGACGTCATCCGGCACGACGTTGCACGCCACGCACGCGCCCGACGTGAAAATGTAGTCGATCTTGGCATGCTTGTCCGGCGTACGTCTGCCAAAATTGTGGAACGTGCCGCCCAGGTGCGCGGTAATATCCTTTGCGCCGCGTGCCTCCATGGCAGCACTCAGGGTAGCGATCTCGGGCGTGTCCGGATGCGCGTTCATATCTCCCATCAAAATCACGGGCTGCTTGTATGCGTCCAGCGCCGCGCAGACCAGCGCAGCCTCGATCTGCCTTGCCACCTTGCCTACGTGGTCAAGGTGCGTGTTGCAAACGCAGACCTCACCCTGCCCTGCAAACGAGCGCAGCACGGCAATCGTTGCCATACGGGGGCAAGGACTCTGGTCACCACCCAGCGTGGAGCCGGGCACGTGCGGAGTGGCAGTCAGCCAGAAGTTATCCAGGCTGACAAGCGCAAACGCGTTCTTACGGTATGCGATCGCCATGGACTCTCCCGTACAATCCTTTTCCCTGCCGCAGCCCACGAACACGTAATCCGGCATGTGCTGCTCCAGATAGGCGCGCATGTGGTGCGTGCACTCCTGAAAACCGATCACGTCGGGGCACTGCTCTTCCAGCATGGCGATCACGCGTGCATGACGGTTGGTAAAGCTGTTGATGCCGTCACCGGCATTATCCACGCGCAGATTGTAGGTCATAACCTTGACTGTTGCCATTTTTCCACTCCTTATTTTTTATTTTTCCAACGGCAATTTTTCAAACAAGCGGTACACGTCTCCCGCGCCCATCACGACCACCGCGTCGCGCTCGGTGACAAGGGCGCAAAGCTGATCCCTGACCCCTTCAAAATCGGGCTGATAGGTTGCCTTATCCCCGATTCGGGACGCCAGCTTTGCAGAGCTGATGCCCTTGGAGTCCTTTTCTCTTGCGGCGTATATATCCACCAAGATCACGCGGTCGGCATCCGCAAACGCGCCCGCAAACTGATCTGCGAGCTGCGCGGTACGGCTGTAGGTGTGCGGCTGGAACACGCAGAAAATGCGCTCGTATCCCATCTGCGCCATGCCCTGCAGCGTTGCAGCCACCTCGGTGGGATGGTGTCCGTAATCGTCGTAAACGACAGCACCGTTCAACCTGCCCTTATACTCCATGCGTCTGCCCGCACCGCAAAAATGATGCAAGCCTTGCGCAATATCCTCTGCGCTCAACCCACACAAATGCGCGCACGCAGTCGCGGCAAGTGCATTATAGACGTTATGCTTCCCGGGTACGCTCAACTTGACGTGCGCGAAAAATTCACCGTCCAGCAGGACGTCAAAGGCGGGACAACCACCCTCGTAGGTCACGTTGATCGCGCGGAAAGTGGCGTATTCGTTCTCAATGCCAAACGTCACCGTGCCGCCCACGTAGCTTGCAAGCGACGCCATGACCTCGGGATCGTCACAGTTAGCCACGGCAAAGCCGCTCTCGCCCGTCAGCGCAGCGTACTTGCCAAACGAGGCGCGAATCTGCTCCATGCTCTTGAAATAATCCACGTGCTCCATCTCAACGTTGAGTAAAACCGCAATGCTCGGGTTAAAATCAAGAAAAGAGTCCATATACTCGCACGCTTCAAAAATGAAGTGCTGCTTGCCGCCGATACGGTACGCACCGTTCAGACACGCGGTCGTCGCTCCCGAAAGCACGGTGGGATCGGCATCCGCATCCACAAAGACCTGCGCGCACATAGACGTGCACGTGCTCTTGCCGTGCATGCCTGCGATGCCTACGCGGTGCGCATAGCCCATCATGATATACCCCAGATAGTCCGCGCGCGACACGCAGGGAATCCCCTCTGCTTTGGCATAGGCATATTCGGGATTGTCGGGCGAGATCGCCACTGTATACACGATCATATCCGCCCCCTGCGCAGCCATGGCGCTGTGCTCATAATGCACGAGAATGCCGCTTGCCTCCAGCGACTCGGTCACGGCTGTGCGCGTGCGGTCGGTACCGCTGACTTTGTAGCCGCGCCTGTGAGTGATAAGTGCCAGCGAGGACATCATCACGCCGCCCACGCCGATAAAATGAATATGCGCAGCACCTGCCAGCATTTGCGCAATGGCAGCGGCACCATAGTGTGTATTGGGAGTTGCCATAGTGTCTCCTTATCCAAAATTCATATAATGTATACATTATAGAAATGATTTATTTACAAATTTAGCCGATTTTCACAGAAAATACCGATTATGATTGAATAAGCATCACAAAGCGGTTGTATAATGCATTATGTAGCCTATATAAGTTATCTTTATGAAGACGGAGGACCGGATTATGCAGATCACAGATATCAAGATCAGAAAACTTTTTGATGACGGCCCCATGAAAGCCATTGTTTCTATCACCTTCGACCATCAGCTGGCTGTACATGACATCAAAGTCATCTATGCACGTGACAAGTACTTTATCGTAATGCCCAGTCGTAAGAACCCCGATGAGACCTACAGAGATATTGCGCACCCCATCAACGCACAGTTCCGTGCTGAGCTTGAGGAGGCCGTTATTGCAGCGTATCACAAAGAGGTAGAGTTGGCTGCTCAAAACACCGAGGAACAAGAGCCCGCTACGGTTTAAGCGTATACAACCCCCAAGAAGAACCCCTGGGCAAAAGGGGGTTCTTTTTTTGTGCTTATAAGGTTCCAAATCCAAATAATATACCTTGATTATTGACGGTCAGCGTGCCGAATTTTCCGTCCTGTAACGCTCCCGGATTACATACGAGCAGCGGCTTTGTCAGCTCCCGCCCGCAAAAACGCTCCCCTGCGTCCAGCCACTCCTGGCGCGGCAGGTGGGTGTGCCCGTACAGCAGCACGTCCGCCTCGGCTTGCGCCGCAAACGCCACCGCGCGCCCCATGCCGCCCTTGACGCCGTGCGTATGCCCGTGCATCATGAGAATGCGGTACGCGCCAACCTCGATCAGCGCGTGCTCGGGCGCACTCTGCCCTTCAAACAAGGTATAAAAATCACAATTCCCGCGCACGGGTCGCACACAAATATCCTGATATTCCAGCACGCGCAGATCGCGTATGCCGTCTCCCAAAAACAGTACCGCATCGGGCGCGCACACCTGCAGCTCCAAAGCACGATCGATCAGCTCTGCTTTACCGTGCGAATCGGAAAGCACCAAATATTCCATATCAGCAAGCACCTGCCGGCATGGGCTCGACCTTGGGCAGGTACGCCGCCCCCTTGGGCACGATCAGACAAAGCGCGTCCTTCGCCGCACTGATCTCCAGCTCCCGCGCTTCGACCACCTCACCGTCCACGCAAATGCTTTGCTCACCGTCAAAGGTGTATCGCAGGGTCTCCCCCTTCACGTAACCGATCACGCGGCGCGCCTTGGGATTGCCATAATAGCTGCCGTCCTTATACGATTTGACCAAGGATAAAAAGCGGATGCGCGTCACGTTCTTGATCATAAGTACGTCCAGAATGCCGTCGCCAAGCAATGCCTTGGGCGAGGAATAAAAACCGCCGCCGCACCACGCGCCGTTTGCAACCGAGGTCAGCAGCATATCGTGCCACTCCGGCTCTCCGCCGTCTACCGACACCCATGCCTTGACGCCCGGCTTGCGGATCAAGGTCAGCACCAAGCCCGCAATATAGCCCATATCAGCCGACAACAGCTTTTTCTCCTTGAGCTTGGCGGTCAGCTTGACCACCTCGCAATCAAAGCCGATATTGATCATATTGACACAAAAGCGATCGTTATATCGGATCAGATCTATCTTATGCATCTGTCCGTCCAGCTGTGCGCCAATATCCAAAAATGCATCATTCCCATCAAAATTACGCACGAAATCGTTACCCGTTCCCACAGGCACAACACCGACAGCGGCATTTTCAAATCCGTAAGCACCGTTGACCACCTCAGAAAGCGTGCCGTCACCGCCGCAAGCATAAAAGCGCAGCTGCATTTCGGGATAGCGTGTACAAAAGTCATGAACGAAATCGGTTGCTTCACCGCATGCACTCGTCTGATGGATCAAATACTCCACACCGTGCGCAGTACATGCCTGCTCGATTTTTTCGCGTAGCCCCTGCTGCCGAGCCCCCTTGCCCGCCATAGGGTTGAGTATAAAAACGTGTTTGATCATAGCTTTACCATTCTTTCTTTTGGGTGAAATCGTGCACTCTATCAGTCTATTATAACATACAGACCCCTGCTTTGTCTACCGTTTTTTCACAGTTTTTTTGCACTCTTCATACAATATGGAGTGAATACAGAATGCGAAAGGAGTACTCCTATGACACTTGACAGAAACGCGGTGGACAAATTACTCGCTCTCAACGACAGACAGCTTGCGCTGGTGATCAAAAAGCTGACTGCAGAGGCAGGCATTGACCCTGCGCTCATACAGATCAATCCCTCCAACATGCAGGCATTGCGCACCGCCCTTTCCATGGCGACCGACGAGGATCTTGCCCGTGCCGGTGAACAGCTGTCCAAATTGAAAAAGGACGGAGGCCACCATGTCTGACGCATCCGACACCCTACAGCGTCTTTTGGACGACCCCGAGGTGCAGGCGGCGGCGCAAGAGCCAGGCGAGCAGGGCGATTCCCTACCCGTCGGTACTTCCGTACTCGGTGCATTGCCTCCGGATCTGATGGGCAAGCTGCCCGCGCTGATGAGTGCGCTGGGTCCCATGCTCGGCAAAGCCGACGGCAAAAAGGATGAAAAAACCGCGCTGCTGCTGGCACTCAAGCCCTACATGAGCCCCGAGCGATGCGATGCCATTGATAAGCTGATCATGTTCGGGCGCATCAGCGAGGTCATGAAGCAGCTACGGTGAGCTTTCCATCACGATTTGAGCCGCCCCCATGGCGGCATGGAGGATATATGTACGTAAAACCACCGCGCAGACAATTTCAAAAAGGGATGTACGTGCCCGACAATTATCACGGCACCGCTTTTGCCGAGGTGCAAGAGACCGACGAGCAGCCCGCAGAGCCCCAGCAAGCAGAGGTAAGCGCGCCCCCGCCCGATGCTATGCCCACCGTCCAAAAGCAAGAGGGCGGGCTGCTCTCCTCGCTGTTTTCGGGCTTTGGCGGCTTGCGCTCGGACGACGTTCTGTTACTTGCCCTAATCGTGCTGCTCTCGCGCAGCGACGATGGCGGCAAGGGCGCAGGCGACGTATTGCCGCTGCTTGCGATATTGCTTTTCATGGGATAAAACAAACAAGAAAGGGACCAAGCACACACGTCTTGGTCCCTTTCTCACAATCATCTTATCATGATTCAATTTCCGCAGGCTCCACGCTCTCCATGATCACCCAATTGCCGTAACCTTTGGCAATCACGTAATCCAAGGCGTCGGTCTGCCCCCCGTCCAGCGCAATGCGCGGAGAATAGCGCGTCAGATCGTACTGCATATTTTCCATCACGTACCGCACGGTCAGGGTCTGCTGCTCTGCCTCGGGCACGGTTACGTCCAAGGGCAAGCCGCGCAGATCCAGCACCAAAAAATCGCAAACCGTCAAAAGCTGTGCTGCGGTATACGCGTCATAGCGTGATGCAAGCAGCACCTCGGGCCGGATCAGCACACCGATGGCGCAATCCCCTGCCAGCGATTTGACGCGGAGCAAATACGCGCACACCTCGGCAATATTTGCCTGCGTGGGAGCAAGTCCGCACAGAAAGATCTCGTCCACACCCGACGCTGCCGCTTCGGCAATCAACGCAGCCTCATAGGAAAGCATCAGCTCACGCAAAGCCGCATCCTGCTCGGCAAAGCCCGAAATCGGCATATACGCGCTCAAATACAGGCTGTTGTGATGCAGATTTTCCACGTTTTGGGCAAGATCCGCTTGTCCATCCTGCTCCCAGCCTGCGCGATCACATACCGCCGAGCGAAATGCAAGCGCGCCGTCCTTGGTACGCAAGGGCGCGCACAGCTGCGCAATGCCTGCGTTGAGATAGCTGCTGTATCGGTCACCGATCTTATACGCATGCGCCTTGATGCGCGGCACCGTGACGGGCACGATCTCCTCCTTTGGCACCTCGGGAGCAGTTGACTGCTCTTGCTTGGCGGGATACTTCTCCGCCGTGCGTAACAGCCACGAGCCAACGCCCACGCTGGCAGCAAAGGTCGCGCCAAGCAGCAAAACGATACCGATCGCAATGCCCCACTTGACCCAAGCATCCCTTTTTTTACCGATGCGCACGCGTTTCTTTGCCATAACTTTCCTCTTTTAATCCAAATTCACAAAATCCAGGCTCTTGCCGTATTCGTTGAGCTCGACCGTCATGTTTTCCTTGATGCCGTCCTGATACTCACCCATCTTGGCAGACTGGTAATACTGCAGCAGCTTTTCGCCGTACATCAGTACGTCAAGCTCCTCGATCGGCATACGCATGATCACGTAATATCCGCCGCCGTACTCCACCACGCCGCTGGTCTCATACTCGCCTAACGCAAATGCTGCGTCCTCGTACTCTTCACCCATTTCATTGTACGTAAAATAGTATCCCATCTCGGTGATGGTCAAGTCCTTATTGACCACAGAGCCGATATGCTGGCACATCAGAGAATAACGCTCCTCGTCATCCTCGCACGCTGCCAGCTCGTCAGCGATCGCCTTTGCGGTATCGTAATACGAATCCCGCTTGCCCTCATCCTCCACGGGAATATAGACGTGAATGGTTCTGGCGTAATCCACGCCCTCCAGCACGTAATCCAGATACTCCGAGTAATTGCGCTCACCGTACTCAAAGATGCCGCCATCCACCAGCGCGTAATACATAGCCGATTCCAGATAGCTTGCGCGGTAAACGAAGCGCAGATAGTGGTCGGTCAAGCCGTTTTCCTTGAGCCATGCAAGGTATGCGTCAAAATCACCGCCAAAGCCGCCCTCGGCTTGGCTTTGATTGACCAAGCTCTCGATCTGCTCTTGCACGTACTTGTCGATCTCGGGATCATTTGTACTGACCATCAGATTTTTGCAGCCGACAAGGATGGCGTAATTCGCCTTGAGGTTCTCAAGGACAAGCTCCTCTAACTCACCGCGATACTTCTCTGCGGTACGCGCATCGTCCCAGATGCCCTTGCCGTATTTCTGCTCCAGCTGTGCCTTATAGGTGTTGACGACAAAGCGCAGCTCCTCGTAATAAATATCGTATTCGTCGCACTTGCCGATCACGCGCATCTCCTGCTCGCTGCTCTCCACGGGCTTGATCTCATTCGAGCAGCCCGCAAGTGTCGCTACAAGCATCAGCAGCGCCATGGCGCACGCAAGCACGCGCACTTTTCTCATACGTTGCATCATATATTCCTCCAAAAGCCGTATAGGCACATCATTTCACGTTAATTATACAACGCCTTTATGACATGGCTGTGAATATTGCGTATTTTTTTGCACACTTTCGCAAAAAGGAAGGTTTTGTCAAGTTGTTTGTTATTTCAGAGACCGTTTTACTGCCTTGACATAAAAAAGAGTGCCGCCGAAGCGACACCCCAGTTAATAAATACAATGAGAAACTATAAATAGTATATCAAATAAAGACGTATTCTAGAATATAGAAACAGGCTAAGAGCTTGATAAAATAAACAATTCTAGTAAATTTGACTATGAATGCAATAACTTGAAAAATAATCGAACAAATTATAATTATCGAATCATTGACAAAACCTATTCAAAAACAAATCAGAAGTTATTTACTCACGTTAAACTTTTCAGCCCATTGTTCTATTGCTTTTATGTTTTTTTCATTATAAATGATTTGAATTCTTTTAAGTTTTTTATTATTTGAGCAACCAGATTGAAATTTGAATAAATTTTCATCCTGTAGACTCTTGTCATAAATACAAATCCATTTTTTATCAATAGAAACTATCCAACTGAAATATGTTGGCAATGTTTCTATAGAAATCTGAATGCTCGAAGCGTCTAATTTCATTATAGTTCCAAATGCTGATTTTACAACGATATAATTACCATCAACATAGTAGTATTGCATATATTGAATTGAAGCAATTATAAAAATTACACCCATAATTGCCATAATCAAACTCCAGAAAGTTTTAGCAATTATATCTTCATCGGTCTTAATAATTAAAGGCGCTATTGAAAAAACAAACATAATAATTGACAAAACAATAAAAGCAATGTAGCTGTATTTAGGATAACATCTCGTTTTCATATTATTAATACCATCCTGATAATATACTTGATGTGACAGAAGAATAAACCATATATCTTGTCAAATTGTTTACGGTAAACATAGCAAGCTCAGCTGCAGGCTGACTCATGAGCAATTCATAAATTTGATCGTATCCCCATCCTTTATATGCATTTCTCATGAATTTATCTGTCCCAAGCATATTCCAAATGGTCAAAGATTTCTTTTTGGCGCTCATATTAGCAATAGCGCGAGCCCTAGCAGATATCGCATTTACTTGTTTGCCAACCTTAAAATGCTTAATTGCATCACTCAGCCCTCTACCGAATACATTTGCAACTCCTCCTAGACCGAAAGCAAGAGCCGCAGAACCCCAACTATCAACAGAACCGCTAACTAAACCTCCTAAAGTGGAAGCGATTCCACCAATTGCAAAAGTTCCCAAGTAACTCAAGAAACCGGTTCCAGGTATCGGAATTGCAGATATAGCTCCTGCTACTCCGCCTCCGAGAGTAGATCTCGCAATTTGCCACCAATCCCATTCAGAAGCATTCCATCCGTTAGACACAACTTGTTTGCCGATTTCAAACGCTCCGCCAATTGCAGCACCAACGCCGAATCCAATTGCCATCGCGATTAAAATAGCAGAAAGGGCCATATGTCCACTGTGGTCAGCGTAATTAACAGGATCATTATTGCAGTATACGTAAAGGTTAAGACCATTTACAGACTCAGGATCAAGATAACCCGTATCATCAGGCGAGATAAATCTACGCCATTCGGGGCTGTAGTAACGTGCATTGAGATAATAAAGCTTTGTGTCCTGATCGTAGTAATATCCGCGATATCTGATAGGATTGCGAATTGCACTACCATCAGAGTTGAGAGTAATGGTACAATTACCCCAAGCATCGTAGGCGTATCCGCCGACCTTTTCTCCTCTTGTGTTGTAAATGCCGATGACGTCGCCAAGCAGATTGCGCTGGAAGTAGTAGGTAGTTGAAGCACCGGATTCGGAGGTGTACACCATACCGATGATACCGGACTCATCATACAAATAAACCTTTTTTTCAGTGGCGCTTCCTTCTCCGTAGTACTGACTTATCTTGCTCTCGCAAATCAGTCTGCCTGACTGATCATATTTGAATGTCTGACTGTAGCTTGTCAACATTCCCATTACAATGGCAGAAGAGGAAGAGGTGCCAGCCATGAAGTTGTAGTTGATTCCAATTCTCTGACCGAAGGCATTATAGGTATAGTTGTAAGTATGCGTACCTGTGATCCTAGATCCTTTTGTAAGCTTGGAAAGCTTGCCGCGCGTCCAAGTCGCCGTATAGCCGTTGACCGTTGTAGGGCATCCCATAGAATTGTAGTTAATGGTTGTGCCACCACACGCGGTCAGTCTATCGGGATAGGTTGCATCATAGCCGAAGCTCTGCTGGGAGATCACAGAACCGAGCGTACCGGTGGTGTATGCATAAGTCTTTACAGCAACAACATTGCCGATATTATTATACTCGGATACAAAGGATTTGTCAAGGTGCGCATTTGTTTTAAAGGCAAGCAATGCTCGACACAAAAAAGGGGGCCGCAGAAACGACACTCAAGGGCATTTTAAATGTTATCTTATACCATTTATTAATGTGTTTTATTTATATTCTATACTCATAAACAAAGGTTTTGTCAAGTGTTGCACTGTTCTCTCTAATAAGTTGTCGTAGGGCGGCAAAAGAAAAGGCGAGCCTACCCGAAAGTAAGCTCGCCAAGTATTTTGTTTACTTAAATCAACAAGCCTATCAAAAGCAACAAATTATTTTTGATTTCGCTGCTGAATAGTTCAATCCAAATCGTATTAACATCTCCATCAGGCTCAAAATCTACATGTGCGATTTTCTCTTTATTTTCTTTTGATAACAATGTGACTGATCCTATAGGAAAACATACAAGCTCCAAGAACTCTTCAAAAGTACAGCCCAAACCAGCTTCATTATAAGCCGATGTGTACTCTATCTTATCGTCAAGTATTAATCTGTCGGGCTTTATATCGTCAAGGATCTCACCGCTTTCGGTTGCGAGAATATAATGCTCACGTAGCAATTCTAAAAGGGAATACTTGAATTTAGCTGGAATAAGAGGATTACATTTTATTTCTATCGCATTTTTAATATTTTTTATATTAATTACCATAATCTTATTCTTTTCCCATGGTTAATTATTAATCAAATTCTTCAACGGAATTAATTGTTGCATATCGTGGTCACTATTTTATTCAATTAATCTGTACGATTTTATCACACGGCTATTGAGAAAATATTCTATTTCATACGTTTGTCCAATTTCCATTTTTTCTATATCACGAGCCCAAGTTGGAACATACACGAAAAATCTAATATTCTCACCTGTTTTATAATAGGTCTTGCGTGTACATGACAAAGAACTGCTTGATTGAAACTCGACATATTCCGCTATTACTGTAGTGGAGTCTCTTTCCACCATATCTTTATATATGGGAATTTCGAGAATTGTTAAAGCCACTATAAGAACTGTAAAAAGAACTATTTGGATTCCATAGTACTTAGGGCGTTTAACTATTTCATACACGATAGCACCAATAAACCCTGCATAAGCAGTAAATGTTGGGATTAGTACAAGTAAAATATTCTTCATAAAGCCTCCTATGTAACAAGAGCCCTCGGTTATTCTATTAAGAACTTAGCAGTTTTCATTCCATAATAGTCAGGTTGCGTGAAAAATGTAAAGCAGGGCTTTTATGCGAAAAACAGGAAATTATTGACTTAACTCAATTGCATGTTTTTTCAGAAATTCCGCATACAAATCTAATTGCTTTTGCAAAGGATCCGGAGGGTTGATTGAATAAAACTCCTTTTCAAGACAACTGATTTCTGCTTGATTAAAAGAAGTACAATGAAATATGTTTTCTCTCTTTCCGTTACAGTCAATAATCACCTCTAAACAATATCTCATTAAAGTTGATTGGTAATAATGAACTTCTATAGTGGAATTGCTTTTCGTATAATATATTTCCGAATCTCCGTTACGAGAACAAACCTTCCTCTTAAATCCTTGCCTTTCAAGAAATTTGAGTTTTTTGATAATAGATCTATTCATACCAGTTTGCCTTTCTAGATTAGATAACATGGTATCATGTTTAAGTAACTATTAGCTATGGTGGTTTCCATTCCGTAAAACATACTTCTTCCAATGGTGCGTTCGACATCAATGCCTATATCATATACTTTAACGCCCCAATTCATCATTCTTGTTAACCATGCTTGGTTATGGGCTAAAGCTTTTGTGGTTGCATAGGCATCACCCTTAATAGCTTTCAAGATTTTAAATCCAGGTTTTCCGGCATATGTTTGAACTCCCCCGAGTTGCTTAGCCGCTGTTTTTACTCTTGTCATATTTTCACCTATGACCACACCATTTTTGAAAATGTTAAATGTTCTCACGGCTGCACCACCTAATAACGACAATCCGCCCCACATTGCGCCATTGGCTGCGCCATCTGCAAAACCGTTCCAAAAATCTTCACCTTGTAAGTAAGAAACGACTCCACCAGCTAAACCACCTAGAACAATGCTGGTTGTCATTCCTATAAAAACTGGTGCAAGTGCTCCGCCAGTTAAAGCAGTCAAAGCTATTGCCCCTGCGAATGCTGCACCGCCAATAAGCCATTTCGCCCAATTAGGCAAATGCCCACTCGGATCTGCATAATTCACCGGATCATTATTACAGTAGGCGTAAAGGTTCAGACCGTTTACAGACTCGGGATCCAGATAAGCCGTATCGTCGGGGCTGATGAATCTGCGCCATTCGGGGCTGTAGTAGCGCGCGTTGAGATAATAAAGCTTTGTGTCCTCGTCGTAATAGTAACCACGATAACGAATCGGGTTCTTCGCAGCAATACCATTCCTTGACACCGGTGATCCCGCCGCTATAATTATACTCGTACACAAAGGTTTTGTCAAGTTATATATATTGCGAGTATTTTATCTGTAGCAGGTGCAGATATTTGCCGCTCAAAACCGTGTGAGTTCGGCTCTCTTCGGCTATATCATACAAAACGCCCTCGTTCCGCATGCGGAACAGGGCAAGAGGGTGAAGATGTGTCGCATCCTATCGAAAGAACATCATTTGACATTTGTGGGAATTAAAAATATTGAGACTCTCAAAAATATCTGAAAATGTTTTCACCCACTTTTGCAAAAAGCCTTTTCAAAATCAATAATTTGTGTTATAATGAGAGCAACGAAAGCAAAGGAGCGAACGTATGGACGAAATTTTTACCATTCCCCTTGCGCAACTTGAAAAAGAGTTTTCATTTGAGCGGATCTACGTACCCGAAGACTATGAAACCGTTTTGATTCGCACCCCCGAGGTCTCGCGCCCCGGTCTTGCACTCGCGGGCTTTTACGGCATCTTTGACCGCGACCGCATTCAGATCATCGGCAACGCCGAGCACAAATACTTACAGGAGCTTTCCCCCCGGGCGCGCGAGCAGGCACTCGTTGACTTTATCAAGGCGCTGCCCGTAGCCGTGCTCTTTACCTCGGGCAACGAGGTCTTCCCCGAGCTGATCCCGCAGGCACAGATCTCAGGCGTGCCCATTCTGCGTACGCAGGAGCATACCAGCCCTATGATGGCTGCGCTGATCGCCTCGCTCAACCAGCACCTTGCCCCTCGCATTACGCGCCACGGCGTATTGGTCGAGGTATACGGCGAAGGTATTCTGCTGCTGGGTGACAGCGGCGTTGGTAAGAGTGAGACCGCTATCGAGCTTGTCAAGAGAGGTCACCGTCTGATCGCGGACGATGCAGTCGAGATCAAGCGCGTATCGGCAAAAACGCTTGTCGGCTCTGCCCCCGAGATCATCCGTCACTACGTGGAGCTGCGCGGCATCGGTATTGTGGACATCCGCCGTCTGTTCGGTATGGGCTCGGTCAAGGAGACCGAAAAGATCGACCTTGTCATCAACCTTGAGCCTTGGGTACAGGGCAAAATGTACGACCGCCTGGGCTTGGACGAGCAGAAGGTAGACATTCTCGGCATCAAGGTCCCCTGCACCACCATTCCCGTCAAGCCCGGTCGTAACCTTGCCATTATTCTGGAGATCGCGGCAATGAACAACCGTCAGAAGCGCATGGGCTACAACACCGTTGAGGAATTCAACAAAAAGCTCATGGGACAGATGGGGTTGGAATGATGCTTTGCATCATTGAGTGATATTCGCCTTTGGCGAGTGGTATTCCGACTGCGTCGGAGTGATATTGCGCTTCGCGCAGTGATATGTGCTGCAAGCAGCACGTAAAGGTAAAAAATCCGCTCGAAAAGGCTGGTTCTCATAAGGAAGTTTGATTTCTCTTTGTAGGGGCCAGCGTCCTCGACGGTCCATCACAATAATTGTATTGCAGAAAACAAAGATTAACCCCGACAGATTCATGAATCTGTCGGGGTTAAGTATTAATTCAATGTAATGCCCTCTGCATTGATTCGAATTGAGTAAAACAAATTAAAAACTTCCTCTTTAGGATTTAACGTGCGATACATATTTATCAATCTTCTTTTTCCAACTCTTCTATCAAGTATGGCAAAAATACGAATAATCATGTTTTCACTGTTCATGCTTTCCTCAATGCTTTGATTGTCAAATTCTTCAAAAGCTTGATAAAAGGCATGCGGACTGAATATGCCTAATTTTAGTGCTGTATCGTCCATATATGCGTAATTTTCTGTCATTCGCTTTTCGTATGTTTCATCATGTGGAAATAAGTGAGCTTTGCTCCAGTTGTTCCAGTAGCAACCGCTGATCAATTCTTTGCCATCTAACCGTATGGATGCTCTGCCGTGATGGTCAGGACTTTTGCTGTAAGAAGTGCAATAATACTGAATATGTCCTCGTAATGATTCTGCAAGATACTCGTTTTCAAGTTTATGCCTAATACCGCTCCAAGTTGACATAGTCATCCTCCTGTTCTATTTATCTCCAGTTTCGCCTTTGTATTACAAAGGCATAGGGCTTAGCCCATACCCCTATAATGTTGAATATATTATAACACAAATCGGCAGATAAAGCAATAGTTATATTCCGACTTCGTCGGAGTGATATGATCGCGTGCGCGATCGTGATATTGAAGCCTTACGGCTTCAGTGATATTTTATTCGCCTCCAAAACTTGCGTAGCAAATATCACTCGGCATAAGCCGAATATCACTGCGAAGAAATATCACTCGCCAAAGGCGAATAAAACTGCCCAACTTCCTTATGGGAAGTTGGGCAATTCGAGCGGATTTTTCATTTTGATTGCTTTTTATTGCTTTTCGCGATACACGAAGGTAACGCTTTCGATCACGACGGGAGATACGGGTGCATCCCCTGCCTGCGTTTCAACCGCAGCAATCGCATCTACGACCTCCATGCCCGCAACCACCACGCCAAACGCAGCGTACTGACCGTCCAGATGCGGATTATCCACGTCGCAGATAAAGAACTGCGAGGATGCGCTGTCCACCTCCTGCGTGCGAGCCATGGAAACGACACCGCGAACGTGTTTGAGCGGGTTCTTAATGCCGTTGGCATCAAATTCACCCTTGATAGCGTCGGTTTTGTGCAGCTCACCGCTCTCATCGTAACCGCCGCCCTGGATCATAAAGTTCTGAATGATGCGGTGGAAGACCAGACCGTCATAAAAGTCCTGCTCCACCAGCTTTTGGAAGTTTTCAACCGTGGCGCGCGCATATTTGGGGTGCAGACGAATGACAATGTCACCAAAGTCACGCACCGTGATCTTGACGTAATCGGTCTGCTTATCCACAGGCACGAATGCATCCGCCTCGTATGCGTCCACCTCCGCCAGAGGATCGGCAAGGCTGATCTCATAATTGAACGAGCCGTTGCCGCCGATGATCACAACGTGGCTGCCGTTGATTTCGCCCTGAAACGCATTATAAATATCGCCTTCCAGAATCACGGTACCGTCCTCGCCCTTGGCGATATAATTGCCGTTCTCATCGGTTCCGATGATCTCCATAGCACCGGCAAAGCCGCCAAGCCCTATCGTTTGCGCCTCGGTCTGCTCATCCATCAGCTCACCCACCAAGCCCTGCATATCGCAAGAGCACAGCACAAGGATCAAAAGCAAACACAGTACGCTTGCAAAAATCGTTCTGCGCATATGCATCATGCCCAGCTCATAGTACCCGGCTTGGGCTCGTAGATGCAGATATCCTTCAAGAACGCAACAGCCTTTGCAAGACCCTCGTCAATGCTCATCAAGCTATCCTCGTGCTCAATGGACAGCACGCGGTCGTAGCCCACAAGGCGCAGGTTGGAGACCATATCTCTCCAATAGGTCTCACCGTTACCGTAACCCACGGTGCGGAATACCCACGCGCGGTGGATCTCGTCGCCGTAGTGCTTGGTGTCCAGCACACCGTTCTTGGCGGTGTTGTAATGATCGATCTTGGTATCCTTTGCGTGGAAGTGATAGATCGCACCCTGGAGCTCACGGATAGCAGCCACGGGATCCATGCCCTGCCATACAAGGTGAGAGGGGTCAAAGTTTGCACCGATCACGTCGCCAACTGCTGCACGCAGCTTAAGCAGCGTTTCGGGATTGTACACGCAAAATCCGGGGTGCATTTCAAATGCGATATGATCCACGCCGTGTGCCTTGGCAAACGCGCCTGCTTCCTTCCAGTAAGGAATCAGCACCTCGTTCCACTGCCAGTCAAGGATCTTGAGGAAATCATCGGGCCAGGGGCAGGTGACCCAGTTGGGGTACTTTGCACCGGGTGCGTCACCGGGGCAGCCCGAGAAGGTAATGACGGTGTCAATGCCCATCTTCTCTGCCAGGAGCACTGCCTCGCGGAAGTCCTTGTCAAAGGATGCGGCAATTGCGGGATCGGGATGCACGGCGTTGCCGTGGCAAGCCAGCGCGCAAACGCTGACGTCATACTTTTTCAGGGTTGCGATAAACTCGTCATACTTAGCAGGGTCTGCAAGCAGCTCTGCGGGGTTGCAATGAGCCTTGCCGGGATATCCGCCCGCACCCAGCTCTACGGTGTGCACACCAAGACTTGTGATGATCGAGAGTGCCTCGTCAAGAGATTTTTGTCCGTATAAATTAGCAAGTACGCTGATTTTCATGTTAATTATCCTCTTAGTCAAAGTAGTAGGGCTTGCCGGTCTTGGCAGACTCGTAAATACCCTCCAGAATGCGGGTAACTGTGTACGCCTGCTCGGGAAGCACACAAGGATCGGTATCGGTCAGGATCGCGTTGATCCACTGTGCAGCCTCAACGGAGGCAGGATCGCCTGCATTTGTGCCCTCGTAGAATGCGGCGCCCTGGGGATTGAGCGTGGGACGCAGCACGTACTGGCTGTTGTTGCGAATGCCGTTGATGCGCACACCGTCGTAGAGGTCACCGCCTGCCTTGGTGCCGCAAACCAGCGTGGTTGCCTCGCGCACGTCGATCATGTTGAGTGCCCATGCCGACTCCAGGTTAATGGTTGCGCCGTTCTCCATGACGACAAAGCCGAATGCGCTGTCCTCGACGGTGAACTTTTCGGGATCCCAGTTGCCCCATGCGTTGCCCTGGTTGGTGTCCTTGTTGAGCTTGTGATAAGCAGTACCAACGCAGTACTTGGGCTTATAGTTATCCATGATCCAAAGGGTCAGGTCAAGAGAGTGGGTACCGATATCGATCAGAGGACCGCCGCCCTGCTCGTATTCATTCAGAAATACGCCCCAGGTGGGAACGGCTCTGCGGCGCAGCGCGGTAGCCTTTGCGTAGTAAATATCACCAAACGTGCCGTCCTCAGCCTCTTTCTTGAGGTACTTAGCCCCCATGGACTGACGGGACTGGTAACCGATGGTCAGCTTCTTGCCCGTGCGAGCAGCAGCGTCCAGCATCTTCTTTGCTTCCTCGGAGTTGATCGCCATGGGCTTTTCGCACATAACGTGCTTGCCTGCCTCCAGCGCGTCCACGGTGATAAAGGAGTGGGAGCGGTTGGGCGTGCAGACGTGTACGACGTCAATGGTTTCGTCCTTCAAAAGCTCCTTGTAATCCGTGTAAACAACAGCGTCGGGCGTGCCGTACTTAGCCTTTGCGTCGATCGCTCTCTGCTCGATGATATCGCAGAATGCAACCAATTCAACAGTAGGCAGCTTTTTGAGCGAGGGCATATGCTTGCCGTTTGCAATACCGCCGCAACCGATGATACCAATTCTGAGTTTTTTCATATTTGCAGTCCTCCGTTTGAGAGATTTTTTGCTTGGCGGCATACAAAACCGCCATATTTTTACAATTATATAATACCGAAAAAATCCCGATTTTGCAAGCGCAAAACCGGGATTTTTCAATGTTTGTAGGGTTGCATAATTTTGATACGGACAATTTGTGCAAGAGTACCCCTTGCAATCATTCTTTATGCCGATGCGAGCAGGAGCATGCCCCTGCCCGTGCGCTTACACGATCAGATACTTGCACCCCTCGATCGACTCGGGGGCATCTGCGGGTGCGTCTGCGTCCAGATCGTTGGCGTTGCGCACGGCAGACAGCGCGGTAGCGTACCGCTTGGCAACGCTCCAGAGCGAATCGGAACCCGAAGGATAACACACGGTAAACGCGCCGCCCGACCGAGGGTCTGCCGATTCTCCGTAGCGCACGCCGCGCAGCACGCTGACGGGGGCGGTATCCCACAGCTCAACGGCGCATGCGATCTCACCGTCTACCCCGATGCGCTCTCCGTCTACTCTTGCGCGGCAGGAAAGCACCTGCACGTGCGCGCGCCAGTCCCGGGGCTCACGGGCGCATTCCAGCTCATACTTCCAAGGCATACTGATCTCGTGCGGGGAGATCTCACCGTCAGCACTCATCAGCACGATATAATGCGCCGTGCCGCTGATCGTGCACCTGCCCTTCTCCCAGCTCATCTGCTCTGCGTCCGCGCTGCCGCACACGTCCACAATGCTGCCGCCCGCGGGGATCTCAGCCTCGGCGAGCGCGACGCTGTCGCTTTGCGTAAAGTTACCGTTGAGTGCACGGATGGCAACGGGCAACTCGTACTCCCGGTACGCGCACTCGCAGGCACGCTTGGTGGAAAAGGTGTCCTTGGTATAGCACACGGGGCGGTTGCGCATGACGCGCGCCTGCAGCACCACGCCCACCTCGGCATGCATAAAGGTCTCCTCAACAGCCACGCTCAGCTCGGCACAGTTGCCGACCACGCAGCACTCGCATCCGGACGCTGCGCCGTCCACCGTGATGCTGCCCGCAAACGGCAGCTTGCGCACAAGATAGGTGGGTACGGGATCGGGCAGGCTGCCCTGCTCCTCGGCACTCAGCATGAGCTTGAGCTCAACCTCACCGCGGCAGTTGACCACGCCCGCGCCGGCGATCGCCTCCTGCACGTGCACCTGCCCCTCGGCACACACAAGGCGCATATTTCTGCCCCGCACGTCGGTGAGAATATCCTCGCTCAGGCGCAAGGTTTCCCCAACGCCGTAGCCGATCTGCGCGAGCACCTGCTCCCCCTGCAGCCGCTCGACCGAAAAGGGATCGACCACGCCCTCGGTCTGCTCCACAGCGGGCAGCGAGCCGAACACGCATGCATCCGCGCGCAAACGGCAACGGATGTTCAGCTTGCGCGGTGCGCTGACTCTGCCTACCACGCTCTCGGGCACGACGTCTGCCGTGCACAGCTCGGGCTCACAATCGCCCGACTCAAACGGCAAGCTGAACGCGTATTCGGTGTGCAGCGGTGCGCAATACAGCCCACCGTCAGCAGCACAGTACAGCACGTAATAATCCAGCGCACCCGAAAATTCAGCGTTGCCAGCCCCCGCATAGGGAGCAGCAGGCAGCACGCAGGGGCGAATGCGTAACAGCCGCTTGATCTCGGGCTGATAATCGGGCAGCGAAAAATCTCCCGATACCTCGGTCAGTACGGTCTTTTGGCAAAGAGGGATCTGCATTCCCTCGGTATTCGTGTTCAGGTTCATTGCATGCATCTCCTTTTGGTCTTGCATAGATTTTCGTTACAATCTATGCACGCACGGACAAAGTCATGCATATAAAGCGCAGAAAAACCGCTCGTCCGAGCGGGTTTTCTCATTACACGTTGTATTTATTTTGCGGATCTTCTGATCTCCTTATAGAAAGCGGCTTTTGCGGCATTATAGTAGGGCCATGCGTACACAAGTGCAACACCAAGCGTCAGAATGCTCAGCAGCATCCAGCCCGTAAAGGAAACGTCCAGCCAAAACAGCTGCCATTTGTGCCCCTTCATCATCTCGCGGCTCTTGGTAATGGCATCGTTGATGCCCATATCCGGCTTTTCCATCATGATATACGGCGTCATGGCATACGCATAATACTTGACAATGCCGGGAATGATCAGCAAAAGCGACCAAAGGCAGGTATACAGTCCCATGAGAAAAGAGGCTCCCCATTTTTTGAACATCTTGCGGAATATGCCGCCGAAAAACGCGCCGACCCTTGCCTTTTTGGTTTGGATCAGCGTCAGGCAAAACGCCGCATAACCAAACGTCAGCAATCCCGAAAACAGGATGCCGATACCGGTCATATCCAGCAAGGCAAGCAGCACAACGTACAGCAAAAATGCCACGATAGCGGCAAACCAGTTGCCCTCCAATGCGTATTTCGCCTTGATCTTTACTCTTTTAACCATGTCTGTATTCTCCTAAAGCTCTACTTTTTTTGCATATTGCAACGCATCCAGCACGCTTTCCCAGCGTGCGCGCACGTCGCTCTCGGGATCATCCTCGATCACGGGGACAAATCCCGCATCCAGATACGTTTTGATTGCCGCCAAGCGAAAATCGTCGGTGGTCAGCACGCTATGCGTGCATCCGCGTGCCTCAAGCTGTCGCAGCGCATGGCGCAGCATGGCATGTCCGATACCTCTGCCGCGTACGCCGGGCGCAGCTGCGACCATATGAATATATCCCTCTTGCCCGTGGCACACCGCTGCTGTGGTGGCAACGCGTCTGCCCGTTCCCTGCTCCACCACGAAAAAAAGATCGCGCTCGGGACACAGATCGGGATATTGCACAATGGTATCGGTAAACCATTTTTCTTCCTTGGAGGGGATCAATGCCTCAAAGCACAGCTCCAGCCAATCCTCTGTCTGCTCACGCTTGCCGCAGTAAAATTCATAGCAGTACCCCTGCGGCAGCTCCCTGCTCTCTACGGGTGCGCTCTCGCGGCGCATTCTCAGTTGCTTCATAATCGCCCTCTCTATCACAAAGCCGCAGCTGATGCTGCGGCTTTGTATCATTTATCAGCCCTTGATTGCCTTGAGCTCTTCGTAGAACTGAGCTCTGGTTGCAGTGTAGAAGGGATTTACGTACAGCAGGTTGAGCAGAACACCGAAGAAGGGGATCATGCAAAGCAGTCTCCACAGAATGAAGGACAGATCCAGTACAAACAGCTTCCACTTGTAGCCCTTCATCATCTGACGGCTCTTGGTGATTGCTTCGTTTGCGGTCAGCTCGGGGTTGTCGAGCAGGATGTACTCCGTCATTGCGTAGGAGTAAGACTTGACGATACCGGGGATGATAAACAGCAGGTACCATAAGAACAGGTACAGAACCTTGAGCCAGTAGGTACCCAGCTTCTTCAAGAAGCCTTCGATGGATGCTGTGAACAGGGTGACGAACTTAACGTCACCGGCGCGGACAAGACTCAGATAGAATGCAGCAAAACCGAATTCGAGGACGACTGCGGCAAGGCTGACGATCCAGCCGATCAAGGGAATCATACCGATAACCCAGTTGACACCGATCAATGCCAAGCCAACCAGAATAGCGATACCCCAGTGACCCTTCAGGGCAGCTCTTGCCTGCTTTTTGAGTGCAGATCTTTTCATGATAAACCTCCGTTAAGGAAAATACAGAAAGCCAAGGATTATTTGCAAAATTCGCGCATGCGCCTTTCTTTCTTACCAAACATTATAGCATCAAAAAAAACGCGTGTCAAGTCGATTACGGGTATTTTTTGACAGATATATGAAAAAACTATTGTGCAAATGCGAAAAATGCGTTATAATAAGATGATATTGATACTACGTTGGCGAAAGGAGCCCTTTGATCATGCAACAAACTCCCGATTTTTCACGTGCAAGAGAAATACTGCAAAACGGATTGGAGGCAGGCGCGTACCCCTGCATTGCCTATGCCATTGGGTGCGGCGACACGGTACTTGACAGCGGCTTTATGGGCAACAAGCAAGTCAATCCCGAAATGCTTCCCCTGGAGCGAGACACCCTTTTTGATCTTGCTTCTCTTTCCAAGCTTGTATCCACCACCATGGTGGCGTTGCGCATGCTGGAACAAGGTAAAATAGAGCTGACCGATCC
Source organism: Eubacteriales bacterium (assembly GCA_045587385.1). GTDB lineage: Bacteria > Bacillota > Clostridia > Oscillospirales > CAG-272 > SVQP01. The sequence goes on from JAZNCE010000007.1 coordinate 56,024, forward strand.
CCTTTCGCGTTATTTTGCAATTCCCGAGGACGCCCCCCAGGGCAGAGGCGACGTGACCATCCGACACCTTTTGCACCACAATTCGGGGCTGACGCCGCACATCCCGCTTTGGACGCAGACCGATGATCCCGCAAAGGCGGTAGACGTGATCCTGCGCTCCAAGCCCTGGTGCGCACCCGGTGAGCAGGTGCACTATTCCTGCATGGGCTACATCCTTTTGCAAAAGATCTTGGAGCAGGTGGGCGACGCCCCCTTGGACGTGCTGGCAAAGCGCGAGGTATTCGAGCCGCTGGGCATGCACAACACCTGCTACAATCCCACCACAAAAAACGTGGTTACCACCGAGTTCTCCTCGCTGCACGGCGAGTACCTGTGCGGACGCGTGCACGATGAAAACGCCTCCTTTATGGGCGGTGTTTCGGGAAACGCGGGCGTGTTCTCCCCTTTGGATGACATGACCAAATTTGCACGTATGATCGCTGCGGGCGGCGTGCTTGACGGCAAGACGTTTCTCAATCCCCGCACCTTTGAAAAAGCCATTCAGAACGCCACCCCCGGTAAAAACGAGGATCGCGGACTTGGGTTCCAGCTCACGCCCTCCTTCTCTTACATGACGGGCGCGCTGTTTTCCGAGGGCAGCTACGGACATACCGGCTTTACGGGCACGGCACTTTACGTGGACCGCGAAAGCAGACTGTGGGGCATGATACTGACCAACGCCGTCCATTTCGGGCGTAATAAGACCGAGCTTTTCCGCACGCGCAGACTGTTCTTCAACAGCTTTGCGGATGCATTTTTCCGCGCACAATAATTTACAAAATCCGCTTGCATGTGACGCTGCAGGCATGCTATAATTGACTCATGAAAACACTTGGAGGTACACATGGAACAGATCTATACCATACCCGTCAACGAGGCGTTTGAGGCGTCCGCCGCAGACCACGCGCTGGGCTGCCCCTTTTGCGCCATTTACAACAAATTGGAGGAAAACGAGCTGGATCTGATCCTTGGTGCTTCCATGATGGAGCCCGACATCCGCATCCGCACCAACGAGGAGGGCTTTTGCCGCACGCATTACGACATGATGTTCGTGCGCAAGAACCGCCTTGGCATGGCATTGACCTTGGAAAGTCACCTGGATCAGCTGCGTAAGGAAATTAAGGGAAATCCCGCAAAATCCGCCAAGCGCATTGACAAGCTGGAGTGCTCGTGCTACGTTTGCAACCGCATCGCTTTCCACTTTGAGCACATGGTTGGCACGGCGGTGCTGCTTTGGAATACCGACGAGGATTTCCCTGCCAAGCTCAAAGCACAGCCCTATTTCTGCCTGCCGCACTACAAAAAGCTGCTGCAGTACGGGCAGGGTCGCTTGCCCAAGAAAAAGATCAATGCGTTCATGGATGACGTGGAGGGCGTGGAGCTTACCTACTTTGACGAGCTGCGCGAGGACGTCAGCTGGTTCTGCAAAAAATTCGACTACCGTTACGACGACGAGCCCTGGTACAACTCCAAGGACGCCGTGGAGCGCGCCTTCAAATTCCTGCGCTCCGACTTGCATAAGGGCGACAAGCCCAAGAAAAACTAACGAGGTACCATCATGATCGATCTGCTTTCCTTACATAAGCTGTTTATCGGCAACCATATCAAAGAGGGTGACGTTGTCGTGGACTTTACCATGGGCAACGGCCACGATACCGCATTCTTGTCCAAAGCCGTAGGCCCCGAGGGGCACGTATACGCCTTTGATATTCAGGCGCAGGCGGTGGAGTCCACCCGCAAAAACCTCATCGAACAGGGCTGCCCCGAGAACTATACGCTCATCCACGATTCCCACCATAAGGTCAAGGAATACGTCAAGACGCCCTTCCGCGTGGGTATGTTCAATCTCGGTTGGCTGCCGGGCGGTGACAAATCCATCACCACCATGCGCGAAACCACCCTGCCCGCCATCCGCGACGCCATTGAGCTACTCGACCGCGACGGCATTCTCAATATTGCCATTTACCCCGGACATAAAGAGGGCGACGAGGAGGGCAAGCTGGTATGCGAATACCTCTCTTCCCTTTCCCGCTTCAAGGTATGCGTCACACGCGTACAGATTATCAATTCCCCCACCTCTCCATATTTTCTGATGGTGGAAACCAAGCCGTAAAGGAGCTTCTATGAACTTTCTGAAAACGCTGATCTTGCCGCTTTGCCTGATCTGCGGCATGACCATGGTCGCAGGCTGCAAGCAAGACGATCCGGGACTCAATTCCGATTATATCAACACCAAAAACACCGAATATCTGGTGCTGCTCAACAAAACGCACCCCTCGGGCGCAAGCTACTGCCCGCCCGATCTGACCAAGTTAGATAGCGAATTGACGCTTTACGGCAAGGAGATTGAGCTGCGCCTGTACGCAGCCAAGGCTGCAGAGGCAATGGTCAAGGAGCTGCACGCACAAGGGTACACCGACATTGTGGTGACCAGCGGCTACCGCTCCTATTCCTACCAGCAATCGCTTTTCAACACGTATATAGAGCAGGAAAAGGCGGCACACCCCACCTGGACAGACGCGCAGGTGCGCGACTTGGTGCTGACCTACTCGGCAGCCCCCGGCACCAGCGAGCACCATACGGGCAACGCTATTGACTTAATCAGCACCAATTACGTTTCTCTTGACGAGACCTTTGCGCAAAATCCCGCCTACGAGTGGCTGCAGCAAAATGCGCACCGCTTTGGCTTTATTTTGCGCTATCCTGCCGACAAAACCGATATTACCGGCTATTCCTACGAGCCCTGGCACTACCGCTTTGTCGGTGCGGATGCCGCAACCGAAATACACGAGCGCGGACTGACGCTGGAAGAATACCTTGGCATTTTAGATTGAGGAGGACAATATGAACGTAGCACAAATTCTTGCAGGCATGACACTTGAAGAAAAGGTAGGTCAGATGTTTGTCACCCGCCGTCCGCAGGACGACGAGGTTGCCATGAAGTGCGTGACCGATTATCACATAGGCGGCTTTACCCTTTACGCCGTGGATTTTGCAAACCGCACGCCCGACGAGGTACGCGCGCTGATTGCATCCTATCAGGAAGCTTCCCCCATTCCCATGTTTATTGCGGTGGACTGCGAGGGCGGCACGGTGGTGCGCGCCTCCAAGTACCCTGCATACCGCCAAACGCCCTATCTCTCTCCCCGCGAGCTGCTGGCACAGGGCGGCATTGACGCCGCATACGCCGACGCCTGCGAGAAATCCGATTTTCTGCGCGATCTGGGCGTCAACTTCAACTACGCCCCCGTTTGTGATATGTCCGGCAACCCCGATTGCTTTATCTACAAGCGCACCGCCTCGCACGATCCCGAGGAAACTGCCGCTTACATTGCAGCCGTTGTGCGCGGCATGAACGAGCACGGCATGATCGGCAGCCTCAAGCACTTCCCCGGCTACGGCGACAACGTGGACACACATACCTCCATCGCGCACGACGACCGCGACATGGAGACCTTTATGACGCGTGACCTCGCTCCCTTCCGCGCAGGCATTGCCGCAGGCGCACCCGTGGTCATGGTGGCGCACAACATCGTGTCCTGCATGGATGCCGAAATCCCCGCATCGCTCTCCCCTGCCGTACATAAGCTGCTGCGCGAGGAAATGGGCTTTGAGGGCTTGATCATTACCGACTCGCTGGATATGAACGCCATTACCCTGTACACGGGTGACCGCGCAAGTGCAGTGCAGGCGGTGCTTTCGGGCAACGACCTGCTTTGCTGCTCCTCTTACGACAAGCAGTACCCCGCCGTACTGGACGCTGTGCGCGACGGCACCATCCCCGAGGAAATGATCGACAACGCCGTGCGCAAGATCCTTGCACTTAAAGCAAAAATGCTGCATTAAAGGAGCCCCGAAATGGAACTTAATCAAGCTTGTGAGCAATTAAAAGAACTGCAGGAAAAGCTGAGCGCATTCGGTCACGCCATGGCGTTGATCTATTTTGACGGCGCAACCACCGCCCCCAAGGGCACAGCCGCCAATCGCGGACAGACACTCTCGATCCTCAGCCGCGAAAGCTATCTGCTCTCCACGGGTGAGCAAACCGTTGCGCTGCTTTGCTATCTGGACGGGCACAAGGACGAGCTGGACGCCAAAATCGCGCGCCAGGTCGAGATCCTTTATAAGGATATCAAGGAAATGCAAAAGATTCCCATGGAGGAATACGTGGCATACCAGCAGGTGCTGGTAGAGGCGGACGACGCCTGGCACACCGCCAAGGAGACCAACGATTTTGCTCTGTTCTGCCCTTACCTTGAACAAATCTTTGCAACCGAGCGTCGCTTTGCTGCCTATTGCGCGCCTGATATGCACCCCTATAACTACTGCCTTGATAAATACGAAGAGGGCTTGACCATGGAAAAGTGCGACCAATTCTTCGGCGCGCTGCGCAGCCGTCTGGTTCCTCTGATCGCCAAGATCGGCAAGGCACAGCAGGTGTCCGACGCTTGCATTTGGGGTGATTTCCCCGAACATGAGCAGGAGAAATTCTCTCTTACCCTGATGCGCACCATGGGCATTGACATGGCGCATTGCGGGCTGGGCACAACAGAGCACCCCTTTACCACCAGCCTCGGCTCGCACCACGACGTGCGTATTACCACCAACTATGACCGCGAAAACCTTGCAAGCTCGATGTTCAGCGTCATTCACGAGGGCGGGCATGCGCTTTATGATCTGAATTCCGACGATTCGCTTGCCTATACCGTGCTGGATGGCGGCGTTTCCATGGGTATTCACGAAAGCCAGAGCCGTTTTTATGAAAATCTGCTGGGCAGAAGCCGCGCGTTCGTGGGCTACATATTCCCCAAGATGCAGGAGTGTTTCCCCGCGCAGCTTGCAAACTGCACCGCAGAAGACGTTTACCGCGCGATCAACAAGGTCACGCCTTCTCTGATCCGCATCGATGCCGATGAGGTCACGTATTGCCTGCACGTGATGGTACGCTACGAGCTGGAGAAGCAAGTCATGTCGGGTGACCTTGCGGTCAAGGACCTGCCCGCGGCATGGAACGCGCTTTACAAGGAATACCTTGGCGTGGACGTGCCCGACGACACCCACGGTGTGCTGCAGGACAGCCATTGGTCGGGCGGCGGCATCGGCTACTTCCCCTCCTACGCGCTGGGCAGTGCCTACGGCGCACAGCTGCTTGCCAAGATGCGCGAGAGCGTGGACGTGGACGCCTGCTTGGCTGCGGGTGATTTTGCGCCCATCAACGCATGGAACCGCGAGCACATCTGGCGCCACGGCTGCCAAAAGAAGCCCGGTCAGCTGCTTGCCGACGCGCTGGGCTGTGACTTTGATCCCACCTACTACACCGATTATCTGGAAAAGAAATATACCGAGCTTTACGGACTCTAACACAAAAAACCCTTGCCGCTTCGCTCTGTATTCTTATCGGAGAATTCAATTTCATAACGTAGGGCGGGGGCTTGCTCCCGCCGAAGAAACAAATATATTTCCACAATATCGTAGGGGCGGATTCCATATCCGCCCTTTCCTTTTCGGGAGCATATGGAATGCTCCCCTACGGTGACACATGTTGAGAACAAAACCGGCGGGAGCAAGCCCCCGCCCTACGACGCATTATCTCTCTGCAATTAGTGGGTTCGGGCTTCTGCCCGATTGCGTATGGACATCCACGCGCTATGCTTGCCCCAGACGCAAGCGTTGGGAAAGCGGAAAATACTTGATAACAGCTTAAAACTATGGTATAATATATCCGATATATCTTCGCACAGAATGTCGGGATTTTCAAAACGCTTTCTGGTAAAATATAGGCAGACAGGAGGGATGATGAATGGATTGGATTACAGGAATGCAAAAAGCGATCGATTATATCGAGGCGAATTTGACCGAAGAAATCGATTACGAAAAGGTGGCTGCCGAAAGTTTTTCTTCAAGCTATCATTTTCAAAGAGTGTTCAGTATTCTTTGTGGATACACTCTTGGAGAATATATTAGGCTACGCCGTCTATCATTAGCAGGCGCAGAACTTGCAAACGGCAAAGAAAAAGTGATTGACATTGCGCTGAAATACGGTTACGATAGCCCAGATAGTTTTGCTAAAGCATTTCAAAAATTCCATGGTATTACTCCGTCGCAGGCGCGCGCAGATGGAAGTAAACTTAAATCCTTTTCTCGCTTGTCAATAAAAATTTCATTGGAAGGCGGTAGCATTATGAATTATCGAATTGAAACCAAACCACAGTTTACACTTCTCGGCTATAAAAAGCGTTTTGAGGGCACTCCTTACGATGAGTTACGCCATAAGCAAGAAGGCGATTTCTTTATTACCACCAGAGCACATCAATGGATGCTAAAAGGAATGGCAAATGATAAGCTATCCGATTATTGCGTTATAACAAATATGAATGATGACGGATATGATTTTTACATTGCTTCAACGACAGACAATTGGGAGCGCGATAACTTGTACAATAGCAAAGTCACAGGAATAGATTTTATGGATAAATTCCAATTTGAAGAGATTATTATTCCTGAAAGAACTTACGCTATTTTTGAAACCGAAAAGCAGAGAATGCCTATCCCAGAATATTTTGATCTTCGCAAGCAAATTGCCGCAGAATGGCTATCCAATAACGAATACCAAATGATCAATGCACCGGAAATTGCAGTCTATCATTGGGGAATCGTCGGAGGCTATACCGAAAGAACAATAGAGATTTGGATTCCCATCGAAAAGAAATGATTTATTTGCCCCGCCTCGCGCGGGGTTTTTCTTTGATTCTTGCATCACAGTTTTTGAACCGCGTGACGGCGGGACAAGTGATAGCTACGGTATTCATTTTCTCGCAATCAGCTCGTTTATCTTCATTCCCTCGCTATGCTTGCCCCAGACACAAACGTTGGGAAAAGCAAAAAAACAAACATTGGTTGAGTCGTAAACAACTATTTGATAATTGTTTTTTTACAAATATATGCTATAATGTAATTACACCGGTGATAACTATTTCAAGGAGGAACTTTTATGCAACTTAACTTAGGTGTTAAAATTAGAGAACTGCGCAAACGTGATGGGCGTACACAAGATAATCTTGCAGAAGCTCTCGGCGTAACTGCACAGGCTGTATCACGCTGGGAGTCAGGTGGTAGTTATCCCGACATGGAGATGATTCCAGCTATCGCAAATTACTTCCATGTGTCGATTGATGAGCTATTTGGATATCACGATGAACGAGAAGAAAAAATCAAAACCATTCTCGAAAATGCTACCAAGATACTGACCAAGCAGGGATTTACACTGTTTCAAGGAGGCTTATCGGAAGATGTTGGAGAATGTGTTAATATGCTTCGTGCTGCTTCAGCGGAATTTCCGAATGAGCCCAAAATACTTTTGAAGCTCGCTCAGGCACTTCACATGTGGGGATTTCATCAATACGGTGCAAAAGTGCGGCCTTCCGATTCATCCGGTATCATGGAAGAAGATATTGCTTATAACGCACAAAATATTTATTGGCAAGAAGCTGTTCGTGTTTATGAAAATCTTTTGAAATGTCATCCATCCTCAGAAGACCGCGAAATTGCCATTCGTCAGATAACACCGCTTTATTGCAGAATGGGTGAATACGAAAAGGCAAAGGCACTTGCTAACAATCAAAACACGCTGGTCATTTCCAAAGAAGTATTGCTACCCTTGGCAACTGTAGGTGAAGAAAAAGCAAGATATCAAGGCGAAAGAATTATGGCTCTTCTTTCCAATCTACGATTAGCTATCTCCGAATCGGTTGCCACAAGACCGGCGGTGTCATCTTCTGTATACGGAAGACAAATTCTGTTGTCCATCATTAACCTTTTCGAAACAGTCTTTGCTGATGGCAAATGTGGCGCTTGGCATCAGAATATCGGTCAATTATATTTGACCTTGGTAAAATACGCAATGGACAACAATGACAGCATTGAAAATATCCTTAATTATTTCGACAAAGGTTTCGACCATTATAAAGAATATTCGCGTATCTGTAATGAAGGTGAGTATCAATATTCTGCCCCACTAATATCGGCGTTGCCGAAGATAAACAAAGGGGATCTTGTTCCTTTCGGGGACGATATTTGGGAGAAAGAGTTTAGATTCTATCCGCAAAATGTTGTTGAAGAAATTCGCAAGAATCCCAAATATGTCGAATGTTTTGAATAATCTCTCGCCCCGCCTCGCGCGGGGCTTTTCTTTATTTTTGCATATAAAAAAGGCGCTGAGTCATTGAACAAGTCCAGTAAAAACGGACAATAGACAAAAAGCACCTCTTATGGTAGAATTAAAGTACTACCATAGGAGGTGTTTTTATGTCAGGAAAAATTGGGATGAAGAAGTACCCAGAAGATATTAGAGAAAAGATACGTGAAAAATACAAAAAAGGACAATCCGTAAACTCGTTAAGCAAAGAATACGGAATCAGCAGATGGGCAATACAAAGCTGGTGTGGGTTAACAGCACAGAGCGAGATTGTTCCAAAGCGACGAGGCAGAAAACCAGCGAAAACGTTACAAGAATACAAATACGAGAACAAACGATTGAAAATGGAAGTTGAATTATTGCGGGATTTTCTCTCGCTCACAGAAAGGAAGTGAGAACCAGCGTAAAATTTATGGTAATCTACCGTCATAAAGATAAATATTCTATTAGCGAAATGTGTAGATTTTTTAATGTATCAAGAAGTGGATATTATGATTATTTAAAGAGAATGGATATGCCGGCAAATGATTTACCTTTAGCAGAAAAGATAAAAGAATGTCAGGAAATTTGCGGTAAAACATATGGATATCGCAGAGTGCATATTTGGTTAGAACGAAATGGTATTTATCGTAATCCTAAGACCGTGCTTAGAGTGATGCAGAAATACAATCTTTTGTCCGTTGTCAGAAGAAAGAAGTATCATAATTACAACACAGGGATTCATAAATATCCAAATTTGCTTGATAGAAACTTTACAGCAGACAGACCAAACCAGAAATGGGTAACGGATATATCATATATACATACCAAGCAAGGTGTTTTATATCTGTCAGTTATCAGAGATTTATTCGACAATAGTATTGTTTCTTACAAAACCGGCACAGAACAAAACATTAATCTTGTACTATCAACAATTAGAGAAGCGAAGAAAAGAGAAAAGGTCACCGCAGAG
>JAZNCE010000008.1:0-62949 GCA_045587385.1 Eubacteriales bacterium
AGCACTACAAAGGTAACCTTTGGCTCGACAACAACCAACTGACGGAGGTATCGTTCCCCGAAGGCATGACCATCGGTGGTAACCTTTGGCTCGACAACAACCAACTGACGGAGGTATCGTTCCCCGAAGGCATGACCATCGGTGGTGGCCTTTTGCTCGGCAACAACCAACTGACCTCGACCCCGGACACATCGCATATCAACCGCACCGCACCGGACATATTCCAATGGGAGTGGCACGGCAGAAAATACATCAAAGCCGACGGTATCTTTCAGCAGATCATTGAGCGAAAAGGAAATGTATGCCATGTTAAGAGCATCGGGAGTGACAAGATTACCTACCTTGTTACGGATGGCAACGGTAAGTGGGCGCACGGAGATACGATTCAGGAGGCCAAAGCTGACCTTATCTATAAAATCAGCAACCGCGACAAATCGAAGTACGAAGGATGGACGATGCAGACCGAGATTAGCTTTGAGGAGGCTATCGAGGCTTACCGCGTAATTACGGGAGCTTGCTCCGCAGGAACTCGCGGATTCGTGGAGCGCGTGTTACCGGAGAGCGAGAAGCGCGACCGCTATACGATTGCCGAGGTTGTCGAGCTGACGAAAGGTCAGTATGGTCACGAGGCGTTCAAAGAGTTCTTCCGTAAGTAACCTTTTTTGCATTCCCCTATAATCATAGCCGAAAGCCAGCCGTGAGGCTCGCAAGTAAGCAACCACCACCGCCTAAAACTCTACGCTGAAGGCTTGGGTAAGTGTCAAGCGGTGGTTTATTGAGCTGTGGTGTAACGGTAACACACAAGTCCTTGGATCTTGCATTCCGAGTTCGAATCTCGGCAGCTCAACGATGATCTTTTCATTCGTTAATTGTAAATCTATAAGGGCTTGGATGCACCGAGGGATATTCTCTCGGTGCTATTCAAGGAAACAAAAACAATCCGAGGGTAGAGGAAGGTCAATCCTTATTGATTATGCCGCGTGTCGGAGCGACCCCCAAGCCGCCCGACAATGTTCGCGGACAATCTCAACTCTCCCAAGTCGAATTCGCAGATACGAACGAACATGGGTTGGCTTATCACCACCACAATAGAGGTGATTGCCGGTTGTCCTTAGACCTTTCATAATAAACGGATTTTACAGGTGTGAAGGTAAGGTTTCCCGACAATACATCTAAGACCCTCGGATTTTATTAAAAAAGCACCTACTTGGGGATAGGTGCCTACCTCGCGTTTTCATGAGGCTCTGGTAAATGTAAAATCCGTTTTGACGCCACAAATATAGTTGTAGCGAACGAGATACGCAACAACTATAAGAATTATAATAGTCGGCTTTGCGACGGTATTAGAAACATTTATTTGAACATTTTTCGCTAAAAACTTTGCAGAATGAAAAAATACAACTATATTTGCAATGCGACACTACCACTATTGATCAATCAATAGTACATACATTTACCTTTTAGGGGTGAATCTTCTTTGCACTATGTCAATAGTGGGTGTGTCGCAACATTTTGAAGGTTCGCCCCTTCTCTTTTTACATACCAACACCAATTTCAACCAATGCGACACACCGTTGAAAGAGGTAAGCAGCGAAGCACAGTAACTGCTTTCCGTGTAGCCATCAATGGCTCATCATCTGTGGAGACAAGCAAGCTCCGTTTCGAAGTCGGCAGTACCTCATCGGTAGATGCCATACTCTATGCCGTTAAGCGATACCACGAAATGCACCCCTCCTGCGAGGTGCATCAGATTCGTGTGTCCCAAGTTAAACCGAAAACCAAATAGCCATGACCGAGCAGAACATGACCATCATTGAGCGCACGTCGCTCCGACAGCGTGTATCCGGTCGCGTATGGCGCATGGTCTATCGAGCCAAGCGAACCATCGCCCGAAAGTTTCGACGCATCGAGTACCGCATGGCCAAGCGTTGGCATCACGTAGCGATATACCGAACCGAAGTTGTAACTTTCTAATCCTACGGCTATGAATACCTACATGAGCTATCCTTCGGCAATCAATGAGCGCAGACGGCGCATCGTTTGCGCACCTGCCAAACCTCGTCCGCACAACGTACCCGATGAGGTGTACCGCGAGCTGGCCGAGCTCATCCGCGTAGAGTGCGAATACGGTGGTAAAGAGAGCGTAAAGGTCAATGTAGAGTGTGAGCATGATGGCTTCCTCTACACCGTCGAGGCTTCGATGTACTGCTACTTTGGCCGTAGTTGTGAGCTGTGGGGCATCGAGTACTACCTCAAAGGGCTTGCACCCTGCTGGGCTGAGTTCCATGCCTACAACGACGATGGCGACGAGATACTGAATGACTTTGACTTATCTAAATTCAACAAACTTATTACTTTCTAAATTTTTAATCCTATGGTAACGACTACCACGATCACAATTACCCTCAAGGGTAAACGACAGCCGAGCTACAAATTTTCCACAAATCGACGGCTCAATGAGGAGCAGGTGCACGACATCGTGCAGAACGACGGACTTATCGGCCTTGACCCTGCAAAGGTCGATGTTCATGTATTCTTTGAAACAAAAGCGAGCTAACCATGAAAACCATTACGAACGAAATCAAGGCCATCCTTGACCGCAGATTACCCGACGAGGCCGTGAGCCAACACCCCTCGAAGGCGTACTTATCAAGCATCAAGAGCATCTATGTTACCGAGCGTCTGAACGAGGCTTTCGGTGTTGGCGCTTGGCAGATAAGCACCGAATTCATCGACAAGCACGAAGGCATGGTGGTCGTAAAGACCACACTCAACATCCCCGAATACGGCATTCACTTCGAGAGTTATGGGGGCAACGACAACAAAGACCTCGGCGATGCCTACAAGGGGGCATCCACGGATGCAATCACGAAGATAGGTAGCTGGCTCGGCATTGGTGCGGATGTGTTCAAGGGCTTGCAGAACGGCAAGAAGGGCTACTCAGCTCCTGCTCCTAAACCTGCTCCTGCACCCAAGCCGAAGCGTGAGCGTAAGGCTATTACGCTCGATGATCTTGAGAATGACGAAACTCGCGTAAGCCTTTATGAGTACTACTTCAAAAAGTATGTGGAGCTTGGCTATCCAAATGACTTCGACGTGGTGATTCAGTTGCGCAAGGGCTATGATGTGGACGACAGCACCGCCGAGGTGTTCCGTAACGGCTACGCTACGTTCCATACGCAGAAACTTACCCCAAGAGCCTAATGGACAAGATTCAACTTTTGCGAGAGACAGCAACACCTGCCGTCCTCGCTTCCAGCGCGATACAAGCCGTAGTAGATGGCGAGATAGACCCCATCACCGCGCATATCAATGTGTCGAAGATGGAGCTTGCCATTAAGACCTTCAAGGCCGACGAGCGAGTGCGCGACATCACGCTGCGTGAGCTTTGGAAGTACGGCAAGAAGCAGACCTTTGCGGACTGCACGCTGGAGGAGGCCGAGAGCGGTGTTCGCTACGACTACTCGAAATGTAGAGACAGCCGATTGGAGGAGCTTTATGCGATGCGCCAAGCCCTTGATGCCGAAATCAAAGAGCGCGAGGCCTTCCTGAAGAGCATCCCCCTTTCGGGGGTCGCACTCCCCGACACGGGCGAGGTGGTATATCCGCCAGCGAGAACGAGCAAAACAATCATTCGTACAACCTTCAAAAAACAATAGCTATGCTGATTAACCTTTCTATTTGCTTGAGCGACATCCCGAAGGATCGCATCAAGCTGGCCAACAACGGCAAAAAGTACCTCGCAATTACGGTGCAAGACCTACGCGAGGCGGACGAATATGGGAACACACATTCGCTCTATTGCACCCAGACGAAGGAGGAGCGTGAGGCCAAAAAGAAGCGCACCTACATCGGTCGAGGCAAAGAGTTCGTATTCCAGAGCGCACGACCGAGCGAGAGCAGGTGGCCGAGTTGCCAGTAGCTGAAGATATCGACGACCTGCCCTTCTAACGATGGTTTACGACCTGAATACCGACATTGACCGTATCCGCTACGAGAAGCGTGTTAAATCGCTTCTCGATAGGCGGGCGGTGGTTGAGTTGTCCGAGCGTAAGCTAAGGCGCACAACGCCCCAAAATGCCTATTTACACCTGCTTTTGGGTGAGTTTGCCATGCAGACGGGCAACACGCTCGAATGGACGAAGGCGGAATACTTCAAACGCCACTGCAATGCAGAGTTGTTCGTAATCCGCAAGCGCGACGAGCTGACACATCGAGAGGTAGAGGTATTGCGGTCGAGTCGAGATCTCGACACCGGGGAAATGACAACAGCCATAGACCGATTCAAACACTGGGCAGCCGCCGAGTGTGGTATTGATCTTCCCGATGCTGAAGATCGAGAGTGGTTAGGCTATATCGAAAGAGAAATGCAACACAACAGAGATTGGTTATGACACGAGAATCAATGACATTTTACGCGGATTGGCTGAAAGCCGTTCAGTCCTTGCCGAAAGCGATGCAAGCGGATGTGCTTTTAGCCATCCTCGAATATGGCTTGAATGGTGTCGATACCTGCTCCGAGGGGTCGATTGAATCGGCTATTTTGGCGTTCATCAAACCGCAGATTGACATCAACAATCAGCGTTTTGAGAATGGGAAAAAAGGAGGTCGTCCGAGAAAGGACAAAAACCAAACCGAAACCAAAACAAAACCAAACGAAAACCAAAATAAAACCATAGTTTTTCAATCCCCCTTGTCCCCCTCTTCTCTTTCCCCCGAACCCCCTATTACTACACCCCCTATATCCCCCATTTATACAACGACGACGACAAACGCGCACACGCACGAGGATGATTTCGCTCATTCGGACGAAGATCCTTACGGGACGGGGCTACGCCCCAAAGAAAAAAGTTGCGCCAAAAAAGAAAGTACCCTGCCGAGTGGCACATGGGTAGCATCGGCTGACCTCGCCGAGGTGTTGTTGGGCGATGAACGGTGGGTGTCCGATGTGGCATCCAACAAAGGGCATCCAATTGAAGAGCTGCGCAAGCTTGTAGCTGAGTTCTGCGACAATGTAAGGCTCACGGAGGACGGCAAAGAGATTGCCGATGCGAAACGACATTTTATCAACTGGTTACGAAAAAGGCCTAAAGACGATGAACAACGAACAACCCAACATGGAACGCGGTCTTACCGCAACCCCGAACCTGATTTTGAAGGCATTAAAGCCTTCGTCGCACGAGGCATCGCTTCGGCAAAACCTCCGCAGTAAAGGTGTGGTCGAGGTGTCGGCTTTCGGTGGTGCAATGGCCACACCCAACGATGTGTTGGTAGCCGTGAACAAGTTGATGGTTGCCTTCCCGAAGATGGCCAACTACTTTTGGGAGCTACTCGCCCAACGCATATCCGAGCGAGGCATGACGGCTGCCGAATTGGACTACGCCGTGAACGAGGTAATCGACAACTTCACTTATCAGAACCTCACGATTGCTGACATTCTCAAGCAGGGCAAAGAAAAGCGATTCAAGCTGCGAACCTACGAAGCGATGCTATCCGAGTGCAACCGGAACGGCACGACGACAAACGACTATTGCGCTGTAAAGGTTCGCAACATTGACAAACCCTGCTGGGTGAGCAAGGCCGACAAAGTGTTGTATGATATCCCCGACGAGCTATGACACGCACACTTTACATCGGCATAGACCCCGGCACCCATACGGGGGTGGCAATTTGGGATAAGGCATCCCGACGGCTGGAGGTGGTCGATACGATGACCATCACACGGGCGATGGAGCTGGTGACGGCAAATGTGGAGCTGTGCAAGGCTTTCGGTGGCGAGGTGGTCGTTTACATCGAAGATGCGCGCAAACGCACATGGTTCGGGGCGTCGAACCGCGAGAAGTTGCAGGGTGCAGGGTCGGTGAAGCGCGACTGCTCCATTTGGGAGACCTTCTGCGATGAGCTGGGCGTTGAGTGCCGAAAGATTGCACCGAAGCACAACACCACTAAGCTGACGGCAGCGCAATTCAAAGTATTAACCCACTGGCAGGGTCGCACCTCGGATCACGCGAGGGACGCCGCGATGCTGGTATTTGGACGATGATTGAAGATTTTTCAAAAACTTTCACAAATTTTTAATGATTTATCCACTATGGAAGAAATGATGAACTATATGCGCGCAGCGTTGAAACTTCATATTGTAGCCGAAGCTGCAAGAAAAGAGCTGACGGTCGATGGATGTCTTAAAGTTATCGACCGAGTGTTCGACGAAAAGATTGCTGAATGCACCACGATTGTAGCGGATGTTACGGCGATCGAAAAGATGTAGTGGGTCGATTAACTCTGCTACATGTTGATTTTTTTACATGCAGGGTGGCGTCTGCTGTGAAGCCCGCGCCATCTGTTTTTTTGAAAAAACAAAAAAAATCATGAACCACCTGACTAACGCCCTATTTTGGGGATTCTATTTACTCGGCCTCGCGGTCAGTTTGGTAATCGAGGCCTTGGTAATAATGGCGTTTTATGGCACCCTCGCGGTCCGCTCCGCGTGGTGCTGGGCAACCGAAAAATTCAAAGGAAAATGAAAATCGACGGCAAAGTGCATTGTTTCTTTGAGCAAAGTGGCACGTTCAAAAACGAGTTCATAAAGCTGGGAATCCCTGCCGAGGATTACGACATTCAGAACAACTTCGGGCAGACTGACCATGTTGTGGACTTATTCCAAGCGATTGAAGATGCCTACGATGGCAAGCCGAGCCTCTTTGACGACATCAGGGGGGGGATTTGGTTATGGCGTTCTTTCCGTGCATTTATTTCTGCGATGCGAAGAATCTCTTTTTGCAAGGAACGCACATTTCCACAAAGAAGTGGTCGTTGAAGAAGAAAGGCGAGCAAGCTATTCACGAATCTTTTTGCCGTCAAAAGTTCTACACCTTGCTTTGGAAGATGGTGTCGGTCGTAGATGAACGAGGGTTGCGAATGGTAATCGAGAATCCGTGGAATGTAAACGGCCAATCATTCCTTCAGTTGAACTTTATACCTCCGACCGTCATAGACCGCAATCGGATGAACCGAGGGGATTACTATGTGAAGCAGACGGCCTATTGGTTTATTGGATGCGTGAACACGATTGGAGAGAGCCTTCAGCACGACAAGGAACGAAAGATTGTGATGAAGCAGCCCCGACACGAAGCCGGTATCTGTGGAGAGGAGCGGTCGATGATTAGCCCCGACTACGCGCGAAACTTCATCTGCGACTTCATTCTCGGAATAGAACAACAACATACATTGAGAACTTTATTTTGATATGTGGATAATAAAAAATAATTTCGAAAAAATATCTGAAGCCCTCGTTGCGATGGGGTTTTCGCAAGAATCCAAGATAAAATTTCATAGGAAAATTACGGTTTGCGATAGCATATTCATCACATTCTTGGAAGATGCATTACAGGTTGATTATTTTGTTTTGGATTGCAACGGCAATATGGTCTCGGATTCCGAGATTATAACAGTGGCAGGTCGTAGCTTTTTTGCGTGCGAGTTTATAATCAAGGATTTTATACTTCGACGAGTTAATTCTGCTTTTCGTAAAATTTTAAGCACAAACGATAACAAACTATGAGAACAATTAAATTTCGCGGCAAGCGCGTAGATAATGGCGAGTGGGTGTATGGTGATTTGATCCGAATACACGGTGTTCTCTACATTTATCCCGACCCTGCGCCCAACGGGTGGAACTACTATGAGGTCATCCCCGACACCGTGGGTCAGTTCATGGGCCTGCACGACAAGAACGGCAAGGAGATTTACGAGGGGGATGTGGTAACATTCGACAACAATTTACAAGGGATAAGCAAGGTGCTGTTTGCCGAAGGCTGCTACATGGTCGTTGCTAAAAATTATGCGACCGCTTTAACATTTCGTTTAGCTAACCACACCTTCGTTGCTGGAAACATCCACGACAACCCGGAACTGATGCAGTAAAACGACTAAAGTTATGACAATCGAAACAAAGTTCAACATCGGGGATGAGGTGTGGTTTATGTTTTTTAATAAACCAATTAAGGGAATCGTAGCTAAGATAGATATAGATATAGCAAAAACAGGAGATTGGTATATTGAACACTATAAAGTAGAGGTTGATGGTTCTTGGTATTGCAATATTGGTCAATCACTTTTCCCCACCAAAGAAGAATTGTTAAAGAGTTTGTAGTATAGGAATTATAAGCGACAAAGCCTATAACGAGGGCTATGATAACGGTTATAAAGCAGCGCGATACGAGTTGATGCATAAAGCTCGTGAGTGGTTAAAAGAGAATATGTATATTGAGCATATTTTTGAGCATGACGAGGATGAGAAACCTATACAATATGTTTGTGCAAGTGCTTGCGATTCAGTGGATGAGTTTGTGAATGATTTTCGTAAAGCAATGGAGGAATAGATTATGGAGTTAAAATTGAAATTTAAGCAGCTGCGCGATGCTGGCGGTGACGCTTGCGCACCATACGAAGTGCTATTGAATCGGGAATGCACCTTGAGAGAGCTTGTGGATTGTATCATCAAGGACGAGCGAGAGTGGGGAGGTGTCGCTATTGGTGGTTGGCTTGACGAACAAAAAATAGAATATCGTTACGGTAAAATCATTAAAAACGAGTTTACTGAAGATGAGTTGAATAGTATTGTCGCAACTGTTGGCGCGTATGGCGGGTGGACTCATACTAATTATTGGGTATCATTAAAATAAAAAGCTATGAGACAATTCACAACACCCGACCAGACCGCCAAGCTGATAGAGCTGGGGTTTGAGAAGCCGAAAAGCGTTTTGTTATACGCGCAATCAGTCGATTGCGACAATAACTACGGTTGGAAAGGGGAAGTCAAGCAGAACGGTAATTACTCCATTGGCGAGTTGATTGATATGCTGCCTTTGAGAATTGCTGGAAATTATGGAATATGGTATTATTTTTCTGTGTTTGCCCACCAAACATATTGGCGCGTAGCCTACACTGACGACAACGAGATTCCTTTAATTGACAGCGAGAGTGTACATCTGATAGATGCGCTCCACGATATGATTTTGAGACTTAAAGAGGATGGAGTGATATGATAGACGCACTACTTAAAAAAGCGTGTGAACGATGCGAAGAACACGCTACTAATGGGAATTGCGAATGTATGCTACAATGCCCTGTATATGGACTATATGTTGAAGCAAAGCAGAAAAAGAAAGTAATTTACAAACGGGACACTTGGGATGTTCCTCCACCGCCTAAACCAGATATTATATGATACACGAAGAAATATGCACCTACGAGGTCGCAAAGTTAGCAGAGGAGAAAGGGTTTCCGCAAGCGTTTAATTACACTCGTTTTAAGTCGGGATTGGATTACTACAATCACAAGGGGAAAGTGAATGGTGATGTTGGTGACATCCTTAAATTGAGGATAAAACATAATCCTGTCCCAGAAGAAATGAAGCCCATCACCGCACCCACCCAGAGCCTACTGCAAAGGTGGTTGAGAGAGGAGAAGGGCTACTATGTATATCCATTCTTTGACAATGTTCAGTTAAAGTGGGATTGGGTTTGTAGGGAAAAGACAGGGGATAAGTGGATACCGCTTGTAGGCTATGATTTCCATTTATTCGACACCTACGAACTCGCTCTCGAAGATGCCCTTAAATACGCACTTTCAAATTTAGTTTAACTATGACACTTAATGAATACCAATCACGGGCGATGACGAAATGCATTATCGTCCGACAATGAAACTTATTCGCTCTTCGGTTTGATTGCCGAGGTGGGAGAAATTTCCGACAAAATCGCAAAGGGTGTGCGCAAGCGAGTAATCACGATTTGCGATGACTGCATCTATCCCTGCGAAGAGGGTGTGCAGGATGGAAACATCAACCTCCAATATGTCGAGTTTGAGGAAGGGATGAAGAAAGAGCTGGGCGATGTGCTTTGGTTCTGCGCCCACCTTGCCCACCGCTTCGGTTGGTCGCTTGATGAGGTCGCGCAGATGAACCTCGAAAAACTCGCAGACCGCGCCAAGCGAGGTGTAATCATTGGTAACGGAGATAACCGATAATCTATGCTTACCCAACACTTAATTGGCTGCGCATTCCTTATTGTCGGCTGTGCGCTATGTATAGGTGCGATTCTCGCCCTTGACAGATTTTTCACTAAACCCTAATACCATGAACACGTTATTTATCATTTACTGCATTGTTGCTGGTTGTGCATTGCTTGTGCTGACCGTGTTATGCATCTACAACCTCTACCTTCGCATCGAGGGTGTTAAGTACTCCGAAGAGGATATGATTTCATTTGGTCGTTATCTGCTCGGAGACGAGCGAAACGAACGTATCGAGAATGAGCAGCTTCGATCGGAGGTTGGTGATTGGGACATCGCTAATTGGGAAAATCAAGAGTAGTGCTATGACGGCTTTAACGAAAATTCTTGAATTCCTTTTTGGGCGCAAGTATTACGCTAACATCATCAACACGCGAGGAACGAATAAGTTCGAGGTGTCCTGCTACATCTATTCATCCGAGGAGGAGGCGGACAATTACCGCAAAGACCTTGAGACGAATATGTCGTATATGTTTGTCGAGCGCATCTCGTTCCGTAGCCGTATGGATTATCCTATCGTTAACCGAGCATCCCGTATGTAGGGTGCTCGGTAAAGCGATAAAAAGATGTAGCTATATTTAACGGTATCTTCGCGCCTATGCTCAAGAAACTTTATAATTGGCTGATTAGCCGATTCGGAATGTTCGTGATCGCGGATGCTAAAGACAACTCGATCACGCTGTCGCAACGCCTATTTAACCATATGGCGGTGATGAAGCAGAAGTCTGCGAAAGTATATGTATTCTACATCCCCGACGTGAGATGTTACGGTTTTGTGTTGAATCCATCCTTGGACAAGGAGACGCAACTGTGCGAGATCCAATACAACGAGAAGCATCATTGTGTTGGGTTTGAATCTCTCGTACCGTCCGTGAATCGTATATTCTACGACTACGGCCTTCCTGCGGATATTTGTTGCCGACTCTCGGTTAGACCACGTCAGGTCGGCAAACTTCGCTACTATAAAATTTGTCGTCCTAATGGAAAGTATCCTCGGAAACTCCCGAAGGCCTGATGTAACTTTCTATTTAAGTGGCCGAATAGACATCACCTCACGAGTCGCACGACTTCTGCGACTCAACGAGGGGGATGTGGTCGATATCGGCATACATCAAAATGAATATTACATCTACGTAAGGAACCGGAGCAACTCCGTAATCGGGAAGCATGAAGCTCAATGCTTCGCGTCGAAAAAGAATTCGTGCAACTTTAGAGCATATAGCAAGAAGTTATGCTCTGCAATTCTTCAATTAACTCAAGCCTCCAAAGCGAGAATCCCCGCAGGAGACGCTATTGAGTTACCTAACGTCGGGGTAGCCGTACCTTTGATAGTACGATTAAATTTGATGTAAAAAAAAGAAGGAGGGGACATCCCTCCTTCTTCTATCTCGGCTGATTAATCTTGCGAGGTTCATATTGAACCGTCATGCCGTACAACCTCTCTTGAGGTTCGAGATCGCCAACAATAGCGACTCGGAAGTACTTGTATGGCGTGCCTCTAAACCCGCGCAAATAGTGATCGGTGGAAGATGCCACCAAAAACCAATTCATCAAGTCACGTGAACCATACAACACGGATTGTACGTGTCCCTTCTTAAAATATCCTCGTTGAATTATCGTATCAACAGTCTTTAGGATATCGTGGTTCCCGAATTTCAAGGGTCTCGTAATGAGAACGCATCGCTCACTCGGAGACTCATCCACTTTTGAATAATCCCACAAAGTTCCATAAGAACCCCATCTGTGCGACATCGCCAAAGCATTCGGGTATGACGGCACGGAGTGTGCAATATCGCTTATCGTCAGTCCCCATTGTTTACTTTCCAACGAGTACACATAAGCATACCCATAATTCGGGTTGAAGACTATGATTCTCTGGTTCGCGTAGTCATAAATCATCCCACACTCCAGCAAGAATGTTTTGAAAGGGACTCGATTGAATGGATTGGAGCCTGCTCCAAAAGCCATTGTTGCAAGGTCTTCGCCTTTCGGGAAGTTATACAACGAGACCGCCTCTTCGCCATCGAGGATGTCCGTAATACACATAGTATCCGATCCGGATAGGAGCATGATACCTCGATCTGTAGCGAACAATACGGCACTATCGATTTGCGTGATGCTATCCGGATTGATGCAAACATCGCGCGTGATAGGCTGACGTGCGATGTAAGCCCCATTAGCAGCCACCTCCAATGCCCATACGCCCTCGGTCGTGAAAGCGTACAACGGGAATTGTCCGAACTGCCCCTGCGAGAGAGCCTTCGCCGCCGTGCTGATTCCAAGAACTTCTCCTGCTCCTATAGTGTTAATGCCTAACACAGGGAAGAAGAATGGGTTGTTTACCTCGGAGGTGTATATCTTATTTTTATACGAGACGATGGCGATATCGGATTGGTCTACATAGGAGGATCGGATATCTGTCTGCGTATGCGAAGACCGTAATCCTCGGAAATATGACGAACCATTAAGGAATGAATGGGCATTCATTCTATACCATTGATCATCTTGCGTTGTGCTATCTCCTCCATATACGATGGAGATTCCAGAAGCCGAAGCGTCCGGATAATAGAGATAGAATATATCTTCCACCTTTGACGATAACGGCAGACTACTATTCTTCTTCAAAGAGAAAGTTCCTTGGTCTGTCTTTACACTTACGTACGTTGTTAGCGTCTCCGATCCTAATGATGCCGCATTGTTAAACTCTAAAGCGGCAAGCGAACCGCCAACCTCCAATGAGTTGTATCCATTCACGTATGCAACCATTGAGGCAATATCAAAGCCTTGGAATAATTTACGTTGGACTCCCGTTAAGTTGATGCGATTATTATACGAGAACGCCCTCGTAGCATACAACTTATCGTGAGACTGATAGTCATCCGGCATAACCTCACGTGTGACGATGCTGCCAAGGATACCATCTTCAAACTCCACAAACTCGCGTTTGTCGTACGATAAATCCCCAAGTTCAATAGAGGTGAGGTGAAAGAACGAGGAACATTCTTGGATCTTCTTGTCGATCTCTGCACCAGAGAATTCGGGTAATTTGAGTTTCCAATTTAGGAACCCTACCGCATCAGTCTCGTATCCGTAGAGCTTCTCGATATCCCAGCTTTGATAGAACTCACGCATGGTCGCAGCGTCCGATCTGCAGCTTGTCGTATTATACTTCCCGACAAATTTTCCAATTCTGCCTCCATTGAAGCTCTCGCACTCTCCACTTTGATCGTACGTATAGATTGGAGCGGAGATGAAAATATCCACCGATTTGATGACGTCATCCCACTTCTTAATGCCTGCTAATTCCTCCGCGCTCAAGATGGCTTGATAATCCAACTTCGCGGCTACGGCAAAGATGTCCGCCTTGGTCGAAGTAGTGCCAAACTCGCATATCACGTACGGGTTTGTATACGTACACGGCAACATTAAAATAGGTGCGCTGATGTGCGATAAAGACCCATCGTACAAGCGATATCCATAGCGAACAAAGAACGGGAACATAAATCGGTTATCTCCCGTAGATACCTCGTCAACGAATCGATTCACCTTCGCAAGAGCTTGGGACGTTATTGTTCGCTTATTATCCTCGCTGAAGTTGTCGTATGCATTGTCTATCGTATCATACTTCATCTCAAACTTTCCATTCTCATCGGTATTGTTCTCATACTTGAGTTTGGAGTAAAAACGAGGTTCACCGACGAGGCCAAACGAAATAGGGCATTCGGGGAATCGCTCGCCAAGATATAAGTAAGATTGAGTATCTGCCTTCCACAGGAAGTAGAAGATACCATTCGGAGTTAATGCAACCAACGTGTTCCCTATGGCCGTTACTTGGTAGATAAGAGCCGAATCAAAGGTATGGATATGCACGGCTGATTGGGCTTCGGTAGGACTCAACCAGAATAATCCGCCCGACCCATCCGTGGCGATGTAGTGAGTAAAGGCACTTGTCTTATGCTCACACAATACATCTTTCTCCAGATAGTCCATGACGGCCTTTGGCTGCGATATAGTCTTCAAAGCCCCATCCTCTGGGATGAGATTGATTACATCAGCCAAATCTCCATCCGGGCACTCATAGTCGGATGGAGATGCTGAATATCCATTATACTTTACTTCTTGGATCATACCTAAAAAGGACTCTGTTTCCTACGGAGTGCACCACTTCGGTGATTTAACGCACTCTTGATTTTACCCGCAATATCTTTCATCTTGCGTTCCCAATTTTCCCAGCTCTCCGGCTTGGTAATGCTCAACCAATCGGACAAGACTCGACACACCATAAACTCATGGAGAAGTTTCGTGAGATATTGAGCCGTCGTCTTCGAGAAATCAATAGGCACGTTCAAGGTGTAGATGAAATCTGCTTCACTCTCCAACTCGTCATCCGTGGATATGTGCCCGCAAATCGGGACTTTCGTGAACGGATACATGATTTCCACGCACTCCGAGTACGCCAAGTCCAGAATTCTATTTACGCGATCAATATTGCCATCCTGCGTGATATCAAAAACTTGGTGGCGAGTATGGTCGTCTCCAGACTCCATGATATCACCTTCCACGTATGCGTAGTTCCCGATATCGTACAAGACCGCTTCTCGGCTGATAAGCAGAGATGCCGTTTTTTGCTTGCAAATGCACCTCATGTCAGCCACGGTTTACAATGCCGAACGAATCGGGCGAACACGCTTGTTGATTGCTTCGCGGATCTCTTCAATGTTGGCGGCAGCAAACGAGTAATACTCGCCTGCATCGGCTTTATTCGTGATCACGAACCAATCAGCCACAGCATTGTTCACAAGGTACTTGTGAGCAGCAGCAGCAACGGTATCATTCGTCGCTTGGTTGAAGTTCGAGGGCATAACAAGCGAGAACGTGATAGTGTCATGCTCTTCCAGCTTGTTGCTAACTGACGTTGTTGACTCCTCGATGTATTCGCTTAACTTGGTCTTCAGATTTGCATACGCATTGGCAATGCTTCGCAAGATCTGGAACTTGCTATCGTCGTCGTCATTTGCTTGCATGTTCGCTACCTCCTCGTAGTTCCCATTCTTCGCGCGGCTACGACCTGTCAAATAGGTTTTGTTTTGGACATCGTACACAAGTTCCGAAACGTACAATGTTACAGTCATGTTTTTTTTTGACATAATATTAATGTTTATGGTTATACCGGAATAACTCTCTTTGGCTTCTTCCTATAATATAGCTTTTGCATGATATCATCAAGGAAGTTGTTAGCCTCAATGAGATACCCTTCTGCCTCAGCTTTGTTCGTAAACTTATACCACTTATGTATGATGTAATCGATAAAGAAGCTCGTGAGTGACGAAGAAATATTATCCGTCAGCGAGGTGTCGAATGCTGACGACATCTCTAATGTCGCTACAAAGTTATTTGCCAATTGTACGGTCGAGCTATCTGGGTTCTTATTCACCGATACGATAAACGGCTTTATCTGCCCGATCACTACATTGCAAGCCTCCTTCCAAAAGCGTTCAAGCATCAACTGATCTTCGTCAGTAGTGAAGATACGCATATACGCATCATCATCGCCAACCATCTTATCTCCTGCGTAGCTGGAGATTTTAGCGATGGCGGAGTACACGAATTCCTTATTGACTGTTAGCGTAATATTATTCATATCGCAAAAATAACTTTGGATCGAAGATTTGAGTTTTATCTATTAACGAATAAGCCCCCGACGATGCGGAGGCTATCGTTATGCACAAGGGATCGCAGAAGTTGGACTCTCCGAGATCGCTTTCCGCATGTGCATGTATTAAAGATCAAAGTACTTTCGAACAAAGTGCGGACGATCCACGTCTTTGAGCTTCTCTACGGCTTGAGCGTAGAAGAACTTGACATGCATATCTCGCGGCACATACGCCATCACGCTGGCCTTGTGGTCCGAATAGAGCATGTTTGCCGTAGCCCATAGCGCATAGCAATTGTAGAACGGCTCATCCATCATCTTGCCACCGATCGACTCGATGGCGTTCTTGAATACTTCATAGTTCCATTGAGGCCCCTTTGCCCCATCTGCTGAAACGAGGTCGGATACAACTTCGTTAGCCTCATCACGCGAGAGGAAATTATGCCATCGGATTGGCTCTAATTTCTCAACCCATTTTTCTGCCATGACCGGATCCTTCTCTGCACACTTACGGAAAGCCCACTTATCTACCTCCCCAAAGATATGCATCTTCGCAGAATCGGCAGAGGTAGCCATCGTGTCGTAGAGATCCATGTATCTCTTTACAAGTTCATTCATATCTTTACTAACAGTTAGGACACCCACTCTTGAATTTAGGTGTCGGTTTATACTTTCGAGGCGGTACGATGCGAGGAGTGATCGCCTCTTGCGGTGCTTGCACCTGCTTTACCTTTGTAGTCTTTGCCATAGCTCATCATATTTACGGTTCAACCATCCAAGCAGAAGGCCAAACCAAAATGATAGATAGGCCACGATGAGTGATAGCCCGATAGCGATAAATACATTACACCCGAAAAGCTCAAGGACGAGCAGCGCGATCCAGAAGGAAAGGCATTTCGGACACTTGGCGACTTTCAGACCTACACGCGCAATAGCTTCGGGTAATCCGAGGTGATGCGCGAGGGTTGCAAGCATCATCACTATCAGGGCTATCAACATCATATTATGCGACCGTTACAACGAGCGGCGATTCGCTCACGAAGTTTCGGCTACACTTTTTGCAGGGTGCTCCGGCAATCGTGTTGATCGTCGTCCCCTTTGCGAGGGTTACGGTCGTAACCGTGGCTGCCGCAATCGGAATCGTAAAATCCTGCGAGATCAACTGCGACTTCGTGCAGCACACATTCCCATCGCATGGAACATACGAGATCACACCCTCAACGTGGATCGTTGCGAGGAACTGCCCCACACCGACCTGCGTAATACCTACAAGGGAGAAAACGGGTGCAAACACGGGGGTCTGCTCTACGCACGAAGGCTTACACAGCTTCTGCGTAATGTTGATCAGGTACTGATACGGCGAAGCCACCGAGCCAGCAGCCAAAGTTGCCGTAATGTTGGCGAAATAGTTTTTAGCGTTCATAGTGCTCATTTCGTTTTTGACCCTCTTTTAGATAGGTTGCTCCGCGCCGAGGGTCGTTGGCTCGGAGGGTTGTGTTTCAATGGGCGTTGCTGACAATGCAGCCAAAACCATATCGAGCTTTGCCGATACAGCATCCACACGTTCGGCTACTGCGCCGAGATTTTCGTTTGTAGTGACCAGTCCGAGCACAATTTGCTCGAATATGGTCTTGGGTTGTTTAGCGTCCATTCTTCAAAAAATTGGTAAGAAAAAAGTTGTCCGCAAACCTCCGCAAGGCTTCGGTTATCTTGTCTGCACGAACCAACACACCGCGCTCATACTTTCCCTTTACGAAGTCGTATAGAGCCTTTTCTGCGTCCTCCGCCTCCTTGGGCGTTTCCGCATACACATACAGGGTGATTTTATAGGGTTTCATCCATTACTACGGCAAAGGGGGTACATCTACGGGAGGTTGTCCGGCAGCAATCGAGCCACCGCCTCGGAGTTGCTGAATGAATTGGAAAGCCCCTGCGAGTTTGTCTTGATTGTTGTCGAACCACCCGAACAGGTCGCCTATGGTGTTTTTGGCCTGCTCAAACATCGAGGGAGGTACGGGATCGAAGTCGGGGATGTTCTGCATATCCTTAACGAAAAAGTCGTATAGCTTTGCCGCCTTCTCCACATCGTTGTTGCAAGCACGTAGGCAGCTCACCTTCAGCGCAACCTTGGAGGTCGGCACCACCAAATCGGGGTTAATTGGTCTCGAAAACATCGTGATAAACTTTTAGAGGTTAAGAGATGGAGGGTGAGCCATCCTCACCCTCCTTTGTGCGGCTACTCGCCGTCACAGCCACAACTACGCGGCTCACTCACGCGAGCGATGCGGAGGTAGTTGCAACCACCGATGGCCGAGTTTACGCCGAAGTTCTGCGCGTATGCAGCAGCCTGCGCTGCGGCATTTGCACCCGAGTAGGCACCCGAACCTGACTGCACATCCACATACTGCGTGATCGTCGGCGTATGGAGATTCTGCCACGTCTCGCGCGACTTCTTCTCCTCCGACATAAATTTGCCGATGAACTCCGACACCTTCTCGTTGCCACGCGAGCGAGCCTTCGATGCGGCGTTCACGCCAAGAGCTGCCGCGATAGCCACAGCCAACGCCGTACCACCGAGCACAACGCCCGTGATGGATGCGCCCTGCAACGAATCACGACGCTTGTAGCCACCGCCATAGGGGTAGCCGCCACCCTCATAGTTGAAGCGCGGCATCTTCTGGGTCTCGTGCAGTGCGAGATCGCCAGCCGTCAAAAAATTACCTTCCATAACCTAACTTTTTTAGTCCCGCCGGGGACTATTCCCCGACACTACAAAGGTCGGGAATGGAGCAGGGCTACGTAAGTGATTTCTTGCAGGTTACTTGCTACTTATTTGCGAGTTTCTTGCTAATTACTTGCAGGAGTATGGGGGAACAAAAAAGATACCTAACCGGAGCGGAAAGGTATCTCTTTGTAGCGAGATTTTGTGTTGGCGCACAATAAGGCTTCTCACCTTATCTTAAAATTCTCTTTGCAAATATAGTAATTATTTTTGTTCTGGAAAAATTTTTGCAAACTCATTTTCTATCCGTTTGAAGTTAAACTCGAACGACTTAAGCATACGTTTGTCGCCAATGGTAGCGATTTTTTGACACACGGCCTGACGGCTGATGCCGAGCTTATCGGCAATGTTTCGGGGCGACATCCCTGCGCGTGAGCAGAAGTAGGCCACCATTTGGCGTGCGTTTACGGCATCGTCGAGGCGCGATTTGGATTGGATAAGAATAGGTGAAATTTCGGTTTCCTCGGCTACGAGGCGCAGAACCTCTTTATATATTTTGCACATAGTTATAGCGTATTTTGATTATAAATAGGTAAGGTATGGGTACAGTTATCCCAGCCTCGTGCAGAACGAGGCCTTACCTATAATCAAATACGCATTGATGAAACATCGCCCGTCCACATTTCACTATGCCGGGCAGCTTCGGACTTTATTATAGGTTTTTTGCGCATTAAGCGCAGGCACTTGACCCGAATGATGGAGAATCTGCGTAGGGTCGTGGCCTTGAGCAGAATGGTGAATGATAATGTTTTCGGTGGGGCTTGCCACTCTACATCGTCGGTTGGCTCATCAACATACTGCCCACCATCGGCCACCACCGCAAACGACGGCTCCTCGATCGTATTCAGATCGTGAATCATCGGCAGCAGCAGCGTGATGATGAGCAGATATTCGATGCAGCGTTTCATACCCAAATGTATTATAACTTCAGCAACGCCATCAATGGCCGTCTAAACTTCCAACCCACCAACGCAATCGCAATCAACGCCAGCATCCTAAAGCCTTTGATTTGCGTTTCCTGCCACCACGTCAGCTCGCGCTCCACCTCTACAATCTTTGTCGTTTGCCTATCTCGGTAAATAATCGAATCGCGCACCTCTACGCGCACCTCGGTAGGCTGGCTGATTGTCGTCTGCTTGTTCTCGATTGAGTGGGTCAGCACCCCACCGCTCACGGTTGCCGTCGAAGTGGCGAGGCTTGTCTGCACGGTCGAGGTCGTATCGGGTGTGATGACCTCCACACGCTCGGCAGGAAGCGCCACAACCACCGTATCGCGCACCTTTACGATGCGCTCCACAATCTCTACGCGCATGCTATCGGTCGTGCCTACTGCAAGGTGTTTGCAGGGGCAACAGCTGAAGGTTGCAAGCAAGGTTGCAAGCAAGGTTGCAAGCCGAATGCTACTTCTCATACTTTATACTCTTGATACGGTTCTTCCAGCCGTTGATAAAGCGCTTCTGCGAGGGGTCGCGCTTCACAATGGCGTCCACGAAATCGTAGCGCGCCACCTTGATTCGGTCGAACAGCTCTTCGGCATCTTGGCCGTTGATGGCCGAAAGGGTCTCGTTGCCGACCAATCCATCCACCGATACGCCCAGCAGCTCCTGTACCTTGCGGATGGCCGTTCTCGCGCCACTCGCCCAAGCCCAATCGACCACGATGTTGGCCACCGCTTGATTCTTTATCTGGTCGGCTTGCCACGGATTCCAATAGCCCGACCGAAAGATATTCAGCCATTGGTCGTCGGTGATGCGCTTTAGGTTCTCAACCGTTGCGCCCGGGTAAAACGACTGAAACGTGCCAATGGTTACACCCTTATTCGTTGCACCACCTCGATCGAGGGGGTCATTTACAAATCCACCCTCCCATTGCAGGATGAAGGGCATGAGTTTTCTTGCGTCTGCCATAGCTAAAATCCGCTTTGGGGTTGTCTTTGAGCGCAACCCCGTCGCTCGCATAACTTCATTTTGCGCTCCGCTTCTAACTCCGCGATACGGGCATTCAGCTCGCCAATCAACGTGGTTTTGGCGATAAGCTGTTTATTGGTTTCGCGCAGGAGTAACGTCTGCTCTTGGAATCGCTGTTCTTTCTCCAGCATTTGACGGTCGGAAAATTCCAGCCGCTCACGGAGTAGATGAAACTCGTCCGCCTCGGCCTTTATCTCGGCAGCTTCGGCTTCGGCTTCGGCTTGCTTTGCATTCGCGGTGCGGTTCATGAGCCATTTTACACCCTCCAAGCCACCGAACAGCCCAAGAATCGTGATTATTACTTCCCAGCTCATCAGTTCACCGTGTTTTCCGCCACCTCCACGTAGATGCCTACGAGGTCAGCGAGGTTGTGGGTAAGAGCCGTGCCCGAATCGCGTGTGCAGAGGTAGAGCACATCGCCCTGCGTGTAGTACTTGCCGAGGAAGATTTCCATAGGCGGATTGTACGGAATCGGGTCGTCGATCGCGCCCGTGTGCTCCTTCTCGATCACCTCGTAGAGCGCAGCCGTATCGACCGAAGGGTATTGGTCGACCAACACTACGGGAATGTCCTGCCGAACGCGGTAGATGCGATCCCCATAAACTACGAGCTGACCCGTGGCGAGCGAATCTTCGATGTAGTGGTGAAAGTCGTAAACGATTTTCTGGTAGTGTAGCGCATCGGCATTGCCTACATCGGTGCGCTTGTTGAAGTCCTCTTTCGCTACCTCCATGAGCAGGTCGAATTCGCTCGGCTCGTAGGGCGCAGGTTCGGGTGCTACGTACACCGTCCAGCCGTCGGCCAAAATCTCCTCCTCCGAGGGGTTGATAATCATTTTTCCATCCTTGCGGATCACGATGTTCCCTGCATCGCGTATGACGGTCTGACCGTCGATTGTTTTTGTGTATTTCATAGCTTAAAAATCGTATGCTATTATTTTCGATGATAATGAGGAGTTCAATGCACTCCACTCGTACACATAATCTTCCAGGGATGCTCGTGGCACATATATTGATAAATCAGAGTCAACATCAAATGTATATGCCGTAATTGTAGGCGGTATTGTCGGTTTGCAATATACACTTTGGAGGCTCGTGCAATTATCAAATACGGTCGAACCGATTTCCGTCACCTTCTTTGGAATGGTTACGCTCTTCAAACTGGAGCATCCGTAGAATGCGGAAAGGCGAATAGATGTCACAGAATCAGGAATCGTGACGCTCGCAAGGTTCGTACAGTTATAGAATGTGTACTGACCGATCGTCGTTACGCCAGAGGGAATCGCTACGCCTGTAAGGCGCGAACAATAAGAGAACGCATAATTGCCGATTGTCGTTACACTTGCGGGAATAGTAAAACTCGTTAGATGCTCGCATGATCGGAATGCGCTACTTCCGATTGATTTCAGAACTGCGGGTAGTGTAACGCTCGCAAGGTTCGTACAACCATTGAAAGCGTAGCTGCCAATCGAAGTCACCTTCTCCGGAATCGCTATGCTCGTAAGAGCCGAGCAACCATCGAACGCATTACTACCAATGGTCGTTACGCTTACGGGAATCGTGACGCTTTTGAGGTTCGTGCAACCTTCAAATGCACTATATCCAATCGCTGTTATATCACCATCAAAAGTGATTACACCTGTACCATTATTGTATGTGTTTGATTTGAATGTTGCACCAAATCCTGACGTGCCGCCCAACTCGACCACATTTCCATCGGTCGACGTATATAAAATCTCCCTATTTGCTCGATCCCTCCGCAACATTTGCGTGCGTCGCAAACTCATTAATGCACCCATAAAACTATTTTTTAATTTGGCCACCCCACGATAAGGGCGAGGTTATTCAGAATCGTCACTTGATACGTGTGATATTTCTCTATGGTTGGGTCTTCGGGGAATTTTACTGAAGATGGCAACGTGAGGGTTGTAGCCGTTGAGCCCGACGTGAACTGAAATCCAAACATACGTTCTTCCAAAGAAGCATTTGAAGCAACCGTTCCGAGCGTGATAGTTAACCGTGTCACCGATCCGAAATCCGTAAAGGTATTCGGTTGAATGGTTGCCGATGTCGTACCTGATTTTGATGCGTAAGTTGCTTTATTGGCAAAGTTAGCAATGTCCGCTGGCTGCACAGCAGTAGCTCCCTTGGACGCACCGCTACGAATTGTGGCGAGGTCGGAGATCACATCCTGCTTGCCGCTGATGTCTTGGTGGGTCTGCAATGCGGTGTCAGCCTTACCGAGCGAGGTCTGCACAGCACTCGCAAGGTCGCTCTTCGGGATTCCACTCGACGGCTTGCTATATGTTCCCGTGTTCTTTGTGAACCCCCAACCGCTCACGGTGGATTCCGTCACGGCAGCAGGTATGGTGGGCTTGTTTGAAAGGTCACTATACGAACCGCTCGTGGCCACCTTTGCCAACGAGGATGGCTGCACAGCAGTAGCTCCCTTGGACGCACCGCTACGAATTGTGGCGAGGTCGGAGATCACATCCTGCTTATCAGGAATGGCGTCAAGCAACTCTTGTACTTGTTCGCCAGTTTGCTTTAAGTTAGGCATAATTCTCTTTTAACACATTAAGCGTTTGGTTGTCGGACGTCATCAGTACGCCATCGCTCGCGTTTAACACCTCACGTAAACCTACTTGGCTGACCTTGCGATCGACCACCACATTGCGGTCACGATCGACGAACGACACGCCTACCTCGCGGTCGATGCCCTCATTCTCGATGGACGAGAATACGGCAGAGCCGTCACGATCGCCATCATAGGCAACCGTGAGCGACCCTTCGCCGACATTCCAAGGTTTTACTAATTCAGCCATTACTCAATCGTCCAGCTCGTATTCGACTCTACAGCAACGGCTACGGGAGTGCCGAGATAATCCAGCTCGATAACACCCTCTGCAACGGTTACGTAAGCATCACCAGCAGCCGAAGTCAACGTACATACGTCCTGATGACCACCCTCGTCGGTCACGATGATTTGGCGCGATTTGGCGGTCACATCCTCATTCGCGGGTACGTTGATCACAATCGAGAAGGGGTATTCGGCCAAGGAGCCTGGATCACCAGCGATAGCTGCGCCATTGTTCGTTGAGAGCGAGTTAGCCGTGTAGGTCGTCGGGAGCGTAATCTCCAAATCACCCGTACCGAGCGAGAAAATCAGTTTCTTCGAGTTTGAGATACCCGAAATAGTCACGACCTTTCCAGCCTTGTCTGCCGATGCCGCATCGTCGATGTCCACGTATTCTGGCTTACCCGCTTGGTTTACGGTGCGTTGTACGTCCGCAACATTGGCGGCCTTCCACGTAAGGATTGTGGTTCGAGCGGTACGACCCGTATGCTCGGCCACCGAAGATACGTTCACGGTAGCATTTCCACTACCCGAAGGGGGGGTTGTTTTAACCCAATCTGCTTTTGCCATTTTATTTTCGTTTTAAGTGTTTTATTCAATAGTCCAATCGGTGTTCGAGATCACATCCACATCCATGCGGAATGAGTTAGCCTCGGTCAGCCAAATGATTTCGGGCTTCACGACCACGAAGCGCGGTAATGAGCAGACGATCGAGATAGAACCGCTAAGCCTTCTTCGTTCGAGGCTTCCCTCCATATCGGTTGTTGTTTTTTGAACCGACCCCGATATGGTAGGGACAACCCCAAGCGTTCCGCTCCCCTTGTGGGTTACAAGCGAGATATACCCATCTATGCACTTCATCGATTAATAGATTCTGATCTTAATACTCTTC
Organism: Eubacteriales bacterium; assembly: GCA_045587385.1. Lineage (GTDB taxonomy): Bacteria > Bacillota > Clostridia > Oscillospirales > CAG-272 > SVQP01. The sequence goes on from JAZNCE010000008.1 coordinate 24,225, forward strand.
TCCGTTAAGTCAACTTTTGTGGTTCGCAACATGTTCTCGCACCTGTCATCCGGTATGTAGCATGTTGCTACCGCTTTCAGAATGCCTCTACCTACTTTCGAGGTATCCACTACCGCCTCATAGTTGTCGCGGTCAATCTTGGTCATCTTGGATTTGGGAATCTTCAGAGCGCAACATACACTATCCGTGAAGAACTCCACATAGAAGTCATACTCATCCGCATGTAAATCTCCGTATGGGTCGAGATGGATATTCATAACCTCCTCGCTTCCCCAAATTATATTTTCCATAGTCTAATGTTATAAGTCAGTCCATCCATTTCCGTCCCATTTCTGCAACCCGTCGGGGCTTACGCGAAGCCCACTACCCCCATTTCTCACCTCGAAATGAACGCCATTCGTACTATCAATCAGAAGACCTGCGTATTGCGCATTGGTTTTTCCGAAGAAGAATCCGTTGCCAAACAAGACATTGTCCAATTCGGTGTCAGCCTCTGCCCCAGAGAAAACCATCTTGGCTCCCGCCCCGAACGATATAGAGATACCCCCCAAAAGGTTTTCCGTCCCTTCCTGATAGCCGCTTGTCGGGGTTGCTGTCACGACTATCTCAAATATGACTTCGCTATTTTTTGGATACTCCGAATAACCCGTAGATAGCGAATTAAGTGTCACGGTATTAGATGAACTCGAAACTTGCGACGAAGTGAGTTTTACTTCAGTACGTGTAGAACCTTGTACAACAACAATTCGCGGCTCGAATGTATAGTCTACTCTATCTTGCCCAGATGGTTGCGAATACGTCACAAATGAAACCCCCGAATTTTTTTGGAATTTCAAAGAAGTATAAGCGTGAGATAACCGAACCTTTGCTATCGTGATGATGGTTGATTCCGTAGGGCGCATTGCCGTCGGTTTCCATGTGGCATCAAGAAGGATTACGCTGGTGTCGGAGATATTTGACGAAGGCATAAATGCCCCAAACGACGTACTATCGTCCCCTGCCGCACTATACTCCTCCGGGGTTTGAATCATCTTTGTTTCAGAGCCTACCATGTAGCGAAGCTCTCCAGACGTGATTTTGACGGCACGTCGAGACTGATCATCGGTATTCTCGGCATCTTGAATCAGCAACGAGCCATCACGATCAACCGTAAACATCGATCGAGCTGCTATGTTTGTTACATCTTGGATGCCTGCAGCGAAGAAGGGAAGTTCTTGGCTCAATAAACGCGAAGCATTCATCAATGCGGCGACCACGTTATTGCCGTTCTTGACACCCAAGATCGAGGAGAGCACCAAGCCTCCGTCGATAATTGTTGTATCTGTCGACGGGAGAGCCGTCTTGAGATATTCAATGTCGCTGATGTTTGCGTAGTTGATACTCTTCACCCAATGATTTACACTAAACGAGCCATCATCGTTGCGCGTAGTACATGTGGCAACATCGCCTACCTTGCACCCATCGGGAATATTGGTGTCTGTACTTGCAATGATCCAAAGGTCGCCGACATGATATGGGGCTTTCGGCTCGCTTACAAATATTTGAGCCTTACCATCGATTTGGTCAAATACATCTTTCGATACTTGAACCTCTTCCCACGATGTCCCGTTCCATCGTTGGGTTACTTGGGTTGAAGTATTGTACCATAAATCACCCTTATGTTGGTTCTTCAGCGCGTCTGTCGTCCAATCAAGCGCGGGGTTGTTCGGTTGATACCACGTCTCCGCCTTGCCGTCGACTTGAGTACGAACTTCGCCTATCAATGTGTTCAAATCATTCTTGATCTTATCGGCATACTGATGGGAATCATCCGCAGCCTTCCAATCGGATGCTTGATAAGACCCCTCTGCTCTGGAGTTAACGCATACTAACAATTGGAACGATTCGCCTCTCGACCATAGATCTCCTACGCGATACGGAACATCTGGTTGATTCTCTCCGACATATACCGTGATCTTTTTATCCGCCGCAGCAAGAGCTTTAGAGGCTAAAGCAAGAGCTTCAGTAGCTTGCGTGTCCTCGATCTCCACCCACTTATATTCGTCACTCTCAAACAACCATCTCCACGATCTACCTGTTTTCGTGTTGGTGAATGTATCATTCAGGTGGGCTTCTTTCAATTCGTCTGTAGTCCACAACGATGCCGGCTCGTTTGTCAAAGCAGGATCGTAAGCCTCAAAGAATGACTCTACTTTTCCATCGAGTTGATTTTGTAATCCTTGTGTTAATCCTTCGGCATACTCCTTTGCTTGTTTGAAGTATTGCTCGGCGAGTTCCTTTGCTTCTTCAGCAGTCGTATCGTCCGTGTAAGTGAGTTTCAAAGCCCAATCACTCCACTTGAAATAATCTACCATATTGGAAATGGCAAAGACCACACGTCCTCGAACGAATTCTATGTCATTAGCCTCGCTTTTGAAGTCTTGCTCCAGCACCCACATATCATTCTTGTGATATGCTGAAGGCTTTTCCACAAAGATTTGAGCCTTGCCATCGATTTGGTCATAGACCGATTCAGGTACGTTTGATTCTACCCAATCACTTCCATCCCATGTATATGAGCGACCATTAGTGTACCATAAATCACCCTTATGTTGGTTCTTCAGCGCGTCTGTCGTCCAATCAATAGCGGGGTTTGATCCCTCATAGAAGGTCTCCGCCTTGCCGTCGACTTGTTCCCCGATTGCCGCTATCAGCGATGAATAACCATTTGCAGGAATCCAATGAGTGATGCTGAAACCCTCACCGTACCCTTTAGGGGTCTTGCAATACAATATCTCGTTCACGTACGACCCATAGGTTGCATTCACCCATAAATCGCCAACCGAATAAGCATCTTTATTTTGAGGTTGCGATGTGAAGATTTGAGCCTTGCCATCAATCTTGTCAAATACCGATTGAGGAATCTTTGTTACTTGGTCTACCCAACCATTACCATTCCATGACTTAATGATTTGAGTAGTCGTGTCGTACCAAAGGTCACCTACGTGTTTGGAATACGTGTCCAGAGCCCAACTATTCGACGGGGGAGTAGCTTGATAGAAGGTTTCTGCTTTGCCATCGACTTGTTCCCCAATGGTTTTAAGCAATTCGGGATAGTTGCTGGCAGGAATCCAATCGTTGATGCTGAATTCACCGCCCGCCGCCTTTGTCGTAGTGCATCGGAGAATCTCATCGGTATAGTCGCCATATGTAGCGTTTACCCAAAGATCACCTACGTTATAAGGAGGTGTAGGCTGCTTCGTAAAGATTTGAGCCTTACCATCGATTTGGTCAAATACATCTTGAGGAATCTCTGCTTCAGATACGACCCACTCTGCACCATTCCATGACTTTATGGTAGATGTATTCGTGTCATACCAAAGGTCGCCTGTATGTTGCTCCTTCAGTTCAGGCGTCGTCCACGAATCGGAGGGGTTAGCTGATTGGCAGAATGTCTCCGCCTTGCCGTCGACTTGCTCGCCGATGGTTTCTATAAGCGAGGAGTATGAACTCGCTGGAGTCCAATGGCTTATGCTGAAACCCTCGCCGGACTTCTTGGCTGTTTTGCATCGAAGGATTTCGTTTACATAGTTCCCATAGGTTGCATTTACCCAAAGATCACCAATATCATAGTAGTCCTCTTGCGTAGGTTGCGATGTAAAGATTTGACGTTTGCCATCAATCTTGTCAAATAGATCTTTGGAAGCCTGCTCGTCCACCCATTCGTATGTACTGCTACCTTTAGTGGCCCAGCGTTTGGTTTCTTGAGTGGTTGTGTTATACCATAAATCACCTACATGTTGACTTTTAGATTCAAATGTCGTCCACGAAGTAGAGGGGTCATCAGACTGATAGAAGGTCTCTCTTTTTTTTGCCCCAGCCACCAATCGTAATAATGCCTCACGGTAGTTATAAAACTTTTCTCGCAAGTCGTGTAGGTCGCTATATCCCATAGGGTATCCGAACTCCAAATCCCACGCTCCCTCTTTGTTGTTCTTCACAGGGACGGATTGACCATTGGCCAAATAGGATAGGATATTGGAGATACACTTTTTGTAATCGGTATAATGCAGATAATACCGATAAGGAATATCCGAATCGCCATATCCATATCCATATCCATAGCGAAGCATATCGTCCTCAATCGTAGCGTTTTGGGCTACAGCGTCCAAATATTCACGATTTATCGACTGATACTCTATAGGAGCGATCACATTTGTGTCTTTCCACTCTTCAAAATTTGTCAAACCTGTACTGCCTACCTCAATCTCTGCGTTGATATACAGCTTCTTTTCTTTCTCACCCTCTCGTTGCTCGTAAGCAATGTATGCCTTGCCGTCTCGATCGCCGAAGTAGAGCTTACCAAGGCCATAGAGGAACGCCTCTTGTGTATCGGCGTCAGTACCCAACCCGACAAAATTCTTATCGGTAAGGTTGAAGCCATTAATCCCAGAGTATACTTCTACAGAACCTCCATTACGGGGATTGATGATGATGGCCGATTGACGTGCAGCTTCGGTCGTATTCCCGAACTGTACCGCATTATCTCCTGCTTCGGGGATATCAGACCCATCATACACCGTATTATCAAGGTCGAAATAACCTTCTCCTACGCCCACACATTTGCGCCAATAATACTTCGACTCTTTGTACTCCGTGTCGAATCGCTGGCAACGCACAAGGTCATTTACAACAATGCATGCATTCACTTGGCCTCCCTTGGTGTCATAGTAGCATCGGTAATAATCATCGATTTTCGTTACCGATGTAAGTTCTGCTCCACCATTTGAGTAGACGGTTTCTCCACTTGTGAAGGATATTTGGTTAATCACAAGGGAATTAAAAATGGCATCCTTGCGCACGATAAGATTATCCACCTCAAGCGTGGAGTTCCCATCGTTATTGACGCCTAATTGGAAACCACTACCAGCTACACCCGACGTGAAGGTCTTGGACTTGATCGCTCCGATAATGGGCTTTACGAAGTCTACCTCGCCCGTAACCGAGCCACCATTTACCTTATCCAAGAACTTGAGTTTGGACGCGAGTGCAGAGTATACATTAGCATCTGACGCGGGAGTTACTGTATCGGAAGACACGATGATAGGGATAGTCACGCCACCGGAGCCTCCCGAACCACCGGAGTTATCTCCGCCTTCAGAATCACCCGAACCGCCAGATCCACCGCCGGTGTTGTCGCAGTCACAAATATCTACGCCTTTGATACGGCCTTTCACTTGAAGGTCGCCATTGATTACCACATTACCGCCTACATGAAGTTCGCGGTAAATATCAACCTCACCCTCGAACTTTTGAGTCTCCTCGACCAAAGTTTCCGTGTAATCTTCAGCATCCCAAATAAGGTCGTACTTATTCCAATGGTAGGTCGTAGTCCCAATATAGAGATAGTCTCCCTCCTCGCCACCGGACGGATATGCAGCCCATACCGCTTCGATGCTATCAAATGTGCCTAAAAAGTTTGATCCTACACTCATTTCTGAAGTTCGTTACTCATGTTCAACAATGTGGTGGACAGCTCGGCATGGCCGATGATTTGCGCCACCAAGGACGCCGTATAGTAGATTACGGCAGGCTTGAGCTTCTCGCAGATATCGATGTTCCCGTCTACGATTTTCGGGATAGGGATATAGCGTGCTCGGCGAACAAATACGTTTGCTCCTCCGCTACACGAGTAGAACTCCAGCACTTGACCGATTGGCTGCGTGACAATGGCCACAACGGGCTTCTGCGGACAACCTCGAATACCTGCGAAACGGCTGGACTGACGATCATATAAAGGGTTGTCGTCCGTGATTGCCGTAGATACAGACTTGCTCCAATCGCTCATCTTAAAAGATACGAGACGCAGGAAGTCGTCGGGGAGGTGCATGTATCCACTACCTACACCGACCTCGTCGTCCCAACCTACGCTACTTGCGAAGTCGACGCCTCCCTCAAGCATATACGCTGGGGCTTGATTCTCTACCACTCGCGCGGCATCCGCAATCTTGCTCGCAATAAGTTCATCCAACGATAGCGTATCGACATCCTCAATATCCAAGAGGGGCGCGCTATTGTTGTTTTGGTCGATTGCGATGCGGACTTCTTTAACTAATCCTGCGACATCGTATAACATATCAGAGCTTCTTAAAGTCCTACGAATACGATGTTGTGTGTCGCTGCGAGTTCCTCGATAGCTTTCGAGGTACGCATCTTGGTACGGCTTTCGCCGAACTTCTCGCTCAAGTAATCCTTGGCGTCATCCAAGCACGAAACCATAACCTCTGTAACGGGCTTCTCGATTTTTACATCCATAGACGTCTCCTTCTTGGGAGCATCCGAGAATCTCTTATCGATCGAGAACAGCGAGCCGTAACGGTGGTGCTTCTCCAATGCCTCTTGCAGTTCGGTGTCGTTGGTGTAGAAATAACTACCCTTACCTGTGAGGGGAATAAACGAAACGCGCGTGCTCTTCCCGTTAGGCATCAATACCGAGAGGTTTACTTGCGAGTGCGCGATATATTTTTTGGTGGCCATAGTGAAAGTATTTTTATAAAAAAGGGGGACAGGCGTTAGCCCGCCCCCCAGACGAGGTGAAAACTCGTTTTAGATTAACAATCAGTTGCTTTAGGCAGCCTTCACCAGACGCATACGAGCGTGAGCGTTCTTGTAGCGCAGGTAGAGGCACGATACCTCCTGAATAACTACGGCGTCCGTGTTGCGGATACCTGCCTTCTTCAGATCGAGGACATTGCGACTCCACGAAACGTGCGTCTTCTTCGAGAGATACTCCGGATCAAGGGCGAAACCGCAATCCGACATGCCGTTCTCGTCGAACAACTCATGGTGGATGGTCAGCACCTCACCGAAGTCGGTGTCCCACGACTTGAACTTCAGATTCCATACCTCTACGGTATCCTTCAAGCGGAACTTGTCGCTCTTGATCTTCGAGAATGCCGTCAGCATCTCCGAGCCGCAGAGCAGGATCTTACGCTTGTTACCGATACCCGTACCTACGAACAGATCCTTCGTGATGTCTACAAGGTTGTCATCCGAGATAACGGCACACTTCTTATCAGCATCCCACTCGCCAACTTCGATGTCCTTGCCAGCCATGTACCAGATACCGCCCGTGAACCACGTTGCAGCACCATTCTTGGTAGCGTGGTAAACCTTACCCTTTGCACCAAAGAGGTAGGTGTTCTCCATCGCAAGTCGCATGTCGTAGATGCCGTCCTCCTCAAGGTCGCTGAAGTTCCAATCAACCTCCTTGGCAGCAATCTTGTCGAACGTCGACTGCTCTACCTGAATCATGAAGTTCTGGCAATACTGAATCTCTGCCGAGGGGATGTTGTTGAAGCGACCCGTCTGAACATCCAGCTCACCGCAAGCCTTACCCATGCGAACAATGGTCGTACCAGCAGCGATAGTCGGAGCATAGATCGGAGCACCATCTGCATCCAGATTACCATTCACAGCGTACACGAGCGGGTAACCATCCTCGCTGCGGCCACATACGCAAAGCACGAGGTCGGGAATCTGATCCTCACTCAAACCAAGATCGATGTACTTCTGACCTTTCTCGTTGTACACACCCTTCACGCCAACTACGCGAATCGTGTCATCCAGCGTAAACATGTTAAGACCCTCTACAGCCAGCTTTTGCGTCGGACTCGACATCGCGCCGAACTCACCAACCGTAGTCGTCTTCACGGGGCGTGTACCTACGCTGTAGTACTTAACCTCGAAGCTATCGCTCTTCTGTGCTTTAGCATAACGGCTGATCTGGTCAACCGGAGTCGCCATCGGGCGAATCTTCGTGATCTTCTCGTCGATGTCCTTCGAGTAGAATTCAGGATCACTGAGCTGCTGACCCTTCGATACCGACGAGATACCCTCAATACCTGCGCCTTCGCCGCCATCAGTCACGCCTGCGTTGGGCAGGTCGCCTGCGACAGCCATAATAACGCCCGACGATGCGCCAAGCACTACCGACAGGCACGTGAGCAGGAAGCCCACAGTCATAAAGAAAAACTTTTTCATTGTTTGATTGTTTAGTTAATAATTGAGTTTAGATTGTTCGATTAATACTTTCGTCTCTTCTCGCCACCTCGTTCCCAAATAGATTTGTTGCCATCGAATCGGTCGAGAGCACCCATAGATTTCTCCATAGGCTTGCTAACCTTGCCGGACTTACCATCCAACGTGGCTGCGCCATCCGAGACACTCTGCCTGCGCAGCTTCTCTTCGATCTTCTCGTTGCGACCCTTCACCTCACCTTCATGAGCGGCCTGCGCTACATCCGAGTCATAGGAAAGAGCCTTGCGAGCCATGTCAATCGTTTCGGGGGCGAACTTGCCGAGAATGCCATCACTCACAATGGTCATGATGAATTCCATCGTCTTGTCGATCTGCTCATCGCTCATGCCCGTCTTGGCCTGCAACTCATCAAGGTAAGCCATCGATGCTTCGAGGTTTGCGGTATACTGCTCCTCGTACTCCTTCTCTTTGGTTACGCGATCCAAGTACTCCTTTTGCGCCTTGGCAATCTCCTCTTGACGTTCGGGGTCGTCGATGGCATCCTTAATCTCCGTGCCGAACATACGCACAAGATTCATGGCCGGATCTTCGCCATTCTTCCATCCCATAAAGAATGCCGCCGAGCGCGGGTCTGCAGCAAACATGTCCGCAAGAGCACCTTCGCGGTTCTTGTAATCGTTCAACTGTTTGTCGTAATCGTCGTAATCATCGGAGATTTGGCCGAAAAAGACCTCTTCGTCAGCATAGTCCTTGTCGGGGGACTTTGCAGCGAGACGTTCCATAACCAACTCGCGTTTCGTTTTAACATCCTTGTTATCAACCTTTTCCATAAAAGCGTATAAAATTGTGTTTCCTTTTGGGCAAATATACACGCATAAAATCCTCGCAACCTTTTATTTATTAACTCACGTGATTTGTAATTTTGGAAGTGTGTTTTACTCAATCACTCTGATAGTTATGAAAAATCAAGGTAGTGTTTTCGAGTATGCACGAGAGCGGGATGACGACATAATGCGTGCATACATTGAGCAGATAGATTCGTGTGACCAGATTCATCTGCCTAAAGTTTTTAGCCGTGTAGTCAACATGCCCTCAAAACGCTTCTGGGTAAGCCCAGAGAGAGCATCAATCGTGATATCGAACATGATGCGCGGGGATAACCTCGCAAGCATGCGACCGACCAAGCGAGAGATGTTCTTTGAGATCTACAAGCGTGTCTTGGAGCTAAAGGCTCTCTATCCCAAGAAAACCATCTACCAACTGACATGTATTGTGGTGCAGCAAGAAGCCCCCAAATTTTATCTCACGGCTGGCTCTGCGAAGGTTATCATCTGCAAAATCAAGAAAAAATGGTACGCGAAAAGAATGCAAAGATTGCGTCGCTTGCATTGTCGGCAGGAGTAATCTTACTCTACATCTTTGGGGTAGCGATAGAGGAGCACGGAATAAGTGTCGGAGCATCATTCATGCAGCGAATATCATTCCATTTCTTTCACGCATCGATACTACATGTGTTGCTCAATGTATGGGTATTCCTATCGGTGATGTTCCTATTTGATCTATCCTTATTATCGCTCGTGACGGCATATGTCATCGGGTCGCTCTTCCCGTGTGATACGCTATACGAGTGGTTCTCCTTAGATGTTCTGCTTCTGCCTACCGTAGGCTTGTCGGGAGTATGTTATGCTCTTCTTGGTCGTGTCTCGTTTATGGTTCAACGTAAATGGTACTACCAAGCATGGATGTGGTTCTATCTTGGTATAGGCTTTTTATTTCCTAACGTTAACGGCTGGATCCATCTTTATTGCTATCTCGCAGGGATGGGTGTAGGTCTACTTAAAAAACCTCTCAAATAATGCTCGCGGCTATAGATCAAATAATAGCCGAGAACAACCAGCGCCAGGCTTTGATCCATGCCACCTTCAACCCTTATACGGGAGAAGGTGCGGTAGGGGAGAGAGCGCGTATTGTTATTGAGGACTTCCCAATAAAGACCCAATACCTACCTACGAGTATGCTCAAAATACCACTCGTGAAGCAGGTCATCAAGGCCGGATCTATACGCAACTTCTTAACCGATAAACTCAAGGTCGAATACACGGATGAGGATAGGATAAAGGTTGTCGAGTCTCTTGTTCGTGTGCGTTGCAAGGAGGACTTCTGCTTTTGGGCAGCCACGTACGTGTACATCAAAAACAAGGGAGGAGGCGACGATGTGCTCTTCAAACTCACGCGCCCGCAACGTAAGTTTGTAGAACGTCTTGAGGCATTGCGACGTTCAAATAAGCCGATTCGTTTGGTGCTTCTGAAGGCTCGTCAATGGGGAGGCTCTACCACCTCGCAGCTCTACATGGCATGGCTACAACTCATGCACAAAGTCGGTCTGAACTCACTAATCATTGCGCACCAAGGAACGGCATCTGATGAGATTAAGGACATGTTTGATCGTATGATTAAGGCATATCCCGTGGAGATGCTTCATCAGATCGGAGAGGCATACGATGTGAACGAACCCAAGATGATGGGTGTTGGTAAGTCAGGTTCAATCTTCCGTGTACCACAGCGAAACTGCAAAATCAAACTTGGCACGGCAGAACGTCCGGATTCATGTCGTGGTGGCGACTACAACCTTGTCCATTGTTCAGAGGTGGGCATTTGGAAGAAAACCGAGGGTAAGAGTCCCGAAGATATTGTGCGATCGGCATGTTCGGGTATCTTGCTCAAACCCTATACTATGATTGTTTACGAGAGTACTGCCAATGGTACGGGCAATTTCTTCCAACGAGAGTACGATGCTGCCAAACGTGGGCAGTCGCAGTTTGAGGCGATGTTTATCTCGTGGTTCGATATCGATCAATATTCGATGCCTATAGATGATGTTGTGAGCTTCGCAACGACCCTATACATGAACCGTGAGAATGACAATACAAACTCCGTGCGCGAGGAGAGTGGCAAGTATCTATGGTGGCTCTGGGAGCGAGGCGCATCCCTTGAGGGTATTAATTGGTATATACAAGAGCGATCCAAATATAACGACCACGGGCAAATGGCCTCGGAGTATCCATCGGATGATGTGGAAGCATTTGTACACTCCGGTGCGCGCGTATTCGATAAGTACAAAGTCGAGCTACTCCGTTCCTCATGTAAGCCCCCGAAGTTTATTGGAGACGTCTACGGCGACGGAGATGATGGCGCATCTGCCATTAAAAACCTTCGATTCTCGGATGACCATCAAGGCCAACTTTGGGTGTGGTCTATGCCGGAGATAGATACTATGGTGAAGATTTTGAATCGCTATCTCGTAGTAGTGGACATTGGAGGCCGAAGCAAGGGTGCGGATTGGTCTGTGATTGTTGTGTTAGACCGTCTATTCATGATGGAGGGAGGCAAACCAACGGTGGTGGCTCAATGGTATGGTCATATCGATATGGACTTGCTGGCATGGAAAGCCGTGCAAATTGCCACATTCTACGATGATGCATTGTTGGTCATCGAGAGTAACACAGCAGAGACAAAGGATAAGGAGAGGAATGTGGATGGAGACCAATCATCCTACTTGCTCAATCAAGTGAAGGACGTGTACGACAACCTCTATGCGCGCAAACAGAGCGAGGAGGACATCATTAATAAAGCCCCTCGCAAGTATGGATTCCACACCAATGTGTCCACCAAGCCGATGATCATCTCGACGCTTGTGAAGATGATCCGTGAGTCTCTATATGTGGAGCGCGATGAGCGATGTTTGGATGAGTATCTCACCTACGAGAAGGTCGGCAGTGCATTTGGAGCTATATCGGGCAAACACGACGACCTCCTAATGACAAGAGCTATTGGTTTGCACATATGTTTCTACGAGATGGATCTGCCCAAGGAGCGAACTCGCAATCAAAAGTACAACCTGCGATTTGGTCAACGAAATATATCAGAAGCAACTTTCTAAAACCCTATAAATAATGAACATTTTCAAAAAGCTAAAGGCATTCCTTCGCTTCCGCGAGGCCGTGCGCAAAGCAGATGAGGCTCACCTCATGAACCGACAACGCTACTACGTTATCCCTGCATCCTCGGATGTACTCTTGGTCGTAGATCGTAAGAACTTCCGTGGACTGCGCAGGAAGAACTACATCAATCGTAGTGCTACCGTGCAACACCTTCGAGAGCACAGCGTATACCACACTCCAGATGCGCGCGAAATGGGAGGCGTCCCTACAGAGTTCCTCAAGGAGAAGTTCCGAGACTACGTGCGATGGATTGATGCACAAAACGAGAAGAGAGAGGCTTGAGCCTCTCTCTTCTCGTTAAGCACCCATAATCATGTTGCGTGCTTGGTTGACGGCGTCCATATTCGCGCCTTGCTGAACTTGTTGCATGAGTCCGGGTGAAAGCCCATCGGGAGTTTGCCCCTTCTCAAGTTGCTCCTGCTGACTCTGCAAACTCTGTAGAAGCTCATCCGCGAAGGGGAAGTCTCCGACTTGGAGAAGCTGCTGAATCGAAATCTGCCCTGCTCGCCAAATTTCCAAGAGGAACTCGTTAGCAATCTGACGATAGGTAGGCGTCGAAGTGCTTTCCACGATGCTCAAGTCAAACTCTACGTCTCGAATCTTTTTCGGGTCGTATTCAACTTGCGCACCATTACCCTTGATGTTGAACACGCGCTTGCTGTCGTAGAATTGCTGGATGTTCTTAATATCCTTATAAGCCCCATCTACGATGAACATGCTGAAACTCTCAAGGATGTCCAAGAGCGAGTTGGCCGAGTTTTGAGTCTGCTGTGCATAGAGGCTCGCGCTGATACCGGAGTATCCGGGTTTGCCTTGTAGAGCACCATTCACACCTGAAATATCCTCAAAGAACTTGAGCTGAAGGTTGAGAAGCTCGTGAATGCCGATATTCGTGGAGTTGTTGGCTATCTGCTGCGGGGCAGGAACTCCGGCCTTCGCCTTGTACATGATAAAGCCATCGAAGCGACTCCATTGATCGGCAATCTCCTCCATGCTCATGTCGTCGGGCTTGCAATCTTCAGGGAAGAGCAAGAGACCCTTTGCACTTGCGCGCATGATCCAATCATACATTGAGATCAAGCGGTTCACATAGCGTTGTTGGTCGATCACATCGGCCACAAACGAGTGTATTTCGCCGTCAATATACGGATACGCCTTGAAGACGTAGGGGTGACTCTTATGCTCATAGGGTGTTTCGCCCTCCTTGAGGATGTCACCGAACGGAGAAAGATAGTAGAAGTACCAATAGTCATCAATGAACCATTGCGCGTGAACCAGAGGAATATCCTCCTTTTTCATGCCCATAGCCGTTCCCAGCTTAATGCGATCGGCATTTCTTTGCTCGACCATCGTAGCATAATCCTCTACCTCGATTTTGTACACGTCGCCATTATTGTAGTCGTGGCAACGATAGCGCGGTTTGCTCTCCTTGCGCCATACCTCGACAACACGGCAACGGGTGGGGTCGTCCGTGAAGAGGAAGTCAAAATTCTTGAGTCGAGAATATCCGAACCGCTCACATGCATCTGTAATATTGCGACGACTCCGTGCGAGCGTGTAGATCTTGGATAGTTTCTCGTAGTCCGAGGGCGATTCGGCAAATTGGCCGCATAAAGCCTCGAAGCTGACGTCGTGTACTTCTCCGACGATGCTACAATCCCATCCACGGAAATCGCGCATATTACTATCGATAAACATGTTGTTCGGATTTACGTAGTCTGTCCAACAGTCGAGTTTATCGTTTCTCCATCCGTACCATTTTCGTACTGCGATGAAGCCACTAATGAGGTATTCCTCGAAGCAACGAGCATCCAACTCGGATCTACGATTAAGCTGCATGTTATACTTCAGCACCTCGCTCATAGTCTCACCGAGCTTCTTCTCGTCACGGTCGCGCGCGGAGCACGTAGGCTCTTTCGATTGAGCACGATACACGCCTTGCACGTTACGCATGATTCTACGGATGAGGTTATTCTTGAGGGGGATGTTGCCCTGCGAACGGATGTAATCCTCCTCCATCATATACTCACCATCGACAAGGATGTAATCCTTCCATTGGTCTCCGTAGGTATATCTCTTGTTACGCTCGCGGTCAGCACGGAATCGGCGCATGTTGTTCCAACAATGTTGAGCCTCCATGAGGACGTCAAAAGCCCGACGATCGCCCAGCTTCTTCACCTCTGCTATGGAGTCCATCTCCAACTTCGGCTTAACCTTGCTTAACGGTATAAGTCTTTCTTCTTTAGCCATAAAAAAAGGTTGTGGTAATTACCTGCTCAAAGGTAACTACCACAATCCTTCACAACATTTTATCTATTAACGGAGCTACTTGTATATCTCGTTCGCCTCCGCCTTGAGATTGGAGATGTATTCCTCGGGTACTCCCTCGACCTTGCGCATGTTGTCTACTTCCTTACGCAGTTTAAGGAATTGCTCTGCCTTCTTCCACTCTTCCGACTCATGGAGCTTGTCGAGCTTTTCGGCATACTCGGCACGCTTTTCGGGCGTTTCTTCCTCGTTGTTGACGATCTTGGAGTATCCCTTCTCTACCGATGCCAAGTCCTCCGCCTCCTCTACGTTGTTAAAATAGAGGTTGTTTATGGCCTTATTGCGCGTGTTGGGGTTGCTCGTCTTAACAAGGCGGTTTGCAAACGGCACGGAACGCCAATCGAACTCCTTCGCCCCTGCGACCATCTCCGCAGAAGAAGCCACCTTATTCAAGAATTGTGCTGGGCCTCCGAGGTAGCCATCTATAAGATGTTCTACGACGGCAGGATTGATTTGTACGAAGCCTCGTTTAACCTCATCACCACCTGTGATGTCGTTGAAGAACTTCGACATGGCCACATATCCCTTGCCCGTATTGCTGTACACTCGCTGATATTCGGGAATCGTGTGCTGATCCGTGAAGGGGTTATCCTCGCGGTAAATCGGGATACCTGCCCAATCCTCATTTGCGAGTACTTCAACAACGGGAGCTGCAAGCGTAGGCGCGAGAGTACCTAAACCGCCCTTGCCTTCAAGGACATTAATCGGGAGCACCTGCGCGAGTTGCTCGGCAACCTTGTAAGCGAGGCCGTGATCCGAGAAGTCCTCCTTGCCACGCACAACGCTCACAATCATCTCACCCAAGCCGTAAATTGCTCGATACTCGATAGGCAGAGGAATCGAAGCCCATGTGCCATCGGCTAACTTAAACGTGATGTTTTGGCGACGAACATGTTCGGGAAGGTTGTAGTACTCCTCCTCATCGTCACCGACCATGCTTGCGAGTAACGCTCCGAGGATAAACAATCCTGCGCCTAATGTACCTGTAGCAACGGGCTTGCGCTTGGCAATCTTGGCTACATTCGCCAATCCCTGCATACTTGCATTGAAGAACGCATAGAAGGGTCGAGCGATGCCTGCACCTGCAGCCACGGCCTTTCCCAAAGTGGTTTGGTCTTTAGCACCATAGAAGAAGTCCCCTGCTCCCTTGCGATTGAAGTTCACCGAAATCTCCTTCGCATCGTTCACCGAGCGCGAGATGCTACGACCCGACTGACGGGAGGTGCGATATGCGGCAAAGCGTGCTACATTCTCTACGGCTCTATTTACTGCGGAGAGTTTCTTTGCCAATTCAAGGGTTTTATCCAGCGCACTCGGATCGAGCGTACGCTCAATATCCTTCTTGAGCTCCTCGATGCTTGCGAGTTTAGCGTAGCCCGTCTCGCCACCGTTCATGATGAAGTCGTTAAATTCGCGCTCAAGCTCATTTGACATATCAAGCGTGCCGTTCTCCAATTTGGAGAAGAGGCGCACCATAGTCGCAGGATTGCAAATCGCCATGTTCTGATGGAACTTCAAGGCGTATTGAGGGCTTTCCTTAAGCCATACCATCGTGTTGGTATAGATGGCATCGCGGAAGAAGTTCGAGATCATGAAATCGGGGTTATACTGCGTATAGATACCCGAAAGGTAGCGAGTAGTTTTCTCTGCTCCTCGGCCAACCGCACCTCCTATAATCTTATCACCAATAGCCTGCTTACCTGCAATGCCGTTGATTGCCATAGCCAATCGGGGACTGCCATTCACGGTGAGCACAACATCTACGCCATTGCGCTTCACGATGATTTGGTGTTGCTGCAGGAACTGCGGAAGTACGCGGTAGGGAACCTTAATGGATTGCTTAACCTCCTTCACCAATTCGGGATGCTCCTCCGAGAGCTTCTTCATCTTGGCCTCGAACTCCTCACGCTTGCGTGCTACTTCCTCGGCAGAGTCGGTCTCTTTCAGGTCGGGGAATTTGGCGATCCACTCGTCTTTCGACTTGTCGTACTCTACCCACATCTTCTCCTTTGTAACAAGGTCGGTGGGGTAGTGCTCCACGAAGTTAAGGAAGCGCAACTTAAAGACATTGCGGTTACCCTGCATGATGGCACTATGTGCAGCCGAGACGATATTCGGGAGAACCGCATCAGCCTTTGAGGTACGACCCTTTGCTTTGCGAATCGGTGCATTGAAAGCCTTCGGCTCGTTGTTCATGTAGCCGTAAACCTCGTCCGATGTGGTCTCATCGAAACCTCGCAGAGGAACATAATAGGAGTACATATCTACGATATCATCCATCGTCTCCTTGCTGATGAGGCTCGATCTGCGCATCTTATTCATGGCGTACATGGTTGATGCGCGGACGGCTTTCCACAAGGCGTTCGTGTTCACAAGCTCACCCTTCTGCTCGAATGCGTTCACCTCGTCGTAGGACATCTCCACGGCATCCTCGACTTTACCCTTTGCATCGGGGTGCATGGCGGTGAGACCGCTATAGTCTCGCTCAATGAGGTCAGCCTTAAACTCCTCCTCCGCTATCTTATCCAATGCGCGTTGCTCTTTCTCCCACGAGTCGAGCGACGAGTCGTTGCTGACACGTTGTTTTGCCTCCTTCCATTTGGAGAGCTTCTCGGTATCTATCTTACCCTCTCTATCCGAGATTGCGGCACGAACGGACATCTCGCGGTTGCGCTCGATGCCATGCTTCAGCATCATGTAATCGTTAATCTCCTCATAGGTGAAGCCCTTCTTCATTAAGGTACTAACTGCACCCTCCAGCTCCTTGCGTTGCGTGCGATCGAAAGCGCGAATCTCGGCATCATTGCGCGAGGATAGCTGGTTCTCGGCCATGTACGCATTCTCCCAATCCTTGATGTCATCCTCTGTTTTGCCATGTGCTTTGGTTGCCATCTCTTGGTATCTGCGGAGCGAGAGCATAGCATCCTGCAAAGCCTCACGCGATTGGTAGGAAGTTGTCTTGGTCAGTTTCTCGTATTCGGCACGGACACCCGTAGCAATACCCTCGCTCGACACCTCAATAGGCTTGGCTCGGAAACGGATGTTCTCTTCACTGGATTTATCGTTGGTAGCATAGAGTCGGAGAGCATCCTCAAATGTTTCTTCGCCGCCTACGTCCCATCGATGGCCATAGCGATTCGCCTCACTTTGAGCATCTCGATAGTCGTTCAAGATGTTCTCAAGCGTGGTTGTGCTTTCGTTGCCATCATACTCGTTGACTAACTCCTCAATACGGTCAGCAACATCCTCAATGGTGAAGATTCCCTCCGCATTGTCGTATTCGTACATGAGTTCGCTGACGCGCTTGGAGAGGCTACCACCCTCCGACACGCGGAATTGGGTGTCGTTGGGGGCGAAGTTACCTACCCCCAACTTCTGTTGCATCACAACATCCTCGGCTACGGCCATAGCACCCTTACTGCGTTGCATCTGATAGGTGCGCCACAGCATATAGCGCAAGTCGTTGTCGCTGATGTTGTAACCCAAAGCAATCTTGGCTCTGCGTAACATGTCAAGGAAGAGATCGCGCACAACCTCGAAGAAATTGCGATTCTCGCGCTCCTCGAAACCTTGCTCGGCCAGCTCTGCGATATACTCCTCCGTAGCCTCGTGGAAATCCCAACCGAGCTTGGCGGCTCGTTGCGCGATTCTACGGCGCACCTCCTCGTTTGCATTGGCATACACCTTGTCGAGGAACGCATTGAAACGCTCCTTGCCTACGAGTTCACGCATACCCTTATGGCCAACAACCTCATGGAAGATTGTCTCGCGCACATCCTCTACGCTTGTGGCGTTCGGGAGTGCTACGACTACCTCATTGGCCTTGCGGTCAAACCAGCCCTTTGCATTGCGCTTGCGCTCCTGCAGCTTGGCGTTGTTGTCTGTGATAGTGTTTACATCCTCGACAATGCGGATAGGCGTGTTGAGTTGTGAAGCAAGCTCGTTTGCCGACTCACGGAGAGAGGTTAAATCTCTTCGAGAATTTCCTCGTCCTCCATCAACTCCATCGCTCTGGCGTACAGATCCGCTCCTCTGTCGTACTTGTGTTCGCTTCTCTTGACCTCTTCTTGAATCGTCAGTTCCTCGTTGCTCTCTTGTCGTTTCTGCTTCTCCATTGTTAAATTCATTTAATACTTTCTCAATGTACTCTCTCACCAAAGGTACGGAATTTTTGTAAGTATCCATCACTTCGGAGATTGAATTGTTCCCAAGTAAAAAGTTAAAAAACTCTTCCGAATACTTCGGGTATGCTCTCGTCTCAATCAAATAGGCAAGGAATTCCTCGCCCTTTGTGGCTGGAGTCTCATTTTTGTAATCTTCATTTATGCGGCTATATGTCTTTGGGAAGTGGACTCTTGCTACTGCCCATAAGTTTTGCAGGCTCCACTTCTTAATACCCAACTTCTCGATAACACGATGAGTGTTTTCGTGAGTTAATATCACGCGCCATCCATTCTGATGGTTTGTATTATCTACATGTTCTTTAGGCGAAATATTGAAGAATGCAATATTGGATTTAGGGTAGTATCCCCCTGCCGACCCATCATTCAAGTCTTTAACAAAAGCCTCGTAGCTTGTCTCAAATCTATTAAGAACGTGGATGCCATCGTTATACTTTATAGCATATTGATCTCTTGCATCTATGTATTTCTTATGAGCTTCGCGTAGTGTAGTCTCATCATAGGGGTTGAACACATAAACTTCGCAAGGGAATCCAAGATTGTCAGTCATATGCTCCAAATAACTTTGGATTGTGTTTCGCTTCTTTTTGCGCCATTCGTTTACTTCCACTTCATTATTCTTGTTGAGTGCTTGGTATTCACTCTCCAATTCCGCGAAAGCATCATCGTAGGCGTGTACAAACGAGGTGTCCGCTACACGGAATCTTACGTCCTCATCCTTCGGACGAATCTTGTAGAACCCACTTTGATTCTCCTTCTTTCGCTCCTTGATATAGGCCGAAAGGTTGTTCCATTGTTCGGCAGCTTTCGCCCTGTCTTCTCGGATGTATTTCTCCGTGAGCTCCTGCTGGAAGTCATCAAGCCCCTCGATTCGCTTTTGAATTGCTTCAATAGCAGCCTGAGACTGTCTAACTTGGCGGTCGATATCGTCAATATTAACTCCCTTCTTGCGAAGATTCTCTTTCTCTCGCTCGATATCGTTTTCTACATTACGAACTCTTTTTTCTTGTTCTTCAACTCGTTGTTTCCAATATCCATCTGTTTCGTTCTTTGCATATCCTCTGAATAACTCAAGCTCCCGATTTCTGCTATTAAGCGCATCGACCAGCTTGTTGTAACCTTCGAACTTGCGCGTTACAAACGATAAGTCTGCCTCAATCTGCGTTTTCTCCTGTTGCAACTTTTCTCGCTCCTGCACGGTGACTATCTCGGCGCGTACTGCAGGATCGGTAATAAGCTGCGTTTTCAGCTCTGCAGTGTCAATATCGCTCACATCCAAGCTTTCTGCACCGCTCTTCATGGCCTCATTGTAAAGACCTTGCTTAAGTTGCAGACGCTGCAACATGAACACATCCACGCTGTCATTTGTCAGCATGTAGTTAATACGGATATTCTCCCACTTGTTGCCTTGTCGCCAACCACGACCCTCAATCTGTCGTAACTGCGTAAAGTTCCAAGGCAGCGAAAGGATGTACATATCGGTAGTATTCTCCTGAAGATTCAATCCTTCCTTGATGGCCGGACTACCAATAACAACCTTAACCTCTCCCTTATTGAATGCAGTTTGGATATTTACTCGCTCGTTATTCGACGTGGCTCCCGTGATGATGCGCACCTCGTTGGACTTAAATCCGCTCTCATGAACGAGATAATCACGAATCATCGGGAAGAACTCAACGCCAACCTCCGAATAGATGATTTGTCCGGCATCGGGTCGGTCTTTCTTGTTCTGCTCAATCAACTTGATTGTCGCATCAATCTTGGGCGAATTCTTCACAAACTCCTTGTGGTTCTTCGGTCGTCTGCCAATCAAAGATGTGGCATAAGGCGAGAATGCCGCAGCTCTCGCATGCCCGATTCCCTGCAAAACTTTTTCGTTGTCACTCAACAAATCCTGCACTTCGGCCATAGCCTCAGCCGTGAGTTCGTTTTGGGCGATCTTATACTCTTTGTTCTGTCTTGTCGGGCGTACAAGGTCGGGGTTGTCTTCCTCTCCCTTGATATCGATAAACTCACTGAGAAGCTGCTGGAAAAGGCCATTGTTTCTGAATCTGCGAACATTGGTCTTTTGAACAGGTCGTCCGTTAGCTGCAATCTCCAATTCATTGTCGGCTTCCATGAACGTAGCAAAGAACTGATCCACATTGAAGAATCCTTTGCGACGGAGCATGTCGTTAGCCACCAAAGACAATATCGAGTAATACTCAAGAGGTTTGTTCGTGAATGGGGTAGCACTCAACAACAAGACATTGCGGCCGTTATTCTCTTCTTGAATATACTGCGCTGCAAGCCATGTCTTAAGACCCAAATCCGAGGTTCGCTGGCTTTGGCTTCGGAAATCGGATGCGATCGACTTATCAAGGCGAACCTTACTTACGATGTGGTTAGCATTATGCACTTCGTCAACCGTGAGCCAATCGAAGCCGAAGTCCTCAAATCCATACGAGGGTTTTACTCCTCGCTTCATCTTTCCCTTCAGCTCGTTTTTCTTTTCTATCTCCTTTTGATAATCACGCTCGCTTTGGTGCTTATTCAAATCCTCCGTAATGTACGAGAACTTTTCCGCCAAACGATTGTAGGTGTCATCGCTGAAAGACATAGCTTTTAATCCCTCATAGGTCACAATGGTAAACTCACCATCGTTTACCTTGAAGCCAGTCAAATCATAGTTCGCGCCAAGATTGCCCAGTACGTTGACGGTAGCTTCGGGCAGAACCTCTTTCATCGTTTCAACCCATTGCTTCAGGATATTGTCATTGGGAACAACAATCAGAGGTTTTGTCGCAAACCCTCTTGTCATAGCCTCGTGCATAGCAAGAATACCAGACAATGTTTTGCCGAATCCTACCTCATGAGCCAAAACACCAACGCCCTTTACCGTCATGCGCCCAATACCTGCCAACTGCACGCTTGTCAGCTTCAAGGGTTTGCCCTTAAAGTCTTTGTTGATGGTAAAGAACATCGGCACTTTCGAGTAGTCAGGTCGATAAACAGAGTTGTATTCTCTATTGAATGCCGCCACAACTTGTCTCTTGCCGTCGTCCGAAAGTTCCTCGTTAAGGAATTTTACGAACAGCTCATTAGCTGCTCTCTTTCGTCGCTCTCTAATAAGCTGGTTGCGCTGTTTGTCTTGACCATACACCTGCTCGTTATTGATGTAGCCGATGACCTCCCACTGCGTGCTATCGCCAAATGCGCGATAGGGTAGTTTGCGGCAAAACGCCTCAAACAAATTTTTAAGGGACTCTCTCCCAGACTCGGTGGTAATGGTCAGGTTCTTTACAAACGCGGTATTAGGGGAAATAGTAATCTCATCCAGCCCCTTACGCTTGGGCAGGACACTTTCAAGGAGTCGCTTTTGCTTTTCGTATTGCTCTACTCCGTATCGACGAATGATTTTGTCTCGGTCGTCCTCTAACTGCGCGAGTTTAGCGTAAATATCGCCCTCTGCATAATAGAAGTCGTGAACGTATCGCTCCCCTACAAAATTTGCGTATTTGGCATGAGTTGTGGGATCGTTGATGGTTCCGTCATAGTTTGTATCCTCGAACGCTTCAATCTCCCCCTCGCTAAATTCGTGAGTGAATTGAGCCGAGGTCGGAGCGGTCTCGGCAGACCTATTCAGATTAACCTTATACTTACTTTGCGCCGCCGCCTCCTCGATTGGCGTTTGCTCGTCCTTTGTGGTTATGGCTTCTTCTTGCGCATTTTTCACAATGGACTCAGCATTATCAACGCTACCCGTCTCTTCGATGGCCGTTTGAATATCGTTTAAGTTGTCGCTGGTCTCATCAACGTCCAATCGTGCGGCTAACTGCTTGGCGTGGTCGCGCTCTATCGCTTCAAGGGCAGCATCAATATTGCCTTCCACATACTCTTCGAGTCTGCCATAACGTCCCTTGCGTTGCTTAACCTCTCCAAGGATTCTATCGGGGTGTTGCTCAAAATAAGAAGTGTGTTCAGATGTCGGCACCGAGCTGTCCTTTTTAAGCACCACGATATCAGTTCCTACCTGCGTTGCTTCAAAAGCTCCGCTCGGTAATCTGTACGCCGCCTCAATGGTATAGCCACCATATTTTGTGTGGCGGTCTATCCACGAGCTGGGGAGTACCATAGCTAACACTCCTCCATCTTCGAGTACGTCAAGCGATCGTTTTACGAAATAGTCCTCATAACGGGCGATTTTACTCTCCTCGCCCAGTCCCTTGTACAGTCCTCGATGTGAACCATAGGGAGGATTTCCAATCACAAGATTGAATTTCTTCGGAAGAGGTTTTTTATTGCCGCTATCATCGATAAATTCAGTCTCGAAGGAGCGAAGATTTACATCCACATTCGGATAAAGAACCTTTGCGATACGTGCGGTTGTGTCATTGATCTCAAAAGCCACAACGTCAGATGTACGCATGCTTCTTGTGGCCTCGATAAAATTACCGACACCAACACTCGGTTCTAATACCCGGATTGCAGATGTATTCTCAAAGTAAGGGGCAATAAGCATGCTCACAGCATCGACAATCTTGCCGTCTGTGTAATACTCATCAAGGATGCCCCGTCCCTTCTTGGCTATTCCACCGCTCTTGTATTGGCGACAAACAGCCTTTATATCATCGGTTACTGCTCCGGTTATGACTACCTTCCCATCAACAATGTCAGTAATCGATGATACAATTTCGCTTATCTCCTCATTAGAGTAATTCTTGTTTACATCATACTGAGATCCACTTCGAGATTCACGGCTGCTGTCTCCAAGTCGCATCCGCTTGCTTTGGCGATCCCCTGCAGTGTCCTGTACAGGTGTTCGGGCTCCCACTGACTGAGCTTCGGGAAGTTCTTCTGATCCAAGTTCAGTTCCGCGATTATTTGCTGCGGAGTTTTCGTCTGTTCCATTCTCTGATTCGTTTTGAGGTTCTCCGAATAAACTCGGTTCCTGCGAAGTTACAGATTTTTTTTCTTTCTTCGAGCGAGGTGTGCGCGTTTTCTTTATGCGTTCCTGCGCAATATCGACTTCTTGTTGTACCTCGGTTTCTCTTACTACCGTTTCTGCAGTAGCGGTTGCATCGATATTCGCCTTATCGAAGTTTGCAACATCAAATAGTTGTACTTCGTTGTATGGGGTCATATCGGTTGCTATCTCGCTGCCCTCTACTTCGGGCAGGTTTCGTGCACCATTGTAGAACGCTTTGAGGTATGGACGTATGGCATCGCCCAAATCTGCAATCATAGCCTTTGCATACTCGGTAAACTTGCGTGCGCCTTTCTCCAAATGATAGACGGCCATTTCAGTACCAATGGCAAGAATTTCGGGGTCAATGCCGATATTCATCTGTCCGCCAAGCTTCTTGCGCATACGCTCACGCAGTTCTGCGTAACGCTCATCAGAAACCAGCTTGTTACCACTCGGGTTAATAGCCTGTTCTGCCTGATTACTTAAACTTGCAGAGTCTTTAGCTCTTAACTTACCACGCAAATTCTCCACATTGAACAGATTGTATTTTGCAACATATTCCCACGGCATGCGAGGCAGTATTTCAGCTTCAAAGAAATTAATTGCATCGGATGCCGTCATACCTGCATCTGTTGCTACGTTGATGATATAATTCAAATCTATATCAATATGCCCACGACTGCCTTTAACAATCGTATCAACACAGGTACGGCGCGCGCTTTTTGCATCAAGAAAACCGTTCGATGCCTGTTGTACACGTTTGATAAATTGCGTAGGGCTAATGGGCTTTTCTGAATGTCCCTGTTTGAGTGGTTCAGCTTGCCCATCCTTTGAAATGTTCTTCCATTCTGTTGTCTCATACATGATAGGAGCGAGACCGACATCAAGTACGGGATTATTAGCCCCAAACTCCTCGAAATCGTGAATCGTAGCCTCGATAGGCTTACGCGATCTGCCTTCGGGAGTATATAATACCTTATCGCCAATCTTGAAACCATTCACGCCATTTTGTCTCAGTTCCTCGTATTTCCTACGGCGTTCAGCTTCGATTTTGCGGTTCAGCTCGCGCGTAGCGATTTGATTCTCCAAAGTCGTACCTACAGCATCCAATATCTCCTGCATCCCGTTTAATGGGTTGCGCAAGATATCCAACATCTCTTGCGGTTCATCTGCATGCTTGGTAAAGAACGCATCAACAACAGGAACAGCTCCGCTAATATCCTCACGGCGCAAGGTGGTGAATCCGTCGGTATCAACCGAAATTGAGTATTGCCATACGGGAGCATTATCCCCTTCGATTGCCTGCTTCGGCTGTTGCGGCTCGGTGAAAACTACTTCTCCGTTGCTTACGGATTGCATGTCGGTCAATGATACAGGCTGCGCGTCGCTCACGGAATCTCCATTGTTAAGAATGGTGTCAGCCAATTGCTTGGCACTCTCGGCAGTGCGCATCATAAATCCGCCCTGCTCTCTGTCATACCAACCCTTTGCTGCTTTGGCAAGTTCTTTAGCTGCTCTCTGCTGTTCTTTCGTAAGAGAGTCCGCAAACTTTACGAGGTGCATATCGAGTACTTTGCCTCGTTTGTTTGTGTATTGAGCAGGCTCTATGGAGTACATCCCATCCGATGTAGGTGCAGATTCGTTTACATTCTGCGCATTTGTGGCTTGTCCCTCACTCTTCTTCACGCTCTTATACTCCGCAAAGGGTTTGGTTTTGCGGTGCGACGAGTCGAGCCACTTTTTGAACTCCTCCTTCGAGGTTCCGGTGATTGCGCCAAGACCCTTCCACCCGATAGAGTAGTTCGACATATAGGCTTGCTCGGCCTCCTCGATCGTGTCGAAGCCGTACATCACCTTATGCTCATCGAATGATCCATCCGGCTTCACTTGGTCGACAACGAAGACGTTACCATTCCAATCATCTATATGGTCGGATAAGAAGAGGTCGATATGATCGCCGTCCTTACCCTCGGTGCGACGAATATAGCCATAGGTGTTATTCATCTTGACGCTCCACCTCTGGCCGTTCTCATCTACACCACTACGTTCAGTGTCCTTCGGGTTCTCGATCGTGATATTCAAGCCATCAATCGTAACGTGTCCCTTCTTGTAGTTGCCTACTTCCTTTTGAGCCTCGGATGGTTCGATATTTGTTTCTGCTTCTGCTTGTAAGATTTTTTCTGCTACCTCTTGATTTTTTGGTTCGGATGTTGTATCTTTGCTTCCAGAAGAGTTCGGTGTAGGAACAAGGTCCGACCCCTCGCTTTGAGGTCTGATTAAGCGCACTTCAGAATCGGAGAACAAATCGTTTAGATGCACGACATTATCGTTGTGCATCTTCTTTTTCAAGTCCTCTACATTCACTTCGTGGCTGCTAATAGAAACTTCCTTATCCTCTTTACGAACCGTAACAGATTCAAAGTGGATATATCGTGATCCATCCGGCTTAACAAACGTCTTCACAAACAGCATCTTTGTGTCCCTCTCTGCTCCATCCGAAGGGTCATACTCCTCTAATACAATATCAGGAGACTGCAAAGTAGGACGTATCATTCCGAAGTATTTACTTCGCTTTCTCTGCTGCAACTTCAGATATTGATTGTCGCCCATCTTTACATCGCCGATAGGAGTTTCAACAATACCATTCTCACCAAATTCAGCGACCCAATTTTCGGGAGTAAGTTCAATTTCGGGTGCAGGAGCAGCATTAGCTTCCATAGCCGATATGATAGCATCGGCCTCTTCGGATGTTAATTTGCGAGGTTGTTCTTCGGTAGACGATTCCTCATTCTGTTTTTGCTCAACTTGAGCCTCGTCAATTGCAGGAGCAACATTCTCGGTTTGATCAAACTCCTGCGCGATTTGGTTATACTCCTCTTGCGATGGAATTTCGGGTTCGTGTTGCTCGAAATCCACATCTTGCGGTTGTTCTGCGCGGCCACGCTCATATGCACGGCGCATCTGCTCCTCTTCATAGTCAAGGCCTTCTTGTTCTGCCAACATATTTGCCGACATGTTCTCCAGTCCTTTCCACGCATTCTTCGGCGTATCTACCGAAGCGTATACATCGAGAATTTGATTTCTCAACTCACTTTCATCGTAACGAATTCCCATAGCATCAAGACGCTCGCGCAGCGACTCTGCATACTCTTCAGGAGTAGGGGCGTCCTTACCAATCATAGATATACGACGGGTGCGCTCGGCCTTGGAATCTGCCAAGCCAAGCTCCGCACCAAGACCCTTGCTGACGATTGTGCCATTCACTTCTTTGTCTGACCAACGAATCTTGTTGCCCGTGGCAATATCCGCCATAACAACGCTTTCCACATTTGGCAGGCCATCGGGGAATAATTGCGCGATACGAGGTGTAGCCTCCTTCTTCATGCGCTGGACACGAGATGCGTTATCCTCGGAGGCGTCCTCTGAGAGTCCAAGATTACCTATGATGGTCGTGTATTTAGCCCTTGTTGCCTCCGCCTCCTGCTGCTTGGCATAGAGAGAGGTCAATTTGTTCGGATCAGTGATTCCATCAATCTGCTTTTGGATGCTCGCTATAGCTTTATCCGCCTCCTTGATATTGTTGCGCGCTATCTTCTCCGTAAGTTCCTCGCCAAACTGCGATACATATTGCTCGGTGAACATATCGGCATCCATAGCGTTGTAGTCAGGCGTTCCATCCTTCAACGTGGGGATTACGGGCTTTTGAGCCGGCTCAACAACTGTAGGTTGCGACTCCGCAGCCTTCTGCTCGGCTTGAGGCTCTTGTTGTGCTACCTCTTGAGCCTTCTTCTGCTCGTTGTATGCTACGGCACGCGCCTTGTTGAAGGCTTGCGACATGGCCTGAATCTGCTCCTTCGGCATAGTAACTGCATCCGTTGCTCCATCCATAGCCACCTGCACCGAGCCATCACCATTATCGGCAACAACTTGAACCGAGTGCTGCGCACCCTGCTCGTCCATGATATTATAGGTATCACCTTGCGCGAAAGGCAGAACACCATCGATCTGCTCGCTCTTCATGGTCGCATACTCATCTGCGATCTGCTGGGCTTGCGTAGCCTTGAGAGCCTCTGCATCCTCGGTTTGTCCGAGCGTGAGAATAGCCGAGGGAGCAATCATCTCCGTATGGCCTGCCTCGTCCATTACAACAATAGCCTCGCTCGACTCTTGATTGTTTACCGAGCCGTCATCATTGAGTACCACATTGCCCGATTTCACGAATACAGCCTTGTCGTCCTGCTTGAGCGTTGCAGGAACAACCATGCCTGTAGTGATGTCCTTTCGCTGATCGATTAGCGTGTTGTTGGCTTCCACTTGGCTGTCGATATCATCACGCACGCGCTGAATCATGCCATCGTAGGTTGCTTTGGCATTGAGGTAGTCGATGATAGCACCGCGTTGTTCGTCATCCACCTCGCGGATGAGCGCGTAAGGATCTTCGCCAAGTATCTCGTCGATGTCTTGGTCGGCATCGGAGCCCCATGTGCTACGCAGTTTCTCGGCTTGCGCATCGAGCTGAACCTTCGCATCGTTCAGCTCTTGCGAGGTCTCAAGGGTATAGCCGTTGTCGTAGGACTCATCCGTCTGCGACTGAAGTACACCTCTATCGAACTCGTCAAACGAGAATCGGTAATTCTGCTCGATTTGGTCGGGTTTGACTTCCGAAGTCTCGCCATCCTGCAGAATTATGAGGTTGCCATTCTCCTCATTACGCCCAACAATCTCGGCAATATCCGACACACCATCCTTATCCTTCACTTGTGCAACATCCACGAATCCTTGCTCCTTGCGACGATTGCGTTGCATGTTGTGCTCGGCAGCCTTACTTGCACCTCCGAGTACCGAACCCATAAATACACCTGCCTTGAATCCTTCAAGACCGTTGTTTACTACCTCCATGATGGTGGGGTAGTCTTCGGGGTTCTCGTAGAGCATAGGCGTAATGGTCTGCATAGCCTCGGCCATAAACTCCGAGCTTCCCTCTGCAAGCATACTTGCGGCAAGGTCTTTGGCATTCTTGCCGTTGAGCAATTTGCCTCCGAGCGTTTTGTTCGCCTTCGACAAGAGAGTCTCAAGCTCCTTTCGTGCAGGTGAGTTGTTGCTTGATAAAGCCTCCGCCAACTCTTTGCCCACATTGACCTTTGTCGTGCCAATCAACTTCTTTGTATAAATATCAAACGGAATCTTCTCCGTAGCGTACTCGATAACGCCATCTACGATACCTGCCGTCCATACATCCGAGGTGCTTGCTCCTGCATCGCGTGCCTCTTTCATCGATTGACCAGCCGTAGCTGCAGTCATAGCCCCAATACCAACCTTACCGATGAGCGATGCAAACTTTGGATTCTTCGTAATTACGCTTGCTGCTACTGCTGCCCCAGACGGAATCATCTGCGGAACAAGGTTGCCAACCCAAGCACCAAAGCCACGAGTAGGTTTCAGCTCACTCATTCCCTTTGAAGCGCTTTCCATTACGCGGTCACCCCATGTCTCGCCAAGAATCCATTGATGGGCAAGGATTCTTCTTGCTTGGTCAATATCGCCACCTGCATCTTCAAGGGCTTGATTGATTAACTTGTTGATCTTGTCTTGCTCTTTGCGACTCTCTGCAGCATCTCTCCATGCAGGGGGAAGCGCAGGGTGACTTGCTACCCACTTATCGAACATGCGATTCAGCCACGGAGCACGTTCCTCCGAGACCTGCTCCCCTTGTTTTACTCGTTCATTTAGCTCATCGAGAGCCGCTTTGTCGTCTCGGCTCGTTCCCGTGACAAGGTTGGAAGTCTCTCCTGCGAGGTAGCGTACGCCTTCCTTCATGCCTTTCCATCCCTGCTTGAAGCCTTGGCCAAAACCTTCAACATATTCGGGATTCAGTTCTTCCTCGAATGCTTGTCGGTTAGCTTGGAGTTCATCATCTTGGATTTGCCCTACCGACATGGGACTTCCGGGCGTGTTCACTTTGGATTGCGCCACGGATTCGGTCGGTTCAGTCTGCTCAACCGGAGCCATCGAGATACCTCGGATAGGGTCGGTGGTTGTGCCTTCGGGTTGCATGGGTGAGGTTAATCGCTCTTCGTACTTTTCGTAGTCACCCATACGGAAGTCTCCTCGTGACGACACCCAATCATACAACTCTTTGCGGTTGTTTTTGTCGCTCATCTTTGTCTCAAAGGCGTTCTCATCACCTAAATCATAGGTGGAATATCCCTTGCCGCGCAGGGCGGTATATAGCTTTTTGATTTCGTTTGTATTCATTACCAATCAGTTTGTTCGTCGTCCGTAGTATGCTTCGTTGCGCCCCATCCAAGACCTTTCGGGACATCTTGTCCTGCCATTCTGCGTGCGAGGTTCTGCGCTTTTACAGCTTCGGGATCAGCGATAAATGCGCCGACAGCTTGTTGCATTTGTTGCCAAGTCATCGGCTCGTATATTATAACATCATCCTTCTTCTCGCTATCGTATTTCGTCTCTTTCACCGTTGCGTACCGCTTAATAGCCTGCTCCTTTAAGTTGTCAGGCAGAGCCTCATAGACTGCTGCTATCCTATCCTTATTATTCCAGATATGCGTTGGAATGCGCACTTCCTCCGTGTCCGACAAGAATACGGGAATGGTGTTCTTTTCTTGAGCAGTTGCTATAGATAGTGCATTATCCATATTGTTTTTACGCTTGGTTTCTTCATACTGCTTGACCTTCAGGTCGAACATCTTTTGCCATCGCTCACCCTCTACTCGTGCAGCTTCGGTTCGTGCCTCTCGGTCTTCCTTATCTTTCTTGCGACGATAATCCTGCTCTTCTTGATATCGCATCTCGGCCTTCTTATCTTGAGCGCGACGATAAGCTAAAGCCTCCTTTGCTCGTTCCTCCTCTTTATAGAGGTTGTACATCTTGTCTGCCTCCATGTTCAACTCTCGTCGTCTACGGTCTCGGTCTGCCATCATGCGATCATAGCGCGCACGTCCAGCGCGCGATAGACTACCGCTCGGAGTGTACGCATCAGGCGCACCCTTCGTTGTGTAGTAGAGATTAGCCATCGCGGAGATACCATCACCGATAGCGTTAATCAAGGCCTTCGATCGCGCACGTTTACGCGCCTTCTCCTCCTCTTCGGGAGTGAGCACTTTCTCTCCTTTCTCCTTGGAGTAGAACTCGCGGAACGCCTCGACGTTGCGTTTCTTCTGCTCTACGCCGGATAGTTGGTTTGGCTTCTCGATCGTGGTAGGTTTGGGAGACGCAACGGGTTCCGGCTTCATTTCTACCCCTAAATTCAACGGCTCTTGCCGCATAGCAACATTCGGCTTCGGAGCATCCACCTGCTGAAGCGGCTTTGTGCTTATGGTTGCAGGAGTGACCGATGCTTGGTCGGTGTGCGACCGAACGACGGGCTTCTTAACCTGCAGACTCGGAGGCGTTAAGATTCGTTTCTTCGTATCCATTACTTCTCCTCCTCTTTATCTACCCAGCTACCTACGATGCCCGCAGCAGCGTCCGATACGCCACGCGTAGCATCCGCGACGGCATTAGCCTCGCCAACCTGCATATTATAAAGTTGCTGATTGAGTGCGTCTTCTCGTTGCTGAAATTGGCCTTCAATCTGGTCTTTGCGGTCTGCAGCCGATGCTGCAATCCGGCTCATGGCGTCGGCCATAGCCTCATTGTTCTGGGCACGCTCGGCGGCGGCAGCCTCATTTGTCGATCCCATTACTGCGGATGTGCCAGCAATCTGCTTGTTGCGATTCTTGATGCGCTCCGCAGTCATCGTGAGCAGACGCTGTGCATCTGCGCGCTGGGTTGCATCTTCGTTGTAGCGACGGTCAAACCAATCTTGGTTTTCCTCCTTCTGATTGTTGATTTGTTTTTGCGCCTTACGCATAGCTCGCGCACGCTTGTAGCCACCAAAGATGCTACCGCCTACCTTCAGCGCAGTTCCGACTATAGAACCAATCATAAGAATATGTTTATGAGTTAATAAATATAATTTTGACCGCAATATACTGCCTTACCTTTGAGTCATCGTTTTATCTTTTAACGCTTGAATTATGGGAAGACCAAAGGGTTCTCCAAAGACAGGAGGCAGGGTGAAGGGTACGCCCAACAAGGCTACATCGATGAGCAAGGCGGTGATTTCCGACCTGCTCAACACATATAGTTCATCGGGCCTTATGAGTGCAGACTTTATGGCTCTTGAACCTAAAGACCGCATGGCTATAGCCGAGAGATTGGCGCAGTATGTGATGCCGAAGATGCAGAGTGTATCTGCCGAGGTGAATGATCAGCGTACACTCACGATTGAGGATAGGCTCCGTGAGCTGTCAGGTGAAGAGTCGTAACTCTATTATATATAGGTATCTACAGAAACCTATTGTAGAAAGAGAAGAGGAGAGCCGATATTGTATCAGTTCTCCTCTTTGTTTTGGTTGTTTTGTAAACTTTTCTCGGCTACGGAATACCGAATTTTGTTTGTTTCTTGGTTGTTTTGTACAATTATCGTTTCATTCGTTCATGCACGACCTCTTGTTGCTTATCCATGTTGCGAATCTTGAATTGAATCATAGCTCGTTCGGGGATATAGTCGGGCACTAAAGGCCATAGCTTGGCGATTACTTCGTCGATGTTATGGAATCCGATGTCCTCGATTTCTCCGAAGCATTGACCTCGGAAGTATACCCATCCGTGAATGAGATACTTTGGGGAGAAACGCTCGAACACATCCTCCTCCTGCTTGCGTGTTCGGCTTGATTCAATGTCGGTGAAGAAGATGAGGTCGATGACCTTCTCGTTCAGTTTCCAAGCAGGGGAAAAGTCAATCTTCAGATATCCACGAGTAATGGTGTGACCAGCAGCGTGGTTCATAGCGAATGCTACATCTGCAATAGAAGCTCCGCAGTCGTTTTGCGCAATCGTTCCCCATGTGTGTCGGAAGGTGTAGGCTGAATATCGTTCCTCCTTTGGAATACCCATAGACTCACATATCTTCTTTATACCTATATTTATATTGGCATTGAATGAATCAGAGGTTGTGTGTCGTAGGTGGAAGTCAAAGAGGAACTCATCCTTCTCGTCATTCGATAGGTACTTTTTGAATGTGGGTACAAGAATGGGAGGCACACGCATCTCAAAGTAGGCGTTATCTCTTCGGAACTTCTTTGTCTTTGCGCGATGGTAGTGAATGATTCCGTTGAAGTAATCCTTCTTCTTGAGGTGGTAGAGGTCGACGGTGTTGATACCTCCGAGACATAACACCATGAGCGCAACATCTCGACCGAGTTCAGGCAGGGGAGACTTGAACTTGGATTCTGGGATGGGAGCAGAGAAGAAAGTTCGGCACGCTTGAGGTGTGATTGCCAACTTCTCCGGTCGTTCGGACTTCGGTATTTGAACTTTGCGCCACGGGTCGGTAGCGATCCGGATAATTCCGTTATCGTAGTCGTTGTATTCGAGGAGAGCTGCCTTGAACGCTGTGCGAATACATATGGGGTACATCTCCTTTGCGCGATGGGTGTGCGAGAGAGACTTTATCCACTCGTTGATGAATGTAGAGGTGAGGTGCGAGAATGGCACTTGATTCGTACCTGCAAAGAGTTCGAGGCTCTTGAGCGCGAGTGTGTAGTTCTTTGCTGTTCGTTCTTGCCCCTCGTTGATGAGATGGTCACGATACTTACGGAAGAAATCCGAGAATGATATCTCGCTCTTGATTCCTTGCAGGTAAGCGACTATCTCTTTAGCCGACCAATGCATGCTATCCACCTTGTTGAGCATGTCGGCATACTCAATGATTCTATTAGCGCAGTATTTCATTACATAGGGGTCTCGAATCTCTCCCTTCGATGAAAGGTAGGCATCAGTGGTGTACTTGTCGGTCTTCATGTAAACCACATCTGTGCCAACGCTGACACGAATGTAGACGGGATAAAGGCCATCTTTTCTCTTTTTTCGGACGCATGGAATAAAAGTTGCCATAGAATCAATTAGTTAAAGGTGTAAAGTTGGTGTAAAGTTGGTGTAAAGCACGTGCGCTCGTTGGTGTAAAATAAATGCCCAAAATCGTACTCATTCTGCACAAAAACCGCCCAAAATGAGCTGAAAAAGAAAGGCGGCAGGAGACATATTCGAGCCATCCTACCGCCTAATCTACTGATAATTAGCCACTTTTTTACTTCTGGTTGAGCGCGGCATGTGCCGCAGTAATTTGAAGTTGTAAATCAGGCGGTTGTGCTGTATGTGTAAAGCGGTCTCGGGGTGTTTTCAAAATGTCTGAATCGCTCTTATATTATATATAGGTACGCATAATACTACTGATTATTTTTTTTCTGTTCCTCTTCTATCAGTTGGCATGCATAAATTGCACCGACTACGGTTGCGATAATCCCCAAGCATTGCAGGAACCTAAATTCGGAAGCGAGAACTATAATCAAGCTAATTACGCTAATTACCCCAATAATCGTAGCCAAAACAATAGATGTCGTTTTGTTGTGCGAAGGAGCTGTCATAGCACCAGCGTATACGAATGCTGCTCCTGCGCAAAAATCTCTCAACAATGCGCACCCGATTTTTACTACACTTGTTGTTTCTCCCCCGTAATAAAATTCATATCCTGCGCTATTGATTCCACTTAATATATGAATTACCGCATGCGCAAGGACCATTGCTATTACAGCAGCAAAAGGGACTGCTATCCATCTTAATACTTCTTTCATATCCTTTAAGGTTTATTGTTATATGCCTTGTTGCCATATATAGGTACGCGGTTTCGGTAGTTTGCTACTGGGTTTATTCGTATGGATCCTGCCATGGTTCTTCATACTCTCCATATAACTCTTCTATGCTTGGGTTGAGATTGTACTCACTTAAATATTTGTCTATTTCCTCGCCTGTTAACCCCCTACGTTTTAGATAGCCCGTATAAAATTTTAAGTTATGATGATGACATGTTATCAAAAGTTCTGCTTCTTCTCTTTCAAAGCAGGCATCGCATATCCTATCGATATCGCTCCCTATCTTTATAAAGTATTTGCTATATTTGGGTTTAAAGTTCGCCTTACTCCACCTATACTTCCTGCAATTCCTTGAATGAATGGTGCTTGTGGTAAGATTTATATCTTTATCCAAAACCTTCTTTACCACATAGTATTCATCATATCTTACATGATTGGATGCGTACTTTATTATATTATTCCCATCAATTTCAGCAAAAATTAATATGGCTACAAATAAAAATAATATAGTTTGCTTCATATTCTATACCAGCTAATATAATTCAACTCAGATGTCATATAACTCTCTTTCGATGTCGCTTGTTGCGCTTTCGATTGCATAACTGTGTTACACTTTCATCGTATACAAGGTAATAGAACTAATCTTTATTTCTTTTCATTTGTAGCAAACTTTACAAGGTGTTCGATGGTACTTCTTCTCGGCTTCCTCTTTGGTAACTTTCTTGATTGAGCCTTTGCAGCTCTGCAAACCCCAGCAATCTGCCTTGCGGTGGTAGCGAGTCGAGGAGCCTCCTGTACAGATATATACCGAGCCGGACGACTGCGAGGTGGAACTGCTTGCATCAATCGGTGAAGCAAACGCGCACAGGCACGCGATTACCAATAAGGTAGAACATATCTTTTTCATGATCTTTAAGTTGTAAAGTTATTCGTGTTTTATCTGTTCCTTGATAATTTCTCTCTACCCCTGCTGCTTCTTCTCGATAATTGTAACCAAGCGGTCTATATGATCGACGAGGCGGTTGGCTCGATCGCCCTGCTTGTCGAGCTGGGTGGCGAGTATGCGGATTTGCTCATCCTTGAACTGGCGTTGCGCCTTCAGGTCGGCCACATTCGCTACATCAAAGGTCAGCTCACCAAGTCGCACCGAGAAGGCGACCTCTCCGATGCTTGTTACATCCTCGCGCTTGTAGGTGATCGGAGCGTAGCTATCGCATTTGTCGAAAGATGCTGTCAGCGATCCATTGAGGTTGTCGCGGAGGCGACAGAGGAACGAGCCGTGCTGCTTGGTGTCGATTAGATAAACACCCTGCATAATCGTTTCTCCCTCGGCAGGGTGGAGGTATTTGATAAAAAGGAACTCGCCCGGTACATAGAGTGGAGACATACGGTCTGTGTAGGTCGTATAGATGGCATCAAACGGAGCGAGCTTCTTTATAAACTCCACCCACGAGATCGTTTTTACATCTTTCGAGCCAGAGAGTACCAGCTCTTTTACATTCAGCCCCGGCTCCTTTGCCTGCTCGATCGACACAATGGGTATTGCCTCCAGCGTTTCAATAATCTCCGCATCCTCTGCCTTCGGATCGGCTGTGTAGTCTGTCGCTTTGTCTTGTAGCACATTATTGTTCCCTGCTACGAATTGGTTGCCGTTGCCAGACACATCACCCGTAACTACCGTATTTGTGCTTTGAGTCTTCAACATTTCTCCTTGTCCTGTCATTAGCCAATTTATATTGAGTTCTGGGTATCGTTCTAATATCTGCCGAGCCTTCTCTATTGTTACCGAACGGCGGATGTTGTTCACATAGCCATTTGAAAGCCCACATTCAATCTCAAACGCCTTTTGTCCTAATCCTTTGCTCGCAATAAACTTCTTGAGCCTCTCTTTAACATTCATAAAATCAACATTTTTATAGGTTCATAAATTTCCATAAGAAAAACCGATAAATAAAATCTCTAACATTTGCTCTGTAATGCAGAAATTTCTCTATCTTTGCCATTGGAATTAGAACCCAACCCAATCGCAATTACGATTCGCAGGGGTCTTAAAACAAAAGTAAAACAAAAAAATGAAAGTTGCAAGAAAAAGAAAGGTGATCAACACACACCCCTCGGTACGTCATCAGATGGCAGCCGAATTCCGTGTCACCTACGAGACCGTCAGCAAGGCTTGCAAATACTTAACCGAGGGAGACCAGCCCGATGCGATTCGTGCGCGTGCTTTGGAACTTGGTGGTAAGGTGGAGTTCGAGACGGTGTGGCGTGACGAGTAACAAACCATTAACACCTAAAGAACCATGAAGAAGTTTTTTGAAATTTTCACCTGCCGAAAGTCAGCCGTGATTAAGGAGTTGAACGGCTCACTTGAAAAGGCAAACGCGAAGATTGCCGCCCTTGAGACCAGCATCGAGGAGTACAAGAGGGTAAACGAGCGGTTAGGAAGTTCGCTCAAGGCCTCGGAGCGAGAGCGCATGAAAGCGGCAAGCGAGGCGAAGGCAGCGACAGAGGTGAAGAACCGCGTATGGGAGAAGCTCGAAACCCTCCGCAAGGAGTACAAGGAGCTGGAGAAGAAGGTACAGAAGCGCGGCAAGAACGGACGATTCATCAAGAAAAACAAAGAGTAAACAACATGGCACGCATAGTATTAACGGACATAGGGTGGGAGGTTGTAGATTGTCGGCCAACACCCGAGCAGCTTGCATGGGGCAAGCGATACAAGGAGCGCAGACGCAAGATGCGCGCGGTAATGGTCAAGGCTTATCGAAGAGCGCACAGATTCGCCACGATGCCGATTAAACGAGTTCTGCATTATGGCGATGACGCAGGAAGAGCAGAATAAGGTAGCCGAGCGCATAGCACGCGCAATCATGGACGAGTGTCCTGATGTAACGCAATCCTTCTTCGTCGAGGTTGACGAGTATGTGGCCTACTTGGAGCATGAGATCGAGGGACACATGGGGATAGGTGGCTCGGATGGAGAGACGAGGTTTGAGCCTTACTTCTACACCGACCATAGAGAGATAAGGGTCAAGGAGCTGTACGACGAGAACGATGAGCGAAGACCCGATTTGATAACAATAGTTCAAAAGAAAATCAATGCTTCAATTCGCAGATAAGATGGTTAGCTACGACACCTTTATGAACGACCTCGCATCGAGAATCGTCACGGAGGTGGAGAAGCGCAGAACCGAGCCGGAGTATGTCTCGAAGCGCAAGGCTTATGAGACCTTCGGCAGGGCGAATGTCGATCGCTGGATTAGCCAAGAGCGGCTCACCGTCCGCAAGCGACCGGGGAAGGTGGAACTTCTATCTGCGGAGCTTCGACGATGCCAAGCTATCGAGCAAGATTATCTGACCGTCGGGAGACGGACGAAGTGTGGGAGTCGTGGTAATAAGTTTCTTCATAAAGGTTAATTGTTTGGTGAATTAAATTCTCTAAAGGAGGTTCGAGTCCTCGCCCACACACACCCTTCGGGTTAGTAGTTGTCTGGTTGAGACGCTCCGGATAGACGGAGGATGAGCAGGGCATCTAATCCCTGCGCTACGGATGGGTAGCTCAACAGGTAGAGCAGCGTAGCATGTGTGTTATTTACATCGGATCTGCCATAACGAAGTTACGCAGGTTGTCGGGTTCGAGTCCCACCCCATCCACTAAATAGGCTGACGAGGCCGTAACCAGCTCGTCCATTGCAGGTATCCTTTATACGCTGCATCCGCATAGGCACC
The DNA here is from genome assembly GCA_045587385.1 of Eubacteriales bacterium. Lineage (GTDB taxonomy): Bacteria > Bacillota > Clostridia > Oscillospirales > CAG-272 > SVQP01. The sequence goes on from JAZNCE010000008.1 coordinate 62,146, forward strand.
GAAACGCGATAACTCATTAGGAAGAGCGGTAAGGATCACGGTTATTGTCGCCTAATTGTTTTTGGCCGAGTGGGTTTGATCGCCTGCTCGGTCGCTAATCACATTATAATATGAAGCCATGCAAGATTTGCGGTCGGGAGTTACCGCTTAAACAATTCCCAACAAATCGAGGTAAAGCAGATGGGCACCTCGACACCTGCTTTGAATGCTGGGAGATGATGACAACAAGAATTGTAAAGCCATCTGCCGAGGAGAGAATAAAGAATCGCCGTGAGTATCATAGGGAATATAGGTTGAAGCATCCGTATTCCGAGAAAGAACGAGCAAAAAGGCGAAAAGCTGAAAGGGAAAGATACTATAAAATAAAAGCTAATAAAGAGGCATACGCCAAAAAACTGGCTTACATGAGAGGATATTATCACGCTAACAAAGGGAAGTGGGATAAATATAGAATGCAGCGACGAGTGGAGTAAAACACAATGCACATTCAGTCTTCATCCGGAGCTGCTTTGGGGTCGGTTCGTCTATCGGTTAGGACACGAGACTTTCGATCTCGAAAGAGGGGTTCGATTCCCCTCCCGACTGCGACACTAATAACACACACTATGAAAAAGATCAAAGACTTTATCGCCAAGTATGGCGACATTAGCCTGCTCGATGGCAAGCACTACAAAGGTAACCTTTGGCTCGACAACAACCAACTGACGGAGGTATCGTTCCCCGAAGGCATGACCATCGGTGGTAACCTTTGGCTCGACAACAACCAACTGACGGAGGTATCGTTCCCCGAAGGCATGACCATCG
>JAZNCE010000009.1:0-36108 GCA_045587385.1 Eubacteriales bacterium
GGGGCTCGCTCCTGCCGCGCAACCCACCCCGGTAGGGCAGGGGCTTGCTCCTGCCGCCCAACCCGCCCCGGTAGGGCAGGGGCTCGCTCCTGCCGCGCAACCCGCCCCGGTAGGGCAGGGGCTCGCTCCTGCAGCGCAACCCGCCCCGGTAGGGCAGGGGCTTGCTCCTGCCGCGCAAACCACCCCCGTAGGGGCGATCCACGAATCTCCCGCACCCCACATTCCTGCTGCGCCTGTCCACACCCCGTTGCCCTCCGTACCTGAAACTCCCCTTGTGCCCACCGCGGAAAAGGGCACGTATCGCCTTGTCGGTGAGGTCTTCCACGCCTATCTGATCGTGGAGATCGGAGAGCGCATGCTGCTCATCGACCAGCACGCGGCGCACGAGCGCATTTTGTTTGAACAGCTCAAAGCCAACATGAAGGAAAAAGAGGTGTCCTCGCAGCTGCTCATGCTGCCCATTGAGGTTATGATGACCTCGGGCGAGGTACAAACGCTGAGCGACTTCCGCACCGAGCTGGAGGCTGTCGGATTTGGCTTCTCGACGGGCAAATTTACCGTTACTGTGGACGCCATTCCTGTGGGGCTTGAAGCCGATCAGGTGGCGCAAATGCTGCCCGTGATTGCCGAGAGATTGCAGAGCGGTACGGGAAATGCCACCTTAACGCGCGATATCGTGTTTGAAAAGGCACTGTATCAAGGCTCCTGCAAGGCGGCGATCAAGGCAGGGCGCGTATACGCTCCCGAGCACTTGACTTGGGTGGTGGATCAGCTCATGGCATTGCCCGATATTACCTACTGCCCGCACGGCAGACCCGTAGCCATGGAAATGAGCAAGAAAAATCTTGACAGACAATTTGAAAGATCATAGATAAATATACATAAACAGGCGATATCCTGTACTGATATTTGCCCAAGAAAGGATTAAGTTATGTTTGAACTTAAAAAACAAGAGGGAAGAGCGCGCAGAGGCGTGCTGCATACCCCCCACGGCGATATTCAAACGCCGGTCTTTATGAACGTAGGCACTTGCGCTGCCATCAAGGGCGGCGTGTCCACCGTGGAGCTCAAGACCATTGATTGCCAGGTCGAGCTTTCCAACACCTACCATCTGCACATCCGTCCCGGTGATAAGCTGATTCACGATATGGGCGGTCTTCACAAGTTTATGAACTGGGACAGACCCATTCTGACCGACTCGGGCGGATTCCAGGTCTTCTCCCTGTCCTCGCTGCGTAAGATCAAGGAGGAGGGCGTGTATTTTGCCTCTCACATCGACGGCAAGCGCATCTTCATGGGTCCCGAGGAGAGCATGCAGATCCAGTCCAACCTTGCCTCCACCATTGCCATGGCATTTGACGAGTGCGTGGAAAACCCCGCAACCTACGAATACGTCAAGCAGTCCTCGGAGCGCACCATTCGTTGGCTGGCACGCTGCAAGGCGGAGATGCAGAGACTTAACAGCCTGCCCGAAACCATCAACAAGCAGCAGATGCTGTTCGGCATCAACCAGGGCGGCACGTATGAGGATCTGCGTATTGACAATATGCAACGCATTGCAGAGCTGGATCTGGACGGCTACGCCATCGGCGGTCTTGCCGTGGGTGAGAGCACTGAGGATATGTACCGCATCATTGATGCTGTCGAGCCCCATATGCCCAAAAACAAGCCCAGATATCTTATGGGTGTGGGCACGCCCTGCAACATTCTTGAGGCAGTACACATGGGCGTTGACTTCTTTGACTGCGTCATGCCCTCGCGTAACGCGCGCCACGGTACGCTGTTTACCTGGGAAGGCAAGATGAGCGTACTCAACGAAAAGTACGCACGCGACCCGCGTCCCATTGGTGTGACCTGCGATTGCCCCACCTGCCAGAATTACAGCCGCTCCTATATCCGCCATCTGATCAAGGCAAAGGAATCGCTTGGCATGCGCCTGGCTGTTCAGCACAATCTGTATTTCTACAATCAGCTCACGCGCCGCATCCGCCAGTCTTTGGACGAGGGCAGATTTGAGGAATTTTATCAGAGATATCATGTAGCCCTTGGTGAAAGGAATCCCGACTGATGCTCCGCGCGGTCATTTTTGACAAGGACGGCACGCTGCACGATACCGAAAAGGTATACCACCGCGCATGGCGCGCAGCGGCAGAGCAGACCGGTGTGCCCAACATTATGGAATTCGTTGCGCTTTGCACGGGCACGAATGCGCATCAGACTGCCATCTTGTGGCAGGAATTTTACGGCGATGCCTATGATTTTCCGTCCTTTTGGGCATTACGCGATACGCTTTACGACAGAATCATTGAAAAGGACGGTTTGCCCATCAAAGAGGGTGCGTACGAGTTGCTTGACTATCTGCAGGCAAACGGCATCAAAATCGGTCTTGCCACCTCTACCAATGCAGAGCGCGTCAACCGACACCTGGAGCTTTCGGACATGCAAAAATACTTTGATGCCGTGGTTACGGGAGATACAGTGCCGAACGGCAAGCCCGCACCCGATATTTTTCTGCGTACTGCAGAACGCTTGGGCGTTGCCCCCGCTGATTGCATGGGCGTGGAGGACTCCTTTAACGGTGTGCGTGCGGTACGTGCCGCAGGCATGTACACGGTCATGGTGCCGGATATGATTGCACCGACCGATGAAATTCTGGGGCTGTGTGACGCCTGCCCTCAAACGCTGACTGACATTATTACGATCATAGAAAATATGAAAGGAAGCAAGAATCATGATTGACAAAAGACTTGCCGAGGAGATCCTCGGTATTGCGCTCTCGGGTGGCGGCGATTTTGCCGAGATCTACCAGGAGCTGACCAAGAACGGCAACGTCCGTCTGCTGGACGGTAAGATCGAAGCCATTGGCGATAACGTGCTGTCCGGTGTGGGTATCCGTACCTTTATCGGCACGCAGACCGTATACGCTACTACGACCGACATTACCAGAGAAGGACTCATCCGCTGCGCAAAGAGTGTTGCCCAGGCTGTCGGTGAGATCAAGGGTGCTGTATCCGTGCACCTTTGCGAGCGTATTTTCCCCAATATCCATCCTGTGACACAAGTGCCTGCAACGGCAGATATGAAGTATAAGATCGATCTGGTCAAGAGCGCATGCTCCACCGCCAAGGCGTATGACCAAAGCATTGTGCAGGTTGGCGGTACGCTCTTGACCGTGGACCACTCTATCCTTGTTGCCAATTCCGAGGGGCTTTATACCACCGACAGACACATCCGCACCCGTATGGCGGTCAACGCAGTTGCCTCCAACGGCAAGGAGAACCAGTCGGGCTCCTGCGCGCCCGGTCGCGGCATGGGTCTGGAAGTATTTGACCTCTTCAAGCCCGAGGATATCGGACGCGAGGCGGCAAGACAGGCTGTGGTCAATCTGCATGCGGATTATTGCAAGGCAGGCAAGATGACGGTTGCCATTGAAAACGGCTTTGGCGGTGTGATCTTCCACGAGGCTTGCGGACACTCCTTAGAGGCTACGTCGGTTGCGATCGGCGCGTCTCAGATGGCAGGCAAGTTAGGTCAGATGATTGCAAACCCCAAGGTCACCGCTATTGACGACGGTACTATCCCGAACGCTTGGGGCTCTGTCAACATTGACGACGAGGGCAATCCCACGCAAAGAAACGTGCTGATTGAGAACGGTGTACTCAAGAGCTACATGATCGACCGCCTCGGCTCTCGCCGTATGGGGCTTCCCATGACGGGCAACAGCCGCAGACAGGGCTATGACTACGAACCCACCAGCCGTATGACCAATACCTTTATCGATAACGGCCCCGACAAGAATGAGGACATCATTGCCTCTATCGAATACGGACTTTACTGCAAGGAAATGGGCGGCGGCTCGGTCAATCCCTTGACGGGCGCGTTCAACTTCGCGGTGCGCGAGGGCTACATTGTGCGCAACGGCAAGATCTGTGAAGCCGTGCGCGGTGCTTCGCTGATCGGTACCGGCTCGCAGATCCTCAAGGATATCGACATGGTCGGTCAGAACCTGGCAACCGGTCAGGGTATGTGCGGCTCATCGAGCGGCAGCGTGCCCACCGACGTAGGTCAGCCTCTCATCCGTGTATCCGAGATCACGGTCGGCGGCAGATAATGGAGGTGCGAAATGGAACTTAGCAGAGCAAAACAGATCATTTTTGACGCAGCACGCGCTGCAGGTCTTGAAGAATATGAGATTTACTATATGAACGGCGCAAGCCTTTCCGCGGAAGCACTCAAGGACTCTTTGAGCGCGTTTTCCTGCGGTGAGGGCGGCGGCATCAGCCTGCGCTGCATCGTGGACGGCAAGATGGGGTACGCATCCACCGAGCTGTTCACCGAAGCAGAGCTTGCAGACCTTGTGCGCCGCGCATGCGATAACGCACGCTATATTGAAAAGGAAGATACCGCGCCCATTTTTGCGGGTTCGGAGAGCTACGCGACGCTCAATTTGCCCGAGTACACGCCTCTGAGTGCTGCAGAAGCAAAGGCAATGACGCTGGATATGCAAAAGCAGATCTACGCCTACAGCGAGGCTGTGACCGACGGCACGCAGGCGGCTTGCATGTCCTCCTCCACCGAGATCTATCTGTGCAATTCGCACGGGCTGGAGCTTTCCAACCGTGTAGGACTTTCCGGTGTTTACGCAATGCCCATTATCAAGGTGGGTGAAGAGAGCGCGGATGCCTTTGAGTTTGCGCTGTGCTCGGATACCGAAAAGATTGCAACGCTTGCAAAGGCTGCAACCGATAAGGCACTTGCCAAGATCGGTGCAGGCAGCGTGGCGTCCGGCAAGCACAATATCGTGTTTGCAGGCAGCCAGATGCGCTCGCTCCTCTCGGTATTCGCAAGCGCATTTTCAGCAAAGAACGCGCAGCTGGGGCTTTCCTTGCTGGCAGGCAAGGAGGGGCAGCAGATCGCTGCAGAGTGCGTTTGCATCGTGGATGACCCCATGAGAGAGGGCTCGCCCATGCAGACTCACTTTGACGGTGAAGGTGTTGCAACCTATAAGAAGAACGTTGTGGAGAACGGCGTGCTGACCACGCTGCTCTACGACCTGACCACCGCTGCAAAGGCAGGCGTGGCGTCTACCGGTAACGGCAAGCGCGGCTCGTACGCGTCCACCGTGGAGGTTGCTCCCTTTAACTTTGGTCTCTGTCCCGGCAGCATGACCGAGGACGAGCTGCTTGCCAAGGCGCAAAACGGCATTTACGTCACCGCGCTCAAGGGCTTGCACGCAGGTGCTGACGCTACCACGGGCGACTTCTCGATCGAGAGCGAGGGCTTTTTGATCGAAAACGGTAAAAAGACCACCTACGTGCGCTCCTTTACCGTTGCAGGCAACTTCTTCGAGCTGCTTAAGAGCATCGACAGCCTGTCCGATACCGTGGATTGGGGCATCCCCGGCGGCTTTACCGCCTTCGGTGCACCCGCAGTTCTGGTACGCGACATGAGCGTTGCCGGTAAATAATCGGGAATAAATGAAATTATGCCGCGCGTGTGTATGCACGCGCGGTGTCTTTTTTATGCTTTTTATTAGAAAAATTGCAATTCCTCTTGACAAAAACTGCATTTTTGTATATAATTAAGATTAGTATTGTAAACTGCATAAAGTGTTTTTTGCCATACTGACATAAAAGAAAATGAAACGAAACAGAAAAAACAGAAAAGGAGGTGCACAAGAAAATGCCATGGGAAAACCCCATTTTTTGGGTTTGCATTGCTGCTGTTGTTGCCCTTGTCGGCATCGGGCTGGGTACGCTGATTGGTATTCTGTACCGCAAAAAGGTCGCAGAAAGACTGATCGGTTCGGCTGAACAGAAGGCGAAGGCCATCGTCGAGGAAGGCGAAAAGCAGGCAGCTTCGGCACAGAAAGAGGCTATGCTCTCTGCCAAGGAAGACATTATGCGTCAGCGTAACGACTTCGAGAGAGAGATGAAGGAACGCAGAAACGAAGTTTCCAGAACCGAGTCCCGTCTTGCCAAGAAGGAAGAAACGCTTGAAAAGAAGACCGAGCAGGTTGAGCACAAGAGCGAGCAGCTTGATAAGAAGATCAAGGAAAACGAGCAGTTCCGCGAGCTGATCGCAGAGCAGCTCAAAATGCAAATGAACAAATTGGAAGCCATTGCAGGCTACTCCGCAGAGCAAGCCAAGGAAGAATTGGTTGCACGCGTGGAAAACGAGGCTAAGGAAGAAATTGCCAGACGCCTTGAAGAGCTTGAAGCACAGTACAAGGAAGATGCCGAGGAAAAGGCTCGTGACATCATCACACTTGCCATTCAGCGTTATGCATCCGATCAGGTTGCAGAGGTGACCATCTCCACCGTCGCGCTCCCCAATGACGATATGAAGGGACGCATCATCGGTAGAGAGGGCAGAAACATTCAGCAGCTGGAAAAGCTGACCGGCGTTGAGCTGATCGTGGACGATACCCCCGAGACCATCATTCTTTCGGGCTTTGATCCCGTTCGCCGCGAGGTAGCAAGACTTGCACTTGAAAAGCTGATCTCCGACGGCAGAATCCATCCTACCCGTATTGAGGAAATGGTGGAAAAGGCTAAGAGAGAGGTTGATACCGCTGTTAAGCAGGCAGGTGAGAGAGCCATTTACGAGGTTGGCGTTCGCAATCTGAACCCCGAGCTTGTCAGACTTTTAGGTAGACTTCGCTACAGAACCAGTTACGGACAGAACGTACTCAAGCACTCCATCGAGGTTGCATTCCTTGCAGGCGTGATGGCAGAGGAGCTGGGCGTGGATGCAACGCTTGCACGCCGCGCAGGTCTGCTTCACGATATCGGTAAGGCATTCCCGCAGGACGTGGAAGGTACGCACGTACAGATCGGTGTGAACGCACTCAAGAAGTACAAGGAAAACCGCGACGTTGTACACGCTGTTGAGGCGCACCACAACGACGTTGAGCCCAAGACCGTGATCGCTTTCTTGGTACAGGCAGCTGACGCTATTTCCGCAGCAAGACCCGGTGCCCGCAGAGAGGACATGGAAAACTACATCAAGCGCCTTGAAAAGATCGAAGAGATTGCAAAGTCCTTCGGTGGCGTTGATAAGGCGTACGCAATCCAGGCAGGTCGTGAGATCCGCGTCATGGTCAACCCCGATACCGTCAATGACGATAACATGAAGGTGGTTGCAAGACAGATGGCTGAAAAGATCCAGAGCGAGGTACAGTACCCCGGTCAGATCAAGATCAACATCATCCGCGAAAGCCGCGTTGTGGATTACGCAAAGTAATCGTCATTTTATCGCACTCAAAAATATTGTATCACGATTGCCCATAAGGGATTTTCATAGAGCTTATATAAAATTCCATAGCAGACAATCAGCGCATCATGCGTTGCACAAATATATTTTGATGAGAAACGAGCAAAGCCGTCACCGCTGGGGTGGCGGCTTTGCTATTGCTCCAAACATAAACGAATTGTAGAAAAATAAACAACAATTTTATAATTGAGAGGAAAATCGCGAAAAATCCTGTGAGTGCTTTGCATTAGTGCTTGACAAGCGTATATAATTATGGTAAAATAAAGTATTATCATGGGAATTTATGGGGGTCATCCGCTCCCGACGGAGGTATAATATGAACAACACCGAAAAAACAATGGACAAAATCGTTGCCCTGTGTAAGAACAGAGGCTTTATCTATCCCGGCTCCGAGATCTACGGCGGTCTTGCAAACTCCTGGGACTACGGTCCTTTGGGCGTAGAATTCAAGAACAACGTCAAGAAGGCTTGGTGGAAGAAGTTTGTGCAGGAATCCCGTTATAACGTGGGTCTGGACAGCGCAATCATCATGAATCCCCAGACCTGGGTTGCATCCGGTCACTTGGGCGGCTTCTCCGACCCTCTGATGGACTGCAAGGTCTGCCGCGCACGTCACAGAGCAGATAAGCTGATCGAGGATTACGCATTCCAGAACGGTCTTGAGGATAATCCCGCAGGCTGGACCGATGACGAAATGATGGCTTACATCAAGGAAAAGCACATCTGCTGCCCCGATTGCGGTTCTGGCGACTTTACCAATATCCGTAAGTTCAATCTGATGTTCAAGACCTTCATCGGTGTTACCGAGGAGTCTACCAACACCGTATATCTGCGTCCCGAGACCGCACAGGGTATCTTTGTGCAGTTCAAGAACGTAGCACGCTCGGGCAGAAAGAAGATGCCCTTCGGCGTAGGACAGATCGGTAAGTCCTTCCGTAACGAGATCACGCCCGGCAACTTCGTGTTCCGTACCCGTGAGTTTGAGCAGATGGAGCTGGAGTTCTTCTGCAAGCCCGGCACCGACCTTGAGTGGTTCCAGTACTGGAGATCTTACTGCGAGAACTGGCTGATCAACCTCGGCATGAAGAAGGAAAATATGCGTCTGCGTGACCACAGCGCAGAGGAGCTGTGCTTCTACTCCAAGGGTACAACCGACATTGAGTTCTTGTTCCCGTTTGGCTGGGGCGAGCTGTGGGGCATTGCCGACAGAACCGACTATGACCTGACCCAGCACCAGAACGTTTCCGGTGAGAGCATGGAGTATTTTGATCCCGAGACCAATGAAAAGTATATTCCTTACGTCATTGAGCCCTCTTTGGGTGCTGACCGCGTAGCGCTTGCATTCCTTTGCGACGCTTACGACGAAGAGATCGTTGACCCTGCAAAGAACGACGTGCGCGTAGTGCTGCACCTGCATCCCGCGCTTGCACCCGTTAAGGTTGCGGTTCTGCCTCTGTCCAAGAAGCTGTCCGAAAAGGCAGGCGAGGTATTCGACGAGCTGGCGAAGTATTATAACTGCGAATTTGACGAGACCGGTTCTATCGGTAAGCGTTACCGCCGCCAGGATGAGATCGGTACGCCTCTTTGCGTTACCTATGACTTTGAATCCGAGACCGACGGCTGCGTCACCGTTCGTGACAGAGATACCATGGAGCAGGTTCGTTTGCCCATTTCCGAGCTCAAGAGCTACATTGACAAGGTGGTTGAGTTTTAATGGAGCAATTTCCTCTTTGGGGAACGCTGGTTAATACGGGAACCGTTATTATAGGCTCGCTTTTTGGGCTTTTGATCCATCTGATCTCCAAAAAAGGCAAGCTGAAAAGCCAAAAATTCTCCGAGGTGTCTGCCTCGATCATGCGCGGACTTGGCCTTGCGGTGGTCATGGTGGGTATCGGTGGTGCGCTCAAGGGCGTGATTTACGATGCCGTTGGCGATGCTGTCATTGTGCCGGGCATTCTTGCCGAGGGGCTGTTCAGCGATAACGCCATCATTACCATTCTTTCCATCGTCATAGGCGTACTGATCGGCGGCTTGATCGATATTGACCGTTGGGTCAATCTGCTTGGCAAGAAGGTGGAAACCTTATTCAACCGCAACCCCGAGCAAAACGGTGTACACGTACCCGTGGCGCAGGGCTTTGTGTCGGCGTCTCTGCTATTCTGCGTGGGTTCAATGACCATTGTGGGATCTATTCAGAGCGGGCTTTCTGGCAATCACGATCTGCTTTACACCAAATCTCTGTTGGATTTCGTGTCCTCCATCGTGCTTTCCTCCACTATGGGCATCGGCGTGCTGCTTTCCTCGCTGTTCGTGCTGGTGTTTCAGGGCAGTATTGCGTTGGTTGCCAATATCGCAGGGCAGGGGCTCTCTGCAGCCGTGATCGATGCGATGAGCTGCGTGGGATCTGTGCTGATCGTGGGACTTGGCTTGAACGTCATGGGCATTACGAAGCTCAAGATCATGAACTATCTGCCTGCTGTGTTCCTTCCCATCGCGCTTGTGCCGCTGTGGGACTTTATCACGGGGCTGGTAGCGTTGATTTGACTTTGAAACTGTATACTGAACGTTGCGTATAACGCAAAAGCACCGTGCCATATGGCACGGTGCTTTTTGCTATCCAAGACAGATTGCAAAAGGGTTGTGTATTTTCCGGAAGGGAAATTACTTGATGGTGACGGTAGCACCTGCAGCGGAAAGCTGCTCCTTGATCTTCTCTGCGTCGTCCTTGGAAACGCCTTCCTTGAGCATCTTGGGAGCGCCCTCAACCAGGTCCTTAGCGTCCTTCAGGCCCAGACCGGTGATCTCGCGAACAACCTTGATAACGTCGAGCTTCTTAGCGCCGAAGCTGGTGAGCTCTACGTCGAACTCGGTCTTCTCCTCAACTGCTGCTGCAGCGGGAGCTGCTGCGCCGCCAACTGCTACGGGAGCTGCTGCGGATACGCCAAATTCCTCTTCAACTGCCTTAACCAGGTCAGCGAGCTCGAGGATAGTAAGAGTCTTGATTTCTTCAACAATAGCTGTAATCTTTTCGGATGCCATGATAAATTACCTCCTGAATTGTGAGTGTTTTTAATAATTTGTGTGTGATGCAGAAAATTAAGCTTCTGCGGGAGCTTCTGCAGCCTCTTCGCTGCCACCGTTCTGCTTGTCGATAATAGCCTGCAGACCGTAAGCGAAGTTGTACAGAGGGGACTTGATGGAGCCCAGGAACTTTGCGATGAGGATTTCCTTGGAGGGAATCTCTGCGAGTGCGTTTACACCTGCTGCGTCGATGACGCCGCCGTCAACGTAACCTGCGAGAATCTCGAAGGAGGGGATCTTCTCAGCGTATTCCTTGAGGATCTTTGCTGCGCAAACGGGATCGTTCTTGCTGATAGCGATAGCGGTCATGCCATGCAGGTGCTCCTTAATAGCACCGTAGCCTACCTCGTCGCAAGCGCGGCCGGTCAGAGTGTTCTTCATAACCACGTACTTAACGCCTGCCTCACGAAGAGCCTTACGCATCTTGGTATCGCTGTCAACGGTGATGCCCTGGTAGTTTACCACTACGCCTGCTGCGGACTCTTTGATATCAGCAGCGAGTTCAGCAACGATCGTTTTCTTTTGTTCGAGAATTGCATTGCTAGGCATTTTGTGTTTCACCTCCCAGTGAGAATGAGTAATAAAAAAATCTTTCTTCCGTCAAAGCATAGCTTCGCGCGAAGAAAGACTCACATAAAGCGACCACGTCGCATATTTGTTTGTTCTCTCCTCGGCAGGGAAGCGTGGCTTTTACGGAAACCTGCTGTCTTTGGATACGTCCTTATCGGACACCATGACATTATAGCACGCTTCTGCCGAGTTGTCAATAGGTTTTTGAAAAAAAGTTAAAATATTTTTGTAATTGAAAACCTTTCGTTTCAGGAGGGTGGCATGCTTGAATGCATACCACCCTTTTGTGTTTGTTTACCATTCGATTTCGGCCAAGATCAATCCGTTTCCGAGAGGAATGCGAATGATCGAGCCCTCGGGGGCTTGAATGCTTGTCGCGTTTTTCAAGTCAAGTGTGTCGATCACGTTGCCGTTTGCGTCCGTGACTTGCACGGAAAGTCCGTTTTCGGGCAGGCGCAGTGCGATCACAGTCACCCTGCCGCTCTCTCCGATCGTGATGTTCAGGCTGTGGCCGTTGGCTTTTTGCTCATCGGGAGCAAAGAAGGAGACGTACAGGCCATCCGTCAGGGAAAGCAGGTCTGTGCGGGACACAAAATTGGTATCCAGGGTCAGCAGCGGGGAGACGAGATCCTCGCTCAGTGCCGCGAACTCGGAAACCGTGACCCAGTTGGTCTGAGAATTGGTTACTTTGACGCGCACGTATCGCGCTTGGATATTCACGTCCAGCTCGGTGTCTCTTTGGTTGATGCTGCACAGCTTGGTCCAGCTCTGTCCGTCCAACGAGTAGCACAATTCGCCGCTTTGTAAGTAGTCCGCGGCGTGATCGGGAACGCCTGTTTTGAAGGTGATGTGAGAGATTGTGGTGACCGTGCCGAGGTCAATTTCAAAGTAATCGCCGGCCTGTGCGCCGCGAGAGGACCAGAAATAGGTGTTTGGGTCGCCATCCTTCATAAATTCGGGAAAATAGGTGGAGTAGGTGGGCAAAGAGGTTGTCCACGTGGGCACGCCTGCGGGAGTATCACTGATCACGGTGCGGTTGGTGTTGACCTCAAAGGAGCAGATTTTCGTCCAGGTGCTGTCGTTTTTGTCAGCGTTTCTGACGCGGACATAGCGCGCTTTGATGGCAAGATCGCTCAGCAAAAGTTCATCTGCGCACGAGCCCTCGTAAAGCGTCGTCCAGCTCTTTGCATCGGCAGAATATTCCACAATGCCCTTGCGCAGCGCGTCACTGCCTGCAATGCCTGTGACAATATATACGTTTTTGACGTCAATCACGCTGCCAAGGTCCACGCCGAAGTAGCCTGTTTTATTGCCTGCGGCGGTATTCAGGTCGCCCTGCGTCCAGAAGAAGGTGGAGTCGTCGCCGTCGGTCATCAGATCGGGTGTGTAGTTTTCGTAGTGGTTACAGTTGGTATAAGGGGTAGCGGGTGCGCAGCTCAGACCCTCGGTCTGACCGAGCAGCAGCGAAAAACGGCTGTTCAGAGTCGCATAAAAGGTGGTCAGCACGGACGCGGAAACCAATCTCGGGTTTTTGCCGATACTCAGCTCCAGTGCCTTATATTCTCCCAACAGGTCGAGCATCGTGTCCAAACTCTCGCCGCCTGCGTAGGTCTCCTCCATTTCGATGTACAGAACGCCCATTTGACCGTATACTTGGTACTTGGTCAACCATTCGTTGATTTCCGACACTAACGATTGATTGCTTGCGGCGCCGATCGCGTCGGCGTTGCGGATCATGTCCTCGAAGTAAGATCTGAGAGCCGCACGGGTCTCGGGGGTGTTGCTTTTTTTGAAAGCATTCAACAGAGTCTGCAGTTCCACGCTGTCTGTGTTTTGATTGATACCGGAAGCACAGGTCATGGAGATGAAGTCCGCAAGAGCCTCGCTTGCGTCGGGCATCAGCGACTTGCAGGCAGCTTTCAGGGAAGCTTGCGGATCGTACGCCTCGGGATTCCAGAGATAATCGCCCGTGGTGAACAGAGGCACCATGGAGGCGTATCCCTGGTTCATGGGGTTGGCGGTCAGTCCCGTGATGGACTTGTACAGATCTGCTTCAAGATTGACGCAAGGACCCATGAACAGGTGGTTGGCCAGCGTATCGTTGACGGGGTAGTTCCACCAGATCAGTACGTTTCTGCCGTAGGTCTTGATGATATGCTTGAGCGATTGGTTGGTGATTGACTCGGGGATCACACCGGGGCCTGTCCACATCAGCACCACGTCCTCGTGGATCAAGGGGGCGATCTGGTTGGTGTAATCGGTTAAGAAGGGGTCCCCGTATTCGGTGGTAATGGCGATCAGGTCACTGACACCCTCGTGCGTCATGACAAAGCGGGTCTGGAAGTCGGAGAGCAGCTTGCCGTGCCCCTTTGCGTCCAGCGTGGGGATATCGTCAAGGAAAATGGCGAAATCTCGCACTCCGAGATCGTACATTTGCTGGCACTTGGCCATCAGCTTTTCAAAATCGGCCTCGTAGCCGTTGCCGAGATTGATATCGCCGCCGGGGGAGAGCGCGTAAATGAACTTTACGTAGTTTTCGTTGGCCGTATCGATCAGATCGGTCATGCGCTCCAGCTCTTCGCCTGTGTAAAGAACGCGCCATTGCGCGCGGTGCTTGGCATCGTCCTTGGGCGCGTAGATGTAGGCATTCATTTTGTTCTGCCCCATGAATGCAAAGAGATCCTTGCGGTATTCGTGCGTCCAGGCAGTGCCGTAAAAGCCCTCGATCACGCCGCGGATGGCGTTGCGGGGCGCGTCCTTGATGGTAACAATGGGGAGCTCGTCGTAGAGCTGCGCCAGTTGCGCAAGCGTCATGAAGGCGTAGTGCAGTCCACGCTCGGTCTGCGCCTCGATCAGAATTTCGGTTCCGGTTACATTTATCATATATGCCTCGTCCGAGCCGTAATCGAAATCGGTACTTAGATCGCGCACGGTCACACTCAGGGGCGCGCCGTCCTCGCTGACGGTAAAGCCTGCCGCCATGAGCAGGTCAGTGTATTTTGATGCCTTCTCATCAAGCTTGACGGACTTGCTTTGTCTCCCTTCCATGATGGTGATATCCATGGGTTGGGGGTAAATGTTCATTTTCGCTCCCTCTCCGGGGGTGGTCTGATCAAGCTGCGTGGTGTCAGGCTCGGTGTCGCTGCTCGTTTCGCTGTTCGTTTCCACTTCTGTGTCAGCGGGGGGCTCGGTTTCTTTGCCCGTTGTGCTTGCTTCCGTGTTTCCCAGCGTATTGCATGCAGCAAAAATCAAGGGGCAGACAAGCAGGGCTGCCAAAAGCATGGGGAAAATTCGTTTCATGTTGGCGATACTCCTTTCTAAAAAACATATGGGAGTCGAGCCGAAGCGGCTCCACTCCCGTAGCATTATTCGTCGGAATCAATGGATTTGTTTGCCTTGAGCACGCGCTCTGCCATGCCGATCAATCTCTCACGCAGCCAGTAGGGGCTCATGATGCGGATAGGGGAATCGAGCGCCATGATCACGCTCAGAAAACGCTCGACGTTGTGGAACTCGCACACGTATCTGTTGCGCGATTCCTTGGAAATGATAAAGGAACGCAGCTCCAGCACCGAGAGCTTGTCCGGAATTTCCACCACGGCGGTATAGGGCATCTGCATCTGAATGACCGAGCTGTCAGCGGCAAAGTCTTCATTATTATATATAGAAGATACTACACCCATGTAAGACTCGTCATTGTCCGAGGTCAGCAGCACGGGGAGCGAAAAATCGGTGGTGTAGTAAAAGCCCTTGTGCTCCGCATCGTATTCGATGGGGGCGCCCAGCTGCTTGCGCAAAAAGTCCACGTCGCGCTGTGCCTGGCGGTGCGAAACGTTGAAACGCTCGGCAAGGCGCATGGCGTTGGGATAGCTGTATTCAGTTATTTTCTTGTGTAGCCATTGAATCCTGTTGTTGGCTGCCATCGTCTTGCTCCTTTTCTTGCAATTGTTCGGGGGTAGCGGGGGTACAGTGTTTGCAGAAGGTTACCAGTCTGTATGCGATATAAATACCGTTGCACAGACAGAGCAGGGAAAAACCGAGAATGCGCGTGCCGTGTACTGCGTTTTGGGGATTGGTCAGTACGTGGATCGCGCCGGGGATCGTGCAGACGTTTGCGAAAAGTGCGATGCATGCGCTTGCCAGATATCTGCGCGGCTGCGCTTTGTCCAAAAGGAATCGCATCTCTGCAGTCAGGAAAACCATCGTGGCGATGAATGCCAGCTGCAGCGCGATCTTGGCAGGAGCGTTCATGTGGTGGTCCTGCTCGAAATAGGTCAGACCGCAAAGCCCTGTCATCAGCACGATAGGGCCTGTGCCGACAATGACCGAGATGCTTTCTGCACCGCGTGCGTTGACTGTGCGGAGCGTGTAGTACGCAATGCTCAGTACCACGCCCAGCGCAACCATGACAGCGCAGATCGCAGACGTGCCGATCGGCTTTTCGTGTGCGAGCAGGGCAGCGATCTCATCGGGACCGAAATACGCTAAGGAGAGTGCGCCTGCGCCGAGCGTGCCAATGATGGGGAGCGCGGCTGCAAGGCAGGGCTTGCCGCGCATGAAGTTGTCGGTGGGAAGTGTGTTCTTGGGAATCAGCACGAGTGCGGTCAAAAACCAGACGACCGACGTCAATGCCAGTGCGTTTGCAAGCATGGGGAACGGATGACCTGTGATAAAATAATCCGTGCCGTCGTTTGCAGCGAGATATGAGAGTAGGTATAGCGCGAAGCCGACAGCGCTCAGAATCAGCGCGGTGGAGCGATAGACCTTCACCTTAGAGCCTTGAAAATCCATTTTATTCAACTCCCGGAAAAGGGGAGCCCTCCGATAAACAAAAATATACATATATATTATATAGGATAATTGTGAACAAATCATAACCAAAACAAAGAAATCGGTAATAATTTTCGCTCTTTTATCAAATTGCACAAAGAGGCGGTCGGGAAGAGTGTTTTTTGCAAGAAAAGCGTGGTTGCGCAGCTGCAAAAAGTCTGCAAAAAGAGAGCTGTTCGGTCTGTTTGGGGTGAAAAAGTGCCGAAATTTGTGCACAATATACAAATTCATAGCGAAATATTCGTTGAAAATCGTCATGAAAATTTTTCGAAAACTATTGCAATTTTGGAATGAATGTTGTATAATGATAGGGCTTGATATGCGATGAAGCGAGAGGTTGCTTCGAGGGGACGCCCTCGAAGGTAATTTTCGCGGAGTATGTCCGAGAATCGGGCGAAGGTATATCTCTTTCATACACGGTGCAACATGCGGCATAGTGTTGCTCCTGGGTTTCAATCACACACGTTAGTCCGGAATTTGTTTGGCGCAGATGCTGATGCGAGAGCAAATCCTTTTTTATCGGGTGCAAAAAGAAACACACGGAGCGGTGTTAGAGATTCGCCCCACTTTAACAAATCGCGAACCGAGCGGCAAGGCTTCCATTAATATATACGCGTGCGTATGGAACGGTGGAGCGGCGGCAAGGAGAGCGAAATCTTAAAAGGAGGCAAAAACAAATGGCAGTAAAGGAAAAGATCAGAGTTCGTCTGAAGAGCTACGACCACACCCTTATCGACACCGCGGCTGAGAAGATCGTCAAGGTTGCTAAGGATAACGGTTCCCAGGTTTCCGGTCCTATCCCGCTTCCCACTGAGAAGGAGATCATCACGATCCTCCGCGCAGTGCACAAGTACAAGGATAGCCGTGAGCAGTTCGAAATGCGCACTCACAAGAGACTGATCGATATCATGAAGCCGTCTGCAAAGACCATTGACGCGCTGATGAACATCGAGCTCCCCGCAGGCGTTGAGATCGAGGTTAAGCTGTAAGGCTTATATCAAGCACCGCGATATCAAGACTTGCAAAACAAAGATAACAGCCGACGAAGAAAGAAACTTCGGCTCGGTAACTTTGTAAATCACGTCGGTCCAACCGCATCGGCGACCGACCAATAATTTACAGGAGGAAAGAAAATGAAAAAGGGTATTATCGGTAAGAAAATCGGTATGACTCAGGTGTTCGACGAGAACGGCAACGTAACTCCCGTTACTCTCGTTGAATGCGGTCCGTGCGTAGTAGCACAGAAGAAAACCAAAGAGAATGACGGTTACGAAGCTATCCAGCTTGGTTTCAAGGATGCAAAGGAAAAGCACCTGACCAAGGCTGAGCAGGGTCATTTCAACAAGGCAGGCGTTGCCTACAAGAGATACCTCAAGGAATTCCGTCTGGCTGATTGCTCCGCTTACAACGTAGGCGACGTCATTACAGCCGATACCTTCGCCGCAGGCGAGAAGGTCGACGTAACAGGTATGACGAAGGGTCACGGTTACACCGGTGCGATCAAGAGATGGAACCAGCACAAGCTGCAGGCAACTCACGGCGTAGGTCCTATCCACCGCCAGTCCGGTTCTATGGGCGTTATCGACCCCGCTAGAATCTTCAAGAACAAGCACATGGCCGGCCAGTACGGTAATGAGCAGGTCACCGTTCTCAATCTCAAAGTAGTAAAGATCGATAGCGAAAGAAATCTGATCGCCATCAAGGGCGCTATTCCCGGCGCTAAGGACGGCATCGTCTTCATTCGTGACTCGGTAAAAGCATAAGAAAAGGAGGAACTAAATAATGCCGCAGGTAAAAGTTTATAACATGGCCGGCAGCGAAGTCGGCACGATGGATCTGTCCGAAGTTATTTTCGGCGCAGACGTTAACGGCGCAGTCCTCCATGCTGCAGTCAGAGCATATCTGCTCAACCAGAGACAGGGCACCCAGTCCACTCTGACCCGCACCGAGGTTTCCGGTGGCGGTAAGAAGCCCTGGAGACAGAAGGGCACCGGTCGCGCAAGACAGGGCTCCACTCGTTCTCCTCAGTGGACTCACGGTGGCGTAGCACTTGGTCCGAAGCCCAGAAGCTACCGCACCGCAATGAACAGAAAGGCCAAGAGAATTGCACTGTACAGCGCTCTGTCCGCTAAGGTTGCTGAGGGTAACCTGATCGTGGTAGACGACATCAAGTGCGAGGGCTTCAAGACCAAGACCATGGCAACCATGCTGCACAAGCTGGGTGCTGACACCAAGACCATCGTGGTTCTGCCCGAGGTTGATCAGTTCATCATCAAGAGCTGCGCAAACATTCCCGGTGTTGTTACCGCTCAGTACAACAACCTGAACGTTTACGACATTCTGAACGCTAACAAGTTTGTCGTTACCGCTGCAGCAGTCAAGATGCTCGAGGAGGTATACGCATAATGAAAATGATTCAGGATATCATCATTAAGCCCATTATCACAGAAGCGAGCATGGACGGCATGGCAGACAGAAAGTACGCATTCAAGGTACTCAAGTCCGCAACCAAGCCCGAGATTGCAAACGCTGTTGAGACCATGTTCAAGGGCGTTAAGGTGGCAGACGTAAACACCATCAACATGAAGAGCAAGCCCAAGAGACTCGGCGTTCATGCAGGTCGCACCGCAACCTGGAAGAAGGCAATCGTAACTCTGACGGCTGATTCCAAGGCCATCGAGTTCTTCGAAGGTCTGAACTGAGAAGGAGGTCGAATTAAATGGCAACGATTAAATATAATCCTACGACGCCCTCTCGCAGACACATGTCCGTTACGGACTATAAGGCTGTTCTGACCAAGAGCACCCCCGAGAAGAGCCTCGTTGTTACCAAGAAGAAGCACGCAGGTCGTAACTCCTACGGCCGCATCACCGTTCGTCACAGAGGCGGCGGTAACAAGATCAAGTACAGAATTATCGATTTCAAGAGAGCAGACGCTTCTGCTAACACCGTAATCGGTATCGAGTACGACCCCAACAGAACCGCGTTCATCGCTCTGCTCGAGAACGAGGCTGGCGTCAGAAGCTACATTATTGCTCCTGAAGGCCTGAAGGTTGGTGACGTTGTTTACTCCGGCGCTGACGCTGATATCAAGCCCGGCAACACTCTGCCCATCGCTAATATCCCCGTTGGTACCATGATCAACAACATCGAGCTGTACCCCGGTAAGGGTTCTCAGCTGGTTCGTGCAGCAGGCGTTTTCGCACAGCTGATCGCTAAGGAAAACGGCGTTGCACAGGTACGTCTTCCCTCCGGTGAAGTTCGTATCGTTCGTCTGGACTGCAAGGCAACCATCGGTCAGATCGGTAACACCGACCACGACACCGTTAAGGTTGGTAAGGCTGGTAAGACCAGACACAAGGGCATTCGTCCTACCGTCCGCGGTTCTGTCATGAACCCCTGCGACCACCCGCACGGTGGTGGTGAAGGTAGATCTCCTATCGGTCGTCCTTCTCCTGTTACACCTTGGGGTAAGCCTGCTCTGGGTTACAAGACCCGTAATAAGAAGGCGCGCACCGACAAGTTCATTGTGAAGCGCAGAAATGCTAAGTAAGGAGGGAATATAACATGAGCAGAAGTTTGAAAAAAGCACCTTTCGTAGAAGAAAAGCTCTACGCGCGCATCTGTGCCATGAATGAGAACGGCTCCAAGCACGTGCTCAAGACCTGGTCTCGCGCATCTACCATATTCCCGGAATTCGTCGGTCACACCATTGCCGTTCATGACGGTAAGAAGCACGTTCCGGTATATGTAACTGAAGATATGGTCGGCCACAAGCTGGGTGAGTTCGCTCCCACCAGAACCTTCAAGGGTCACGCCGGCTCCAAGACATCCAATAACGGTAAGTAATACAAGGGGAGGATTTGAATAATGCAAGCAGTAGCTTATCTGAAATATGCAAGAATTTCCCCGCGTAAGGTTAAGATCGTTCTCGACCTCATCAGAGGTAAGGATGCAGGAACCGCAATGGCAATCCTGAAGAACACCCCCAAGGGTGCATCTGAGTACCTGATCAAACTGCTGGGAAGCGCAATCGCAAATGCGGAAAACAATTTCCACATGGACGTAACCAAGCTTTACGTTTCTGAATGCTTCGTAACCCCGGGCCCCACTCTCAAGAGAATTATGCCCCGCGCAAAGGGTTCTGCAGACAGAATCAACAAGAGAACCAGCCACGTAACCATCGTGGTTAAGGAAAGAGACTAAGAAAGGAGACAAGAGTAATGGGTCAGAAAGTTAATCCTCACGGCCTCCGCGTAGGCGTGATTAAGAACTGGGATTCGAGATGGTTTGCCGATGACAAGGTATTCGGTGACACTCTTGTATCCGACTATAACGTAAGAAAGTACCTCAAGAAGCAGCTGCAGGAAGCTGGCGTTCCCAAGATCGAGATCGAGAGAGACAGCCACAGAGTACGCGTTTTCGTACACTGCGCTAAGCCCGGTATGGTTATCGGCCAGAAGGGTGCTAACATTGAGAAGTACAAGAATGAGCTGGAAAAGATGGTTGGCATGCCCGTTGCCCTCAACGTTGTTGAGGTAAGACAGCCTGACCTGAACGCTCAGCTCGTTGCTGAGAACATTGCAGGCCAGCTGGAGAGACGTGTGTCCTTCCGCCGTGCAATGAAGATGGCAATCCGTAACACCATGAGACTTGGTGCTAAGGGTATCAAGATTTCCTGCGGCGGCCGTCTGGGCGGTGCAGAAATCGCAAGAAGCGAGCACTATCACGAGGGTACTATCCCGCTGCAGACCCTGAGAGCTGACATTGAGTACGGCTTCTGGGAAGCAAACACCACCTACGGTAAGATCGGCGTTAAGGTTTGGATCTACCGTGGCGAGGTTCTGAACGAGGTCAACAGACCTGCACAGAGCCGCGACAACCGCGACAACCGCAGAGGCGACCGCAATAACCGCGGCGACAGACGCGGCAACGGCCGTCCCCAGGGCAACCGTCCTCAGGGTCGTTCCGAAAGAGCACCCAGAGAAGGAGGTAACAAGTAATGTTAATGCCGAAGAGAGTAAAATTCCGTCGCGTTCAGCGCGGAAGACTGAAGGGTAAGGCATCCCGCGGCAATACCGTTACCAACGGCTCCTACGGCCTGGTAGCTCTTGAGCCCGCATGGATCACCGCAAACCAGATCGAGGCTGCCCGTATTGCTATGACCAGACACATCAAGCGTGGCGGTAAGGTTTGGATCAAGATTTTCCCCGATAAGCCCATCACCGAAAAGCCTGCTGAAACCCGTATGGGTTCCGGTAAGGGTTCTCCGGAGTACTGGGTGGCTGTGGTCAAGCCCGGCAGAGTGATGTTCGAGATGGATGGCGTTGCTCCCGACGTAGCAAAGGAAGCTATGCGTCTTGCAGGTCACAAGCTGCCTATTAAGACCAAGTTTGTAATGAAGGAACAGGAGGCATAAGTCAATGAAAGCAACAGAGTTGAGAAATTTGACCGTTGAACAGCTCAACGAGAAGCTCAAGGAACTGAAGACCGAGCTTTTTAACCTCCGTTTCCAGCATGCGATCAACCAGCTTGACAACCCCCACAAGATTGCGGAAGTCAAGAAGGACATCGCTCGCGTAATGACAATTCTTCAAGAGAAGAACGCATAAGGGAGGACAGTCATGACTGAAGAAAGAGCACTCAGAAAAGTCAGAGTTGGCATGGTTGTCAGCGACAAGATGGCAAAGACCGTTACGGTTGCTATCGAAGACAACGTAAAGCACCCCGTCTACGGTAAGATCATCAAGCGCACCCTGAAGGTTCACGCACACGATGAACTGGAATGCGGCGTAGGCGATAAGGTTAAGATCATGGAGACCAGACCCCTCTCTAAGACCAAGAGATGGAGAACGGTTGAGATCATCGAAAAGGCTAAGTAATTTAAGCCAACACACGTAAAAAAGAATTCGAATAGTAGGTACGTCGAAGCGTATTGAAACAGTAGGAGGAAAAACATGATTCAGCAGCAGACATTACTGAAGGTTGCCGACAATACCGGCGCCAAGGAGCTGATGTGCATTCGTGTGCTTGGTGGTACCGGCCGCAGATATGCAAACATCGGTGACGTCATCGTTTGCGCCGTTAAGAAGGCAGCTCCCGGTGGCGTAGTAAAGAAGGGCGACGTTGTTAAGGCAGTCGTCGTCAGAAGCGTGCACGGCATCAAGCGTGCAGACGGCTCTTACATCAAGTTTGATGAGAACGCAGCCGTTGTTATTAAGGAAGACAACACCCCCAAGGGTACCCGTATCTTTGGGCCTGTTGCAAGAGAGCTCCGCGAGAAGGACTATCTGAAGATCCTCTCCCTGGCTCCCGAAGTACTGTAATCGGAGGTAACGAAAAATGGCAAACAATAATATTAAAAGAGATGATGTCGTTGTCGTTCTTTCCGGTGACTCCAAGGGCACTAAGGGCAAGGTAATCGCTTGCTCTCCCAAGGAAGGAAAGGTTATCGTTGAAGGCGCAAACATGATCCACAAGCACGTTAAGCCCCGCAGACAGGGCGAGACCGGTGGCATCGTTGATGCTGAAGGCGCTATCTATTCCGACAAGGTTGCTCTGTATTGCTCCAAGTGCGATAAGGGCGTAAGAGTTCACAACAAGGTTGTGGACGGCAAGAAGGTCCGCGTTTGTGCAAAGTGCGGCCAGGAAATCTGAGATAGGAGGATAAGACAATGGCAAGATTGAGAGATTACTACAAGTCCGAGGTCGTATCCGCCCTCCAGAACAAGTACAACTACAAGAGCGTTATGCAGATTCCCAAGCTTGATAAGATCGTTATCAACGTTGGCTGCGGCGACGCTAAGGAGAACAGCAAGGTCATCGATGCAGTCATCAACGATCTGACTCTGATCGCAGGTCAGAAGGCAGTTCCCACCTACGCAAAGAAGTCCGTTGCAAACTTCAAGCTCCGTGAGGGCATGAAGATCGGTGCAAAGGTTACTCTGCGCGGTGAGAAGATGTACGAGTTCATGGACAGACTGTTCAACTTCTCCCTCCCCAGAGTTCGTGACTTCAAGGGTATCAACCCCAACGCATTTGACGGTCGCGGCAACTACTCTCTGGGTCTGAAGGAACAGCTGATCTTCCCCGAAATCGAGTACGATAAGGTAGAGAAGATCCGCGGTATGGACATCTGCTTCGTAACCACGGCTCAGACCGACGACGAAGCAAGAGAACTGCTCACCCTTATGGGCGCTCCGTTCTCCAAGTAATTAAAGGAGGTATACAAAGATGGCAAAGAAGGCTATGATTCTGAAGCAGCAGAAGGAGCAGAAGTTCTCCACTCGCCGCTATAACAGATGCAAGATCTGCGGTCGTCCTCACGCGTACCTCCGCAAGTTCGGCATCTGCCGTATCTGCTTCCGTGAACTCGCTTACAAGGGCGAGATTCCCGGCGTAAAGAAAGCATCTTGGTAAGATAAAACTTACCTTGATATAAGCGGACGTCTTCAAGATGGAGACGTTCGGCCCCCAACTATCGGCAGGAAGTTAATCTGCAGTGTGCACACAACCCGCTCTGTGCGGGGTGTGCAACACGAGTTGGACTTAACCGCCGATATGCCGCCGGCAAAGCCGGCAGCAAGAAAAAATAAAACTTGCATCAGGAGGAAAAGAAAATGCAAATGTCAGACGTAATTGCTGATATGCTCACGAGAATCCGTAATGCGAACTCCGCAAAGCACGCGACCGTGGACATTCCGGCATCCAACATGAAGAAGGCTATCGCCCAGATCCTTGTTGAAGAGGGCTACGTAAAGAGCTACGAGGTCATCGAGGATGGCAAGCAGGGCACCATTCGTGTAACCCTGAAGTATCAGGCAAACAAGCAGAAGGTTATTCGTGGCCTTAAGAGAGTATCCAAGCCCGGTCTGCGTATCTACGCAGGTTGCGAGGATATGCCTAAGGTAATGAACGGCCTGGGAATCGCAATCGTTTCCACGTCCAAGGGAATCATGACCGACAAGAAGGCTCGTGCGCTCAAGGTTGGCGGCGAAGTCCTGTGCTTTGTCTGGTAATAGAAACGGGAGGTAAACAACATGTCTAGAATTGGTAGAATGCCCGTTGAGATCCCCGCAGGCGTAACTGCAACCCTGAACGGCAACACTTTGACGGTAAAGGGCCCCCTGGGTACCCTGACCGAAACCTTCAGACCCGAGATCAACATTGCGATCGAGGGCAATCAGATCATCGTAACTCGTAACTCCGACGAAAAGGAAGAGAGAAGCTTGCATGGTCTGACTCGTGCACTGATTAACAACATGGTAGTCGGCGTTACCAAGGGTTATCAGAAGGTTCTGATGATCATCGGCGTTGGTTACAAGGCTGCTAAGCAGGGCAAGAACCTGCAGATGTTCCTGGGCCACTCTCTGAAGCCCAACGGCCAGCCTCAGGATAAGTTCGTAATCGCTGAGACCGACAGCATCAAGCTCGAGGTTCCCACCGACGACGAGATCAAGAAGCAGGGCATCGACAAGATGACCACCGAGAAGATCAACTCCGGTATGATCGTTATCGTTAAGGGCATCAACAAGCAGGAAGTTGGCCAGACCGCTGCAGTAATCAGAGGTCTGAGAGGTCCCGAGCCTTATCACGGCAAGGGCGTTCGTTATATCGAC
Source organism: Eubacteriales bacterium (assembly GCA_045587385.1). Taxonomy (GTDB): domain Bacteria; phylum Bacillota; class Clostridia; order Oscillospirales; family CAG-272; genus SVQP01. The sequence continues at coordinate 24,375 of JAZNCE010000009.1, forward strand.
GAGTATGTACGTCGCAAGGTCGGTAAGACCGGTAAGTAATTGAAAGGAGGAGTGAACAATGGTATCCAGAAAAGATTCTAACCAGGCTCGTCTGAAGAGACATAAGAGAGTCAGAGCAAAGATTTCCGGCACGGCAGAGCGTCCGCGTCTGGCAGTATATCGTTCCAACGCTAACATCAGTGCACAGATCATTGATGACGTTACGGGCGTAACACTGGTATCCGCTTCTTCTTACGGTAACGGTTTTGAAGGCAACGGCGGTAACAAGGCAGCTGCAAGAGCAGTTGGTAAGATGATTGCAGAAAAGGCAGTCGCACAGGGCATCGTTGAAGTCGTTTTCGACAGAGGCGGTTATCTGTATCACGGACGTGTATCGGAATTGGCTGACGGCGCTCGCGAGGGCGGCCTGAAGTTCTAATCGTAGTTACGATTAGTCCGGTTTGTACACTGTTCAACTTTTATTGAACAATTCAGGAGGAAACCAGAAATGGCACAAAGAATTAACCCGGCTGAGCTGGATCTGACCGAGCAGCTCGTCGCGCTGAACCGTGTTTCCAAGACTGTAAAGGGCGGTCGTGTTGCAAGATTTGCAGCACTCATGGTAGTCGGTGACAAGAATGGTCACGTCGGCGTAGGTCTTGGTAAGGCTGCTGAGGTACCCGAAGCAATCCGCAAGGGTATCGAAGATGCTAAGAAGAATATGATCACTGTATCCCTGAAGGGTACAACAATCCCCCACGAAGTTATCGGTGAGTTCGGTGCAGGCAGAGTTCTGCTCAAGCCCGCAGCTCTTGGTACCGGTATCATCGCAGGTGGTAAGGTAAGAGCAGTACTTGAGGCTGCAGGTATCTCTAACATTCGTGCTAAGTGCCTGCGTTCCAACAACCCCACCAACGTTGTTAAGGCAACCATGGAGGGTCTGAAGGCACTGCGTTCCGCTGAGGAAGTTGCGAAGACTCGTGACATTCCCGTAGAGCAGGTTAAGGGCTAATAAGGAGGACGTTAAGATGAAGAAGGTAACACTGATTAAGAGTCTTATCGCCGCTAAGCCCAACCAGAAGGCTACGGCAAAGTCCCTGGGCCTTGTTAAGATCGGCGATTTCATCGTGCACAACGATGACGCTGTTCTGGCAGGCAAGATTAAGGTCATTTCTCACCTTGTCTCGGTTGAAACCGTAGAAGACTGATAAGGAGGTACTGAGAATGAAACTGCATAATCTGAAACCCGCTGAAGGTTCCGCAAAGGCTGCATGGAGAAAGGGCAGAGGCCCCGGCTCCGGCAACGGCAAGACCGCAGGTAAGGGTCACAAGGGTCAGAACGCACGCTCCGGCGGCGGTGTTCGCACCGGCTTCGAGGGTGGTCAGTTCCCCATTTACAGACAGCTTCCCAAGAGAGGCTTTAAGAACTACTTCGCAAAGAATTACGCTATCGTTAACGTTGATGCACTGAACGTCTTCGAGGACGGCGCAGTCATCGACATGGAAGCACTTCTCGCCAAAAAGATTATCCGCAAGCCCCTGGACGGTCTTAAGGTCCTGGGTAACGGCGAACTGACTAAGAAGGTCACTGTAAGAGCGGCAATCTTTTCCGCAACTGCTAAGGCAAAGATTGAGGCAGTAGGTGGACAGGCAGAGGAGGTATAAGGATGTTTCAGACGTTAAAGAATGCTTGGAAGATTCCGGAGCTTAAAAATAAGCTTCTCTTCACATTGCTTATCGTACTCCTTTACCGCGTAGGTGCGTCTCTCCCCCTTCCCTGGGTAAGCAACGAGCTTTACGGTGCTTTCCAGTCCGCTGCAAGCGGTTCGATGTTCCAGTATCTGAACCTCTTGTCCGGCGATGCTTTCAGCAGAGCTACCCTGTTTGCTCTGTCTGTCAGCCCTTATATTACCGCATCGATCGTCATGCAGCTGCTCACCATTGCAATTCCTGCGCTGGAGAGACTGGCTAAGGACGGCGAAAACGGCAAGAAGAAGATTACCTCGATTACCCGCGTAGTTACCATTGTTTTGGCACTGGTTACTGCATACGGTTACACGCTGTATCTTGAAAACTGGGATCTTAACGCTTATACTTCCGGCATCCAGTCCCCCATGCTTTACGTGGGCGGCAGCGCAGCTCAGCTGTGGTTCTGCCGTATCGCGCTGATCCTGTGCTACTGCGCAGGCGCATCGCTGATCATGTGGCTGGCTGAGAAGATCAATGAAAAGGGTATCGGTAACGGTATCTCGATCATTCTGTTTGCAAACATCGTTGCAAGAGTTCCTCAGTATCTGACCTCCACCATTCCCAGCATCTGCAAGTTCCTGACTAAGGGCATTGAGCAGAAGGTTGTAAACGGCATCGTCTACGGCTTGATCTACGTCGCAGTCGTTGCAGTTATCATTGCAATCTTTGGTTTCGTGGTTTGGTTTACCGGCTCTGAAAGAAGAATTCCGATCACTTACGCTAAGAGAGTTGTCGGCCGTAAGATGTACGGCGGTCAGTCCTCCAGCCTGCCTCTGAAGTTGAACATGAGCGGCGTTATGCCTATCATCTTCGCAAACTCCATCGTAGCGCTGCCTGCGACCGTTGCTGCATTCTTTACCTTCGTTCCTAAGGAAGGACATTGGCTCTACTTTGCAAAGGGCTTCATCGTCAAGATGAACGACTTCTTTGCACAGATGACCGACGTGCTCAACTACACCTCTCCCTTGTATCTGATCATCTTCGTAGCACTGATCATTGCATTCTCTTACTTCTATATTACGATCTCCTTCAACCCTGTTGAAGTTGCGAATAATATCAGAAACAACGGTGGTTCCGTACCCGGCATTCGTCCCGGTAAGCCTACCGTTGACTATATCAAAAAGATTCTGAACAGAGTTACGCTGATCGGCGGTCTGTTCCTGTGCATCGTATCGGCTCTGCCTTTGCTGTTCGTGATCGTTCTCAACATGTTTGAGAGCACCGCGTCCCTGGCAGCTCCTCTGTCCGAAATGGCATTCAGCGGTTCTTCCTTGCTGATCGTCGTCGGCGTTGCACTTGAGACCGTACGCGAGCTTGAGGCTCAGATCACCCTTAGAAACTATAAGGGCTTCCTTGATTAATCCGGCTAATCTACACCGAAAGGAACAACAACATGAATTTGATTTTAATGGGCGCTCCCGGTGCGGGCAAAGGTACCCAATCCGCGAGAATTTCGGAAAAATTCAATATCCCCGCGATTGCAACCGGCGACATTCTGCGCGGTGCAATGAAGGCAGGAACCGAGCTTGGCCTCTCTGCGAAGAGCTACGTTGAGGCAGGTAAGCTGGTCCCCGATGAGGTTGTCATCGGCATTATCAAGGAATATCTTTCGACAGACGCATGTAAGAACGGATTTATCCTGGACGGCTTCCCCCGTTCCATTCCCCAGGCTCAGGCTCTGGAGGATATGGGCGTTCGCATCGATGCTGTACTGAGCATCGAGGTTGCCGATGAGAAGATCGTTGAAAGAATGAGCGGACGCAGAGTTTGCTCTTGCGGTGCTTCTTACCACATCCTTTATATTCCGCCTAAGACTGCTGACGTTTGTGACAAGTGCGGCGCAGCTCTTTATACCAGAGCAGACGACGCAGCAGAAACTGTAATTAACAGACTTAAGACGTTCCACGCTCAAACCGAGCCCCTGAAGGAATTCTACGCAGAGAAGGGAATCCTGCTTACCGTAGAGGGCCAGGAGGAGGTCGCTGATACGACCGCCCTGGTATTCAAGGCTCTGGAAAAGTTTGAGGCGTAACTCGGGTTCGATCTGAGGTATCTTATGATACAGCTCAAAAACGCAGCTCAGATCAAAGCCATGAGAGAAGCGGGTCGTATCACGGGCGAAGCTTTGCTTGTTGCCCGTGAGCACGTCCGCGAAGGCGTCAGCACTTACGAGCTCGATCAGGTCATCAGACACTATATCGAGAAATCGGGTGCAAAGCCCTCCTTCCTGGGGCTGTACGGCTTTCCGGGAAGCGCGTGCATCAGTGTCAATGATGAGGTCATCCACGGCATTCCTTCCAAGAAGAAGATCCTGCGCGAGGGTGATATCGTCAAGATTGACTTGGGCGCGTACTACAAGGGCTACCACGGAGACAGCGCAAGAACCATTCCGGTAGGAAAGGTGAGCGACGAGGCAGCAAAGCTGATCGAGGTAACGAGAAATAGCTTTTTTGCAGGCGTCGAGCAGCTGAAGGCGGGCAACCGTCTGGGCGACGTTGGCTCCGCGATCGATACTTTAGTCAAAGAGAACGGATTTTCCACCGTACGTAAGTACATCGGCCACGGCATCGGTAAAGAGGTGCACGAGGCGCCCGACGTACCCAACTACGGCACTCCCGGACGCGGCGTACGCATCTGCTCGGGTATGGTGCTTGCCATCGAACCGATGGTCAACGCAGGTACCTTTGAGGTCAGAGAGCTGGCAGACGGCTGGACGGTGGTGACTGCAGACAGAAAGCTGTCCGCGCACTACGAAAACACTGTGGCACTGACCGATGAAGGCGTGCTGAATCTGACGCTGGTCGATCAGGAATTTTAATTACGATTTCATGCAAGTGACAAACAAGTAAGGAGGGATTATTCTGTCGAAGGACGACGTTATTGAGTTTGAAGGCGTTGTAGTAGAAGCAATGCCCAATGCAAACTTCAAGGTGAAGCTTCCCAACGGACATATCGTAAAGGCGCATATCTCCGGCAAGCTTCGTATGAATTATATCAGAATTCTGCCCGGTGATAAGGTAACCGTTGAGGTCTCGGTATACGACCTTGACAAGGGCCGCATCACATGGCGCGCTAAATAAGATTTTACGAATAACTCGAAAGAAAGGTATGGTATAACGTAATGAAGGTTAAACCGTCCGTCAAGAAGATCTGCGAAAAGTGCAAGATCATCAAGAGAAAAGGTAAAGTCATGGTTATCTGCGAGAACCCCAAGCACAAGCAGAAGCAGGGTTAATCTCGAGAACCACGACAAACAAACAACTAAACCAAACGAAGAGGTGAATAAGAATGGCTCGTATAGCTGGTGTTGATATTCCCAACAACAAGCGCGTTGACATCGCCCTTACCTACATTTACGGTATCGGTCGTAAGAGCGCTACAGACATCCTCACTAAGACCGGCATTGATCCCGCGATCCGCGCTAAGGATCTGACTGAGGAAGACATTGCAAAGCTGCGTGACGAAATCGAAAACTTCTACACTGTAGAAGGTGATCTCCGTCGTGAAGTTGCCATGAACATCAAGAACATGGTAGAAATCAACTGCTACCGCGGTGTCAGACACAGAAAGGGCTTGCCCGTCAGAGGACAGAGAACCAAGACTAACGCAAGAACCAGAAAAGGTCCCGCAAAGACCATTGCGAACAAGAAGAAGTAATAAAGGAGTGGCATAGAATATGGCAAAAGTTGCTGCAAAGAAGGTTGTCAAGAGACGCCGCGAGAAAAAGAATATCGAAAAAGGCGTTGTTCATATTCAGGCAACCTTTAATAACACTATCGTAACCATCACCGACGTCAACGGTAATGCCATTTCCTGGGCATCCGCAGGCGAACTCGGTTTCAAGGGCTCCAGAAAGTCCACCCCCTTCGCAGCTCAGTCCGCTTCTGAGACCGCAGCTAAGGCAGCGATCGATCAGGGTCTGAAGAGCGTTGAGGTGTATGTTAAGGGCCCCGGTTCGGGACGTGAATCCGCAATCCGTGCACTGGAAGCAGTTGGTCTCCAGATCACTCTGATCAGAGACGTAACTCCTATCCCCCACAACGGTTGCAGACCGCCCAAGCGCAGACGCGTTTAATTTTTCACAGGAGGTAACGCAATTATGGCAAGATATACAGGTCCTGCATGTAAGCTGTGCCGCAGAGAGGGCAAGAAGCTTTATCTGAAGGGTGACCGCTGCCTTTCCGGCAAGTGCGCTCTGGATCGTAGAGCAACCGCTCCCGGTCAGCATGGTGCAGCAAAGAAGAAGATGAGAGAGTACGGTCTGCAGCTCCGCGAAAAGCAGACAACCAAGAGATACTACGGTGTTCTTGAGAAGCAGTTCAAGAACTACTATGATGAGGCAGCTCGCAAGGAAGGTATGACCGGCGAAAACCTGCTGCTTCTGCTTGAAAGAAGACTGGACAACGTTGTTTACAGACTGGGCTTTGCTGAGTCCCGTAGAGACGCTCGTCAGCTCGTTCTGCACGCACACTTTACCGTAAACGGCAAGAAGGTTAACATTCCTTCTCTGATCGTTAAGGCCGGTGACGTAGTTGCTGTAAAGGAAGCAAGCCGTTCTTCTGACAAGTTCAAGGCTATGACTGAGAAGAACGTTATCGTTCCCAAGTGGCTGGAAGTTGACACCGCTAACCTGTCCGGTAAGGTTGCTACTCTGCCCGCAAGAGAAGATATCGACTTCGATTTCAACGAGCAGCTGATCGTCGAGCTCTATTCCAAGTAATACTGTCGTTGTTTGCGCAGACGCACGGTATTTGGTGTTTTGCGCAAGTCAACGCGGGTATATCCGTGTAACAAGGTATACTTTCTAAAATTTATGAGGAGGAATTATTTGGAATGATCGAGATTGAAAAGCCCAATATTTTCACCGTCGACACAAGTGAAGACGGTACAAGCGGAACATTTATCGTTGAACCTTTGGAGAGAGGTTTCGGTACTACGCTGGGCAACTCCCTGCGCAGAGTACTTCTGAGCTCTCTGCCCGGTGTTGCTGTTACGAACATTAAGATCGACGGCGCACAGCACGAGTTCGGAACCATTAAGGGCGTAAAAGAAGATATTACGGAGATCGTTCTCAATGTAAAGGGCATTACCGCAAAGCTGTATTGCTCCGGTCCCAAGACTGTTATCATTGACGTAACCGGTGAGCACACCGTTACCGCAGGTGATATCAAGCAGGATTCCGACATTGAAATTCTGAACCCCGAGCATCATCTGGCAACTGTTGCAGCCAACGAGAGATTCTACATGGAGCTCACGTTCGGTAAGGGCAGAGGCTACGTATCTCAGGAGCGCAACAAGCAGCTGCACAACGAGCAGCTGGGTATGAATACCTCCGCGCCCCTTGGAACCATTTACACCGATTCCATCTACACCCCCGTTTACCAGGTAAGTTATGAGACCGAGAGCACCAGAGTTGGTAACAACACTGACTTTGACAAGCTGACTCTTAACGTTCTGACCAACGGTACCATCTCCGCCAAGGAAGCGATTTCGCTCGGCGCCAAGATTCTCAACGAGCATCTCAACCTGTTTGTGGATTTGTCTGATGAAGCAAAGAAGGCAGAGATTATGGTCGAAAGAGAAGAGACCAAGAAGGAAAAAGTCCTTGAGATGACCATTGAGGAACTTGACATGTCTGTACGTAGCTTCAACTGCTTGAAGCGCGCAGGCATTGATACTGTTGAAGATTTGACTAACCGTACTGAGGAAGAGATGATCAGAGTCCGTAACCTCGGTAAGAAATCGCTTGAAGAAGTTATCCAGAAGCTGCACTCCCTGGGGCTTGATCTAAAGAGAGAAGAAGAATAAGCCAAAAGCAGCAATTTAAGTAAAGTAGTTAGCATAAGGAGGGATAAGGCAATGCCCGCATCCAGAAAACTCGGCAGAACGACCGATCATAGAAAAGCTATGCTTCGCGGTATGGTCACCCTGCTGCTCGAGAACGGCCAGGTCGAGACCACTCTCGCAAGAGCGAAGGAAGTCCGTTCCGTTGCAGAAAAGATGATCACACTGGGAAAGAAGAATACCCTTGCAAGCCGTCGTGCGGCTCTGGCATACATTACCAAGGAGGACGTTGTAACCAAGCTGTTCAGCGAAATCGCTCCTGCGTATGCAGATCGTAACGGTGGTTACACCAGAATTCTGAAGACCGGCCCTCGCCGCGGTGACGCAGCAGAGATGGCGATCATCACCCTGATTAAGGACTAATTCAGGATTTATCAAAAAACACACGGGGCGGTCAAATACCGCCCCGTATTTTCGGGAAAAAATTTATAATTTGGAGAATAAGACAATGTATGATATAGCCATTATCGGTGGCGGTATCGGTGGCTTGATGGCTGCATACCGCGCCATAGTCAACAACCCTGCGCTGAAGATCGTGATTCTTGAAAAGGGATTGTCGCTTGCAAAGCGTCATTGTCCCGCAGGCAAAAACCAGAAGTGTATTCATTGCAAGGTGTGCAGTATCACCAGCGGATATGCAGGTGCAGGTGCATTTTCGGACGGCAAATTTAACCTTGGCACTGCATACGGCGGCACTATGGGTGAAGAGCTGGGCGAAGACCTTGCCATGTACTATATCAACCAGGTAGACAGCATTCTTGAGCAGTTTGCCGACGATTATCCGCCCATGTACCACTCCAACGAGGAGCTCAAGCTCAAATGCTTGCAGAACAATCTGCGACTCTTGGATATGAACGTACGCCATTTGGGCACGGATAAGAATTTTGACACCATGCAGAGTCTGATCGACGCCTTGGAAGCGAATGGCGTAGAGATGAGAGATCTGACAGAGGTACTTGAGATTGAAAAACTGGACGGCTGCTATGCCGTTTCACATAGAAGAGGCAATCGTGATGCAGAGAGCCTGCAGACCGCCAAGATCGTGATCTCCACGGGCAGAAGCGGATCGGACTTCGTCATCCGCACCTGCAAGAAGTTTGACATTCGTATGGATGCAAACTCGGTGGATATCGGCGTGCGCGTGGAGATGAAGGATATCATCTGGCGTGAATTTTCGTCGCAGATCTACGAGCCAAAGATTTTGTATCGCACCAAGACGTTTGAGGACAGAACCAGAATGTTCTGCTTCAACCAGGGCGGACTTGTATCGGCAGAGAACAACCACGGCGTGATTACCGCGAACGGTCACTCGTTTGCACAGCCCGAGAAGAAGACCGAGAACTGCAACTTTGCAATTCTGTCGTCCATTCACTTTGACGGTGACTTCCAGAAGCCTACCGAGTATGCCGAGAACATTGCAAGAAACACCAACTTTGCAGCAGAGGGCAACATTATGGTGCAGAGATTTGGTGACCTCATCAGAGGCAGAAGAACCAACGCGCACAGACTGTCGCAGAGCACGGTCAGACCGACTCTGCAGGCATTCCCCGGCGACCTCAGCGTTGTGCTGCCGTACCGTGCGCTGACCAACATTATCGAGACCATTTACGCGCTGGATAAGGTTGCGCCCGGCTGTGCCAACGATGACACGCTGCTGTACGGCTGTGAGAATAAGTATTATTCGATCAAGCCCAAGCACAACGAGAATTTTGAGATCATGGACGGCGTGTACCTGATCGGTGACGGCAGCGGTATTACCAGAGGTCTGTCGCAGAGTGGCGCAATGGGCATCTACGTAGCGGATAAGATCACGGGCAGAGAGGTCAACGCGTAAACATCACGCGGACGACCTTATTTGGAGAGTTTTTGATCGACCTTTTTGCAAAAAGGTCGCAGGGTCTTGGGGCAGCGCCCCGAGTCGCGCCCGCAGGCGCGAAACTCTTTATCGGCGTTTTTTGGTTCTTTTTTGCGGCTACTCCGTCAAAAAAGAACGGAAACGATTTTCTCACATAATATCAAAACAGCCGTAGGGCGGGGGCTTGCTCCCGCAGTATAAAACAAAAAAGGAAGCTACTTTGTGTAAGTAACTTCCTTTTTTACATTGAGGTAATTCTCTCCGTTCTTTTTTGTGCAAGGAGGCGCAAAGAAGAACATATTTCGCTGCGCGAAATCAAACGCAGTATAAGAGGTTTCGCGCCTGCGGGCGCGACTCGGGGCGCTGCCCCAAGTCCCCGCCGCCTTTTGAAAAAGGCGGGCGAAAACTTTCGTGAGTTGGGTCGACCGAATTTACAGCAATGCTGTCATTTGCGGTACCAGCAGGTAAATGACGATCAGGAAATAGACCAGCAGCGTCAGCGTGTCTACAATAGTCGTAATAAACGGAGATGCCATGACAGACGGGTCAAGTTTGATCACCTTCGCGCCAATCGGCAAAATTGCGCCAATCAGCTTTGCCAACACGATCGCTACAAACACGGTAGCACTCACCGCTGCCGCAATCATAAGATACTGCGGCTCGGTGTTGAATTTGCAATCGTACGCCCACGTTTTGATAAAGCACGCACCAAATACGCACGCGCCGCAAAGCATAGCAATACGGATCTCTTTCCAAACCACGCGCAAAATGTCCTTGGGTTCAATTTCGCCCAGCGAGAGCGCACGAATGACCGTAACCGACGACTGTCCGCCTGCGTTACCGCCCGTACTCATCAGCATGGGGATAAATGCCGAAAGGGAAAGCACCAGCGGAAAATCAAGCGCGTCGATCTTGCCCTCCAGCATGGTAATGATGGTGCCCGTAAAGGTTGCCGTCAGCATCAGGAGTAGCAGCCACGGAATGCGCTTTTTGAAGTTTTCCCATACGCTTGTACGCATATAGGGCTTGTCTGTCGGCAAAATTGCCGCCATTTTTTCAATGTCCTCGGTGGTCTCTTCTTCGATGACGTCCAAAGCGTCGTCGACGGTAACGATACCCACAAGGCGGGATTCACGGTCCACGATGGGCAGGGAAAGCAGGTTGTACTTTGCAATGATATCGGCAACCGTTTCCTGGTCGTCCAGCGTGTTTGCGTAAATGATATTGGGCTCCATGATGTCACCGATCAGCGCGTCACGTGCCGAGAACAGCAGGTCCTTGAAGGATACGATGCCCTCGAGAATGCGGCTGTCGTCAATGACGTAGGCGGTGTACACGGTTTCCTTGTCAATACCGGTCTGCCTGATGTGCTTGATCGCTTCAGAAACCGTCATGGTCTTGCGCAGATCCACAAATTCGCTTGTCATGACGCTGCCCGCGCTGTCCTCGGGATAAGCGAGCAGGCGATTGATCTGTGCACGCGTTTCGGGCGTGGTGTTTTTCTTGATGCGGCGCACAATGTTGGCGGGCATCTCAGTCAGCATGTCAACCGCGTCGTCAAGGAACAAATCTTCCACGATGACCGAGATCTCTCGGTCGGTCATGGCGGAGATAATGCGCTCCTGCAAGGGCGCGTCAAGCTCGGCAAAAACCTCTGCCGCGCTGTCCTTTTTGAGCAGACGGAACACAGCGGGAATACGCTTGGGCGGGAGATTTTCAAAGAAATCCGCCGCGTCAATAGGATTGAGCTTTTCCAGCTCACGCACGAAATCGGCGTATTTTTTGTTATCCAGCAGATCTTCGAGGCTCTCGAAGGTGTCCTCCATGATCTCCTCGTAGGAGTCGGGCATTTCGTCCTCGGCAAGTGCCTGCTCGTCCTGCTCGACCTCGCGTTCCTGTTCCTCCTCCTCGCGCTCGAACTGCTCGTCCAGCTCGCGCTCGGCTCTCTCTTGCTCGTCCTCGTCAAGACTTAATCGTGGGGCGGGTGTCTTTAATTGATCATCTTCTGTTGTTTGCTGCTGCAGCTCCTCATCGAGCTTTTCGTTTTCTTCGCGCAAGAGATTCACCCCACTTTCACGTATAGCCGAAGAGAGCCGAACTCACACGGTTTTGAGCGGCAAATATCTGCACAAGTCGGAGGCCAAGCGGTCTTAGGAAGACAACTGGGGCTATCAACTCCTTGGCTCACAGTACGACATGGCTACGATCCGACTTCATCGAGCTTTTCGTTTTCTTCGCGCAAGAGATTCACCCCACTTTCACGTATAGCCGAAGAGAGCCGAACTCACACGGTTTTGAGCGGCAAAT
>JAZNCE010000010.1:0-2070 GCA_045587385.1 Eubacteriales bacterium
TTGTTCTTATGGGTAAAGGACTCCACCTCGGCAACGTACATGTCGCCGTCGATGTTCACGCTCTTGGATTTCTTGGCAAATACCACGGGCACGTTAAAATATCTTGCCGCAGAGCAGGCAATGGCAATACCCGATGCCTCAATGGTCAGAATTTTGGTAATGCCCTTATCGCCAAAGCGTTCGTAAAATGCCTTGCCGAGCTGATCCAGCAGGCTTACGTCCATCTGGTGATTGAGAAAGCTGTCAACCTTGAGCACGTTGCCTTCCTTGACGACACCGTCCTTGATAATGCGTTCTTCCAAAAAGTTCATACAGTCCTCCAGAGAGTGATATTGGCATCATTATATACCATTTTTCGCGCTTTGTCAACAGGAATCGTTTGTTTATAATATGTCCAAGGGGAAAGATAAAGGGATCGAGAAAATCTGCTCGTCAAAACCAACTTGGTTCGACTCCCGTACGGCTATGCAAAGAGCAGGCGATCGTTGATCGCCCGCCCCCGGTATGAACTGATTTTGATTATCTGAAATTTTCTTTGATGTACTCGCGCAGGGCGCTGCAATTCCTGACGCCGTGAAATCCGAAAACAGTGTCCTTAATGGTCACAAAACCGTAATCCAACTCCTTTTCCTTTTTGGATTGCTTGATGACGATATCGGATGCAGGGATATCCCATACGGAAAAGGTCTGCCCGGTGGTCAGGTTGGTCAGCGTCAGCTGGTCGTTTTCAAAAAACAATCTCCAGCTGCATTTACGGAGCGTTGTGTAATAGATGATACCCAGGCAGAAAAGCTGCGTGATCTCTAACATCACGACCAGCCCGGGGGAAACGATCAGTCCAAGCAAGGACAGTGTCATCGTTCCGATCATGGTAATGAGCGCGGGTCTGAAAAATTGCATTTTAGCATATTTTGCATCGGTCTCGGTGGTAAAAGATTTGTTTTCCATGGTACGTCCCTTTCTTTTGATTGTGAGGTGTGTTTGCCTTTCACTGATATAGACGCTTTTTTTGCGTAAAACGTCCGATTTTTCTCATAAAAATTGAAAAAATTTCCCATTCGGTAGGGCAGGGGCTTGCTCCTGCCGCACAACCGCCGTAGGGCAGGGGCTTGCTCCTGCCGCATCGGATGCTTTAACCAAGCAACACGTCTGTAACCAGCATGACGCAAAATCCCACCAAAAGCGCATAGGTTGCGCCGCGCTGATGCCCGTGCGCGTGGGTCTCGGGGATCATTTCGTCGCTGATGACGTACAGCATGGTGCCGCCCGCAAAGGCAAGCGCAAAGGGAAGAACGGCGGATGCGATACTGACCGCAAAGTAGCCAAGCAGCGTGCCCACCACCTCAACAAGACCGGTCAATAGGGCAATAGCCAAGGTTCTGCCCGGCTTGACGCCCGCAGCCAGCATAGGGCCGATGATGATCATGCCCTCGGGAACGTTCTGCAGGGCAATACCGCCCGCAATAATGAGTGCCTGCGAGGTGTCACCCGCGCCAAAGCCCACGCCTGCGGCAATGCCCTCGGGCAGGTTATGGATGGCAATGGCGGTCACGAACAGCAGCACCTTGCTCAGATTTGCATTGTTGTGCGACTCCGCTTCGGTGCCTGCCAGCTTGTGCAGGTGGGGAACCAATTTGTCAATCAGGTTCAGGCACAGCGCACCGACGAAAATGCCGCCCAGCGTCATGAGAATGCCCCACGCGCCCAACTGCTCCATGCCGTGCTCGGCAGAGGGCAAGATCAGCCCAAGCACCGCAGCCGCCAGCATAACGCCCGCGGCAAAGGAAAGCACGATATCCGAAAAGGTGTGCGATATTTTTTTGAAAATAAAGCCGATGACCGCACCGATGGCGGTCGCGCCACCCACGCCAAGCGCGGTTAAAATTACAAGATCCATAAGCTGATCTCCTTATATGTAGCCTAGCCGTACTAGCCGTACGGGAGTCGAACCAAGTTGGTTTTGACGAGCAGATTTTCTCGATCCCTTTATCTTTCCCCTTGGACATATTGCCCATATGCCCTGCGGGAAAAGCTTTTGGGCTCAAAAAAATCTGCTGCGTCAAAACTGCT
>JAZNCE010000011.1:0-20494 GCA_045587385.1 Eubacteriales bacterium
GGCGATCAATGATCGCCCCTACAGTGTATTCTTTAAGGCTTTAGTATTCTAAAACTCCAACATACTCAGTTGTAGGGGCGATCAGTGATCGCCAGCGCCTGCGGCAATTACTATTTGAAAGCATTCAGGGCTGCCTTACCAAGCAGCCCTTTGTTCAATTTTACCGCTATTTCCGCAGCCCGATGGGGCTGACCTTTATTTGAGATTTGCAAGCAACTACTCTTCCACGTACACCACAAGCGGGGTGAGCTGCTCTCTCGTTTTCTTTGACATGTCAATGCTTTCCCATTCCGCCTGCGTCCCGACAAATCGGATTTCCTTGATGTCCTCACAGTATTCAAAAATATTATCATCGATCTGCAGAACACCGTGATACAAGGTCACCGTTTCAAGCCTGCTGCATTGCATGAACGCCCATTCACCGATGCGCTCAATCCCTCGGGGGAGCTCGATACTTTTCACGTTAGGAACACCTTTAAGCATATACGCCTTGATCTCTGTCAAATTCGCAGAAAGCCTGATTTCCGTAACACGCAGACAGGACGTAAAGGCGTGCCCATGCACCTCCGTCACGCTATCAGGCAAAATCACTTGGGTAATATCGGTAGCACAAAAAGCATATGAACCTATAGTTTTCAAGGTACTCGGGAAATTGATTTCCTCCAGATAATAGGCATCCGCAAAGGCAGAATCTCCGATCACCTCTACGCCCTCGGACAATTCCACCCTTTTTACCGAACAATCGAAGAAAGCATATTCTCCGATCTCCTTTACCGTAGAAGGAACGAATACGAAATCTATTGAAACACTAAAAAATGCTTCTTTACCAATCGCTACAACCGGATATCCTCTATACGTAGGAGAAATGTATACGTCCGTATCCTTGCAGTTTCCTATCCCGCTGACTACGTAGACCGTTTCGCCATTTTGGCTTTTCATGTCATATTGCAATCCCTCGGACCATCCTTGCTCCGGCTCCTCGTCGGTGATCTCGGGCTCTGTCTCGGTTTCCTCCCCGCCATCCGGTATGACTACGGTAAAGATCAAAGCCTCTACCTCTTTTCCCTCAACAGACCTGACGCAAATCGACACGCGGTGCGAGCCGGGCGCAAGATCGGCAATGGGGATCAGCACCTCCATACGCGAGCAGGATTTGCCGCCCATATACTTAGACACCGCATGGACTGTGCTGTCAGCCTCCTGCGAGAAAGATTGGTCAAACACCCTTTCCCCTCTGTCAATGGAATAGCCGTAGGTGCCGGGCGTGGTATGCCCGAACGCCATCCAGCCGTACAAGCGCAGGTGCGTGACCTCGGGATCGCTCACGGTGACCTTGCTGTTCCACGAAGCATACTCGGAAAAGACCTCGATTTCTCTGTCTCCGGCGATCATGTACAGATTATCATACGAGGGATGCACCACGACCACGGGCGGCACAGGTGCGTGAGTGGTGCTTTCCTCCGGCTCGGTGCTCTCGGTTTGCGTTTCTGTCGTTTGCTCGGTGTCTTGACCAACCTTGTCGCCCGTCTCCTCCTCGGGTTCATCCGTCTGCTCCTCGGGCGTTTCGGTCTCTTCTTCACCAATGCTTTCCTCGTTTTCATGGCTATCATTACGCAGCGCGGCAATAAAGCCTCCGAGCGCGTGCTTGGCGTCCTCGCCCAGCAATGCGGAAATGGCATTGTCGTCCTCGGTCAGAAAGATCTGCGCAAAATGCAGCACAGTGCCGTCGTATGCGGGGTACTTGTTCTCTACGTATCTGACGGCTTGCACGCTCACCACCGCTCCTGCCACCGTGACCGTCAGCGTGCTCACGCCCAACAAAAGCGCAATCACGGCAGCAATCATCGCCACGCGGAACACAGGCTTTTTGCGCAGGGGCACGGGAGCTTCGGCGCGCTCGATGAGATCAAAATCGATCTCGCTCATGAGTTCAAATAAGGTTTGATTGGTCATAGCGCAAAGCCCTCCTTTTGAAGGAATTCCTTGAGCTTTTGCCTTGTGCGAGAAAGGATTTTGAACACGTTTGCTTTGCTGATACCGTATCGCTTGGCAATATCCTCAATGCTGTCCACGTGGTAATAGCGGCGAACAAATACGTTGCAATCACGCTCGGGTAAATCGCGCAAAAACAGATTAAAGCTATGCGCAAATTCCAGCCGTTCGTAATAGCTGCTGACGTCCTCACCGGGAGCTGCCACCTCGGCAAGCTCCTCAAGCGCAAGCTCTACCTCACCGCCGCCGCGCTTGTCGCGCATCTTGCTCTTGCGTCGGTTAATAGAGAGATTGCGCGTAATACGCCCGACGTAAGTTTTCAGCACTTCGGGGCATGCAGGCGGAATGGAATTCCACGTGATAAGCCAGGTATCGTTGACGCATTCCTCGCTATCCTGCATGTTTTGCAGAATGCGGATGGCGATCCCCATGCAATACGCGCCGTATTGCTGCTCGGTGACGGCAATGGCGCGCTCGTCTCGCGCATTGTACAGCGCGATGATATCCTGATCCTTCATGGCGTTTTCTCCTTTCCGTTTTGTTCAAACAGCAATCTGTGCAGCATCTTTTTTGCGCGGAATATTCTGCCGTTGACCACGTTTTGCCCAAGTCCCAGCATTTCCGCAATTTCTGTGTTTTTCTTGTTTTGATAATATTTCAGTATAATGACCTCGCGATAATGCGCATCCAATGCGTCCACCGCACGGCGCACCTCTGCCGAGTTTTCTGCTTGCGCCATCAGAAACGCAAGGTCATACGCCTGGGCATCGATCAGCACGTCTGCATCGGGCGCATCCGAAATCATGGAGCTGCGACGCTTCTTTTTGTGATAGTGATTGATGACCACGTTGCGCGTATACACGTGGATGAGCGCAGCGGTCGAGTCACCGTGCGGCTGCTTGAACATCTCGGCGTTCAGACAAACGCGGTAAAATGCCTCTTGCACCGCATCCTCGGCATCCTGTCTGTTGCGCAGCACGGCGTACGCCATTTTGTACATTTGCTTATAATAAAGCTCGTATATCAAGGTCAAGGTTTTGCGCTGCTCCGTACTCAGATCGGGCAACGCAACGCGATTTTTGTCATGCATGATATGCTCCCCCAAAAAGTCTTTCTACTTACATACACAACTTCCATGCGAAAATTTGACAGATTTCAAAGAAAATTCTTCAAATTTTCCCGTTTAGTATATTAACAAGGGAGCAGGGCAAAAAATTCGCGGTTTTGAAAAAATTTTTTTGCAGGAGCGGATATTGACGGGGCGTCTGCCGTCAAGCAAACGCCCCGTGAGTTTATTGATAGATCACGTTTTCCTTGCCAAGCAGGTCAATCAGCTGCTGCATGACGAACGGTGAGAGTGCAATGCCCTTTTCTTGCGGGATATACGCTTTGGTCTCGCTGTTGTAAAATACCAAAGGCACGCAAAGTCCCTCGTCAAAAATCTCGGCAAGGTTGAGTGCCTTGCGGTACAGCGTGCCCTCGGTATCCGGCACGCGCAGGTAGAGTTTTTTGATTTTTTGGGGGCGGGTTGGTGCGGCAGGAGCAGGCCCCTGCTCTACGGGATTGCGGGTTGGTGCGGCAGGAGCAAGCCCCTGCCCTACGGCATTGCGGGTGGGTGCGGGCTTGGGGGTATAATGCTCGTCGTCCACAAGCTCGCCTGCCGTGCCGATCAGCACCTTGACCTCGTCCTCACGCACCGAGAGGTTGCCGTCCACGTAGACGGCGTTATCCATGCGCACCAGATGTCCCAGACTTTCGTAAGTCTTGGCAAACATCAAACATTCGATCTCGCCCGTGCGGTCTTCCAACGTGAAGAACGCCATGCGCTGATCATTCCTCGTCGTTTTGACCGTGACCGAGGTAATCACGCCCGCAATGCGCACGCGTGCGCGGTCGGGCAGCAAAACACCCGATTCGTCGGAAAGCGTGCCGATATTCTTGGTGTGAAGGTCGGCAATGCACTTGTCGTAACCGTCAAGCAGATGCCCCGAGAAATACATGCCCGACGCATCCTTTTCCAGCATCAGTTTTTCGCGCTTGGTGTATTCGGGAATAGGGGGATAGGAGAACGAGGTCTTAGCCTTGACCTCGGGCACCATGCTGAACATATCCAACTGCCCCGCCACGTTATCGCGATTTTTCTGCGACACGGTATCAATGATCTGCTCATACGAGGACAAAAGTCTTGACCGATACGTGCCAAGCGCATCAAACGCACCGGCTTTGATGAGTGCCTCGATCATGCGCTTATTCATATCCCTGCCCGACATGCGCTCCACGAAATCCTCAAAGGAGGTAAAATCATGCCCTTCGCGCTCGCGGCACAGCGACTGCACAAACTGACCGCCCACGTTTTTGAGCGCAAGCAAGCCAAAGCGAATGGTATTGCCGCTGCCATGGAAATCTGCACGGCTGCGGTTGATATCGGGCGGCAGCACCGAAATACCGCGCTTGTTGCACTCCCCGATGTACTCCGCGATCTTGACCTGATTGCCAAGCACGCTGGTCAGAAGTGCCGAGAAATACTCACAAGGATAATGCGCCTTTAAATACGCGGTGCGATAGGAAAGCACGGCGTATGCGGCGGCATGCGATTTATTGAATGCGTAATTTGCAAAGTTGGAAAGGTCATCAAAGAGCTTGGTGGCGGTTGCCTCATCCACACCGCGCACAGCCGCTCCCGCAATAAAGTCTGCGCGTTCTGCCTCCAACACGTCTGCTTTTTTCTTGGACATGGCACGGCGCACGATATCCGCGTGCCCAAAGCTGTACCCTGCCACCTCACGGAAGATGCGCATGACCTGCTCCTGGTACACGGCGCAGCCGTAGGTTTCCTTCAAAATAGGTTCAAGAAGCGGCGTGTCGTATTCGATCTTGGAGGGATCGTGGCGGCACTCAATATAGCGTGGGATCGAGTCCATAGGTCCCGGACGGTACAGCGCAATGACCGCAATGATATCCTGGAAGCACTCGGGGCGCAGCTGCACCAGCACCTGCTTGATACCGCTTGACTCCAGCTGAAAAACGCCCGAGGTGTTGCCCTTGGCGATCAGCGCAAAGGTATCCTTATCATCGTACGGAATGCGCTCGATATCAAAATCGGGGTGCGTTTCCTTGATCTGCGTCTGCGCATCGTTGATAATGGTCAGATAACGCAAGCCAAGGAAGTCGAATTTCAGCAGTCCTAAGTTTGCTATGGTATCCATGTCAAACTGGGTAACCACCGTACCGTTACTGTGCGCCAGCGGCACGTACTCGCTGACGGGCTTATCCGTAATGACAATGCCTGCTGCGTGAATGGAAACGTTGCGCGGCATACCCTCAAGCGCCATGGCGGTATCGATCAGCTCGCGATTTTTGTCTGTATCATTGTAGAATTGCTTGAGCTCGGGGAGCCTTAGCGCATGCTCCAAGGTGATACCCAGTTCTGCGGGCACCGCTTTGGCAATGGCATCCACCTCGGCATACGGCATGCCCATGGCTCTGCCGCAATCGCGGATGGCTGCACGCGCGGCAAGCGTACCAAAGGTAATGATCTGCGACACGTGTTCCCTGCCGTACCGCTTTGCCACGTAATCAATGACCTCGTCGCGACGGTTGTAGCAAAAGTCAATATCAATATCGGGCATGCTGACGCGTTCGGGATTGAGAAAACGCTCGAACAGCAGATCGTATCGAATCGAATCCACGTCGGTAATGCCCAGCACAAACGCCACAAGCGAGCCTGCGCCCGAGCCTCTGCCGGGACCGACGGGAATGCCGCGGCTCTTGGCAAAGCGCACGTAGTCCTGCACGATCAAGAAATAATCGGCGTACCCCATCTGCACGATGACGTCAAGCTCGTACTTGATCCTCTCGCGGTAGGTCTGCTCGTCTGCCGCGTCAAAGGTGATCTGTCCCTTCCCGACGCGCTCGGCAAAGCCGCGCTCGGCAAGCTCGTAAAGGTAGGTCACCGAGTCCTTGCCGTCGGGGCACGGGAATTTGGGCAGATACAGCGTGTTAAAATCAAAATCCACAGAGCAGCGGTCGGCAATGCGCACCGTGTTCTCCAAAGCACCCTCGTACTGCGAGAACAGCATGCGCATCTCGTTCGTGTCTTTATAGTAAAACTCGTCGGTCTCAAAACCGATGGGTCTGCCGTCCTCGATGGACGAGTTGGTCTGAATGCACATCAGAATTGCCTGCGTGGCGGCATCGCGGCGGCGCAGATAGTGGCAATCGTTGGTTGCCACAACGCCAAGACCGCATTCGCGCGCAAGGCTGTAAAGCTGCGGCAGGATCTGCTTTTGCTCGATCATGCCGTGATTTTGCAGCTCGATAAAAAAGTTATCCTTACCGAAAATCGCAGCGTATTCCATGGCGGTCTGCTTGGCGGCAGCGTGATCCCCTGCAGACAGCTTGCGTGGGATCTTACCCGCAAGGCATGCGGAAAGCGCGATCAGCCCCTTATGGTGCGCGCGCAACAGCTCGGCATCCACGCGCGGCTTCCCGTAAAACCCTTCGGTAAAGCCTTTGGATACAAGGGTAATCAAATTCTGATACCCTTGCTCATTTTCACACAAAAGAACCAGGTGATCCGCCCCTGCCTCGCTGCTCTTGGTCTTTTCAAATCTCGAACCCGGGGCAACGTAGACCTCACAGCCGATAATGGGCTTGATGCCTGCTTTTTTGCATGCTTTATAAAACTCCACCACGCCGTACATGGCGCCGTGGTCGGTAATGGCGACAGCGTGGTGTCCGCATTCGGCAGCGCGTGCGGGGATATCCGCAATACGGCATGCACCGTCAAGCAGGCTGTATTCGCTGTGCAAATGCAGGTGTACGAATTCGTTAGCCATGAGATCTCCTTTCTCTTCGAGAGTGATATGCTTCGCCCCGGGCGAAACGTGATATTTTTGCTATCGCAAAAGTGATATTCGCGCAAAGCGCGAGTGATATGCTCTGCTTTTTGCAGAGCGTTGCGGTAGAAATTTGCCGGATGGCAAATTTCAATTTAGTATCAGTCCGGCAGTTCGTTTGCCAGATCGATCAATTTTTGCAATCTGTGATTGAGCCCCGATTTTGTAATGGGGGGCACGTGCGCCTCGGCAAGCTCGCCGAGAGACACGTTGGGATAGCGCAGGCGCAGCATGGCGGTATCGCGCAAGGCGTCGGGCAGCTTGTCAAGCTCCCCGTACCGCTCCAGCTTTTCGATTGCTGCATTCTGCTTGAGCGCAGCGGCAACGTATTTACTGATGTTACCCGTATCGCAATTGGTCACGCGGTTCTCGTTACCGCGGATCTCGCGCTCGATCTTTTTATTAAGCAGTTCAAAGACCATGGTGCTGCTGCCAAGCAGGGTCAGCACGTCCTCAACGCCCTGGCTGTTTTTGATATATACGCCCGTGGATTTGCCTCGCAAAACGAGTCCCATGCTCACGCCCTGTACCGCAAGATTTGTCTGCAGTCCCAAGGCGCGTGCCCCGTTCGGGCACTTAAATTCAAGGTGCGAGCCCGTAGCGGGATCGGACACCGTACCGACAGCGCAAAACGCGCCGCGCAAGAATGCAAACGTGCATTGCGGACACTTGCAGACGGCGGAAAAGTCCGCGCTTTCGCCTGCGTCCCAAGCAGAGATCTGCGCTGCGCACTTGGCAGATGCAAAGTGCAGCTCGGTGCCGCTCGCCCTGCCCGATACGTAGGGACGCGCCTGTGCATCTCTGCCGAAATGACGCTTGATCTCGGCTGTTGCATGCTCGGCAAATGCCGTAGGCAAACGAAAAACGATGTGCTCGCCATCCGTCTGCGCACCGATCATCAGCCCGAAAAGGTACGCCCTGCGGCAGCACATGGGCTTGATCTGTAATTCCTGTAATTCTTCTTTCACCTGCTCGGAAAAAGACATATTTACTCCTCTATATACTCAAATTCACACTCTAAGCGCACGCCGAATTGTGCATGCACGCGCGCCTTGATCTGCTCAACCAGAGCAAGCACGTCTGCAGCGGTTGCGCCGCCGTCGTTGACCACAAAGCCCGCGTGCTTTTCGGAAACCACCGCTCCGCCCACGCGCAAGCCTTTAAGTCCTGCATCTTCAATGAGTTTTCCTGCAAAATAGCCCTCGGGACGCTTAAACGTACTGCCCGCGCTGGGATAGCTCAGCGGTTGCTTTTCGCGTCTGGAGGCAGCCTGCTCCTTAACCTTTTGCATGATTTCATCTGCATTGCCCCCGCGCAGCGCAAAGGTGCTTGACAGAATGATATATTCTGGATGCTCGGCAAAAATACTGTGCCTGTATGCAAACTCGTGCTCTTCTGCCGTCAGCGTGAACACGCGGTTGTGTACCGTATCGTACACCTCGCTGGAGATCAGCACGTCCGAGATTTGTCCACCGTACGCGCCCGCATTCATGTACACGCCGCCGCCCACCGTGCCGGGGATACCGCAGCCAAAGGCAAAGCCCTCGTATCCTTGCTTGGACGCCTCAGCGCACACGCGACCAAGTCCCGCACCGCTTTGCGCGTACAGGGTGTCCTTGTCAAAGCGGTATTGTTTGAGCTCGGTGGTGAATACCATCACGCCGCGAAAGCCGGCATCCGAGAACAGCACGTTGGAGCCGTTGCCGATGACCTTGTATTTCAATCCGCTCTGCGAGAGCATGGCGAGCTGCAAGGAAAACTGCTCCACGGTTGTAGGAAAAAGTGCAAGATCTGTCTTGCCGCCGATGCGGAAGGTGGAGTAATCACACAGCGGCAGATCTGCCTTCACGGGGATGCGCGCTCCCCTGCATTGCGCCAAAAATGCCTTCATACATGCCCCTCCTCTGCCAGGACAAGCAGCTTGGCAAGATCGTCAATGACGTAAGTCACGGGAATATCCGCAGGCAAATCCTTGCCCTTGGGATTATACCAGCAGGTATCCAGCCCCGCATTGATGCCGCCCTTGATATCCGACGTCAGCGAGTCACCCACCACCAGCGTAGTAGCAGGATCAAAATCGGGAATGTCGCGCATGACCGCGTCAAAATAACGGATGTCAGGCTTTTCAAATCCGACCTCCTCGGAAATATAGGCTTTTTGAAAATACTTCGCCAAGGGACTGGGGTTAAATCTGCCCTCTTGCACGCGCTTGTCTCCGTTGGTAACAACGTACATGCGACATTTCTCGGCAAGAGCCGCGCAGACCTCAAGCGCACCCTCGATCATATAGGACTTGGTAGACAGCGTGCGCAGATAATCAGCCGCCAGTGCCTTGGGGTCTGCTTCAAGACCCGTGCGTGCGCAGAATACCTCAAAACGCTTCCACATCAGCACTTTTTTCTCGATCTCGCCGCGTTCCAGCATCTTCCAATGCGCGTCGTTGACCTCGGAATAGATGGCAATGGTCGCGTCATCGTTGGGCAACCCGAAATGCGCAAAGGTCTCGGCAATGGCGTCGTGCTCGGATCTCGTAAAATCCAGCAGCGTATTGTCCGCATCCATCAAAAGCGTGTTGTATCTCAAAGGAAAATCCTCCGTAAAACTATATTCTGTTATATTATACTATAAATACGTGAGGATTGCAATACATTTTTGATCCCATAATTGACTTTTTTACTGCCGCTGTGATATAATAGCAAAAAAAGGAGGTGCGGAACATGCATACGGAATACATTCTCACCGAGGGATTGTTTTTTGTTGGAAACGGCAAGGTCGCCATGGGCGGCTCGGGCGCAGATATCGTACAGCTGTTTGCTCCCTGCTATTCGATGCCCGGCATCATGAGCCTGCGTGCATCAGATCAGACAATAGTTGCTCTGAACCATCGCATTCGCGGTTCTGCCTGCTACGTCACAACGCTGTGTGCGCAGGGCAAGGAGATCGGTACTCTCACCGACTTTTCGCACCCTGCTCTGCCCGTATTTATCCGCCGATTTTCGCTGGTGCAACCGATTGACTTTTTGCTGGAATCTCCCTTTCAGCCGATCGATATCAGCGCAGTATTTGACGGTGCAAAGACGCGGCTTTTTGAAATTCCCGAGGGCACTGTGGTATTCTCTCAATCCAAAACCGACAAGGATGCTTATTGCAGCCTCTTGCTCTCAGATAGCTGTACGGTGAACGGACGACAGATCACCTTTCCCGCGGGAGACTCTCATTTGATATTCGTGGGCGGTGACTTTGGTGCATGCGGAACCGACAGCTATGCCTGCTGCATGGATCTCTCAGCACAGATGCTCGGAGCGGATCTCGACGCGATCAAGCGCGACTTTTTTGCACATTGGCAGGATATTTTGAGTCAAATCCGCGTCGACGACAGCGTTTTGGGGGCGGATTTCAATGTGCGCGAGCTGATCGAGGCGGTTGCCGTTGCGCTGATCACCCAGACTTCTGCCCAGGGCGGCGTGATCGCGGGCTCGTTTTATCACCTTGCCTACGGCAGAGATATGTACGGAGTGTTCCGCGGATATATGGCACTTGGACTGCACGAATACGCCAAGCGCATGATCTGCTACATGACAGACGTTTTTCGCCAAAAGGGATACATGCCCAATGCCTCGGGGCTTGGCATGTCCTGCTCGCACCGCCACGAAAACGACGAGGTGGAGCAGACAGGCTACTATCTGCTGGAGCTTTTGGAATACATCCGCGCGACAGGTGACGTGTCCTTTCTTGCCGAGCGCATGGACTACGCGCGCTATCTGCTCTCAGCACAGCAACAGCACCTGTGTGACGGCATGATTCCCTTCAACGGAGATGAGACATATATTGCCGGTGGCATTTTTCCGCGAAGCGGCATCGATCACGGCTCGATGGAGGCCACGGCTCTCTATATCACCAGTGCGCTGGCTCTGCTTGAGATATGCGAGACGCACGGCCTGATGACGCACGATGACGTCACCGCGCACCGCGCTCCCGCACTCAAAGCGGCGATGCTGTTTTCCGAGAATTTTATTTCCGAGAATACGGTGTACATCAATAATCCCAGTCGCGTACAGCATGCACAGATCCCCGCCTACAGACACGGCGTATGTCTTGGTTGCTCGCGTATGACCAATCTTTTGCGCGATGCCAAAGATGCATTTCTCTGCTCCGGCTGCTTTGGCAAGATCACGGTGCCGCCCTGCACCGAGAGATATAGCCTTGATTGCGCTATCTGGATGTCGGTATTTGCGGGCAGCACACTGTTACCTGCACAGCTCATCCGTACCGCGATCGAAGCAAGTGTCGCGCGCATAAGGCAGAGCGAATACGGAAAACACAATCCCGATAACACTGTGGGATATGAATACGGTGTGATCCTTTACGCACTGGCAAAGTACGTTCCCGCAGAACAGTTGGGCGCTTATGCCGATTTGTTGCGTGAGTTATTGGACGACCGCGTCCGCGGCTCGGTCTGGACAGAATATTACCGCGCGGGGCTTCCCGCCGACGCCTCCTGTCCCTACAGACCGTGGGAAAGCGCCATCAATCTTTGCGGAATTATGGCGTACCTACAGGCACTTGACAACTAAATCCCCAAAAGAAAACAGGGAGTGCTTCCCTGTTTTCTTTTTGTTTGGGACCATGACGCCAAATCACCGCAAAAATATTCAAAAACCCCTTGCATTATTATGCGTTTTGAGTTATAATGTAGGTTGGTGTTATATATTTATTGAAAACATGAGGAGGATAGTATGAAAAAGCATTTACGCATCGGCATCGTCGGCTTTGGCGCAATGGGCAAGACCCACGCCTACAGCATCGCGTCGCTTCCCTATTTCTATTCCCCTCTGCCGTTTACTGCTTCGGTGCGCGGCATTTGCACCACGAGCGCGGAAAAATCCGCACGCATTTGTGGGGATCTTGGCTTTACCCGCGCATATGCGGATGCGCAAGAAATGATTGCCGATCCGGAGATTGACGTCGTGGACATCTGCACCCCCAACGTCACCCACTTTGATATTGCCAACGCCGCCCTTGACGCAGGCAAGAGCGTGCTTTGCGAAAAGCCGTTTACGGTCAGCCCCGCGCAAGCCGAGGCGCTTGCCGCCAAAGCAGCCGATCAAGGACTGATCTGCGGCGTGGTATATAACAACCGTCATCTTGCCGCCATCATGCGCGCCAAGCAGCTGATCGACGGGGGGGCGCTGGGCAGAATTTTATCCTTCTCCTTCCACTACAGACACGACAGCGACATTGATCCCGCGCGCTTCGTGGGCTGGAAGCAGGACGCAACCGTTTGCGGTGCGGGTACGCTTTTTGACCTTGGCTCGCACGCCATCGACCTTTGCAGGCATCTGTGCGGTGATTTTTCAAGCATCAGCGGCAAATCGCATATTGCATTTGACACGCACAAGCAAAAGGACGGCTCGCTTTGGCAGACCAACGCGGACGAGGCATTTTACATGACCGCCACCTTACAGAACGGTGCGATCGGACAGATCAGCGTTTCCAAGCTTGCCCACGGCACAGAGGACGGACTTAGCTTTGAAGTATACGGCACGGGCGGTGCTTTGCGCTACTCTCTTGCCGAATGTGATATCCTGTACTACATGGACGCATCAAGTCCCAAGCTGCCGCTTGGCGGCACGTCGGGCTTTACGGCGATCCCCGCAAGCGGACGCTATGATGCTCCCGGCGGCACCTTCCCCGCAGTCAAAGCACCGCAGGGCTGGCTGCGCGGACATATTCACGGTATGTACCGTTACCTTGACGCAGTTGCGTCGGGGCAGCACTTCTCCCCCGATTTTTCCGACGGTGCGCAGATTCAGCGCATCATGGCAGCCGCTATGAAGAGTGACGCCGAGGGCGGAAAGGAAGTACAGATATGAGCTTTCCCATCTTAGGGCTGACAGGCCCCAGCGGTGCCGGTAAGGGCTTGGTAGCAAAGCACCTGCAGGACGCACACGGCTTTGCATGGATCGATACAGATGCCGTGTATCACGAGCTGACAAACGCGCCCTCCCCGTGCCTTGCTGAGCTGCAAGAGGCGTTTGGCTCGGACGTGATCAAGCAAGACAAGCTTGACCGCAAGGCGCTTGCGGCAATCGTGTTTGCACCTGACGCCAAAGATAAGCTGGAGCTGCTCAACCGCATCACGCACAAGCACGTGATCGCCGAGAGCGCAAAGCGGATCGAGGCAGCAAAGCAGCGAGGTGCGCGCGGTGCCATTCTGGACGCTCCTCTGCTGTTTGAAGCAGGCGCGGATGCGCTTTGCACACACACCTGTGCCATGATTGCTGACCGCGAGGTGCGCAAGGCACGCATTATGGTGCGCGACAACCTTTCCGAGGACGCCGCAAACAAACGGCTTGACGCACAAAAGCCGGTTGCTTTTTACGCCGAAAAAGCGGATTTTCTGTTTGAAAACAACCTGCAAGGCACCGATGGAATTGACGCAACGCTGGCATTGGTCAACGCGCTTGCAAAGGAGCTGCTATGAGAAAAAAGCACTCCGGGCACGCCTTGCCCATTATCATCATTTTAGTCGTTTCCCTTGCCTTCGGCGGTGTTTTCGAGCTGCTTTGCCTGGGCGGCGAAAGGCTCTCGCACCCGCGCAAGTATCAAGATTTTGTCACCCAATATGCCGCAGAATACGGTGTGCCCGAAGCTGTGATTTACACCATGCTCAAGGTAGAAAGCAACTTTGACAGCACCATGCAGGGCAAGAACAGCGAAATCGGACTTTTGCAGCTCACGCCTGCGCTTTACGTCCGCTTGGCGACCGAGGCGCACGACGAGGAAATGAACGCAGCTGCACTTTACGACCCCGACACCAATATCCGCTACGGTACCATGTACCTCTCCCTGCTCTATACCAAATACGGCATGTGGAGCACGGTGTACGCTGCCTGGTATGCGGGCGAAGAATCGGTGGATGCTTGGCTGACCAATGCAAATTACGTTGACCCCGACTTTGGCACGCTGCAGACCGTCCCCGATAAAAAAATAGCCAAGGCTGTCAAAAAAGCTGCCAAGGCACAAGCCATTTACGAAAAACTATATTACTGAACATAAAGGAGGATACTATTATGTCCGAATCCAAAAAAGACCTTTTAGGTTACAAAAAGACCAACTTCTATGAGGTTGCTACCTCCGAGCAGATCCAGGCTGCTTACGACTACTGCGTAGGCTATGCAAAGTATCTGGACGCTTCCAAGACCGAAAGAGAAGCTGTTGCCACCTCTATTGCCATGGCAGAAGCACAGGGCTACGTTCCCTACACCTTTGGCATGGAGCTTACAAAGGGCGGCAAGTATTACTATAACAACCGCGGCAGATCGCTGTTCTTGTTCCGCATCGGCTCTGAGCCCGTACAGAACGGTATTCGTATCTGCGCAGCGCACATCGACTCGCCCAGACTTGACCTAAAGCAGTCCCCTCTGTATGAGGACGGCGGCTTTGGCTTCTTCAAGACCCGCTACTACGGCGGCGTACGCAAGTACCAGTGGGTTGCTACCCCTCTTGCTTTGCACGGTGTGATCGTCAAGCAGGACGGCGAGGTCGTCAAGGTCACCATCGGTGAAGACGAGACCGATCCCGTGCTCTACATCAACGATCTGCTGCCTCACTTGGGCCAGAGCCAGAATGCGCAGCCCTTGGGCACCGCAATCCCTGCAGAGAACCTCAACATTCTGCTGGGCTCCAGACCCTTGGAGGGTGAAGAATCCGACAAGATCAAGATGAATATTCTCAATCTGCTTAACGAAAAGTACGGCATTGTAGAGGCTGATTTCCTGTCCGCTGACCTCTCCATCGTTCCTGCCGCAAAGGCACGTGACGTTGGTCTTGACCGCTCGCTGATCGGCTCTTACGGACATGACGACCGCGTTTGCGCATATCCCGCGCTGACCGCACTCTTTGAGTGCCCCGACGCAGCCCGCACCACCATGGTTATCCTTGCAGACAAGGAAGAGATCGGCTCGGACGGTGACACCGGTATGCAGTGCGAGCTGCTGCTTGACCTGCTTTACGAGATCGCAAAGGCATTCGGCGCAAACTACGGTGCCATGAAGGCAAACTCCGTCTGCATGTCCGCAGACGTCACCGCTTGCTTTGACCCCAACTTCGCAGAGGTATTTGACGGCAAGAACGTTTCCCGCATCAATTGCGGTATCTGCATGTGCAAGTACACCGGTCACGGCGGCAAGGTTGCAACCAACGACGCAAGCGCAGAGCTTGTTGCATTCATCCGCCGCATTATGGCAAAGGGTGAGGTCGTATGGCAGGCAGGCGACATGGGCAAGAATGACATTGGCGGTGGAGGAACCGTTGCAAAGTACATCTCCAAGCACAACATTCCCACCATTGACATGGGCGTTCCCGTGATCGCAATGCACTCCCCCTTTGAGATCGTTTCCAAGGCAGACGTATATACCGCACACAAGGCATTCGTTGCCTTCTACAGCTTTGACTGATGCTGCACAAGCTCGAACAGATCAAAGATAAATATCTGGCGATGGAAGCACGGATGGCAGATCCGTCCGTGCTTTCCGATCCCGCTGCATACTCGGCGCTGATGCGCGAGTATAAAAAGCTGACCCCCATTATGGAAGCATACGAGGCTTACATGCGCGCCGAGCAGAACGTGCAGGACGCGCTGGAGCTTTTGGATATGGGTGACCCCGAGCTCAAGGAAATGGCGCAAGAGGAGCTGGCAGATGCCAAGCAGACCAAAAGCAGACTGGAGCAGGAGCTGAGGCTGTTGCTGCGTCCGCGCAACCCCAACGAGGGCAAAAACCTCGTAGTCGAGATCCGCGCTTGTGCGGGCGGTGAGGAGGCGGCACTGTTTGCGGGCGTGCTTTACCGCATGTACTGCATGTATTGTGCCAAGCAAGGCTTTGATCTCTCCCCTCTGCACGCCAATCCCACAGACCTCGGCGGCTACCGTGAGATCACCTTCACGGTCAAGGGAGAGGAGGCATGGTCGCATTTCCGCTTTGAATCGGGCGTGCACCGCGTGCAGCGCGTGCCCGAAACCGAATCGCAGGGGCGTATTCAGACCTCTACCGCATCCGTTGCGGTGCTGACCGAGGCTGACGAGGTCGAGGTTGAGATCAAGGACTCGGACCTTGTGTACGAATCCTGCAAGTCCAGCGGTGCGGGCGGTCAGCATATCAACAAGACCGAGTCTGCCGTACGTCTGACGCACAAGCCCTCGGGCATCGTCATTGAGTGCGACCAGGAGCGTTCCCAGTTCCAGAACAAAGCAAAGGCACTCATGCTGCTGCGCACCATGCTCTACGATCAGAAATGCCGTGAGCAGAACGAAAAGATCGCCGCTGACCGCAAGGGTCAGGTCGGCTCGGGTGACCGCAGCGAAAAGATCCGCACCTATAATTATCCCCAATCCCGCGTCACCGACCACCGCATAGGCGTGTCGGTCTTCAACATTGACGCATTCGTGGACGGCGATATGACCCCCATCATTGAGCCGCTCATGACCGCGCAGGCGGCACTTGACCTGCAAAACAGCGAAAATTAACCACTTTAAGAGGTATATCTTGAAAACGCAAGTATTTACCATACACGATCCGCAAGCGGCGCAGGAGCAGCTGCGTGCTGCAGGACACATACTGCGCACGGGTGGGCTTGTGGTGTTCCCTACCGAAACGGTCTACGGACTTGGCGGTGACGGCACGAGTCCACAAGCCGCTGCAGATATTTACGCCGCAAAGGGTCGCCCCTCGGATAATCCTTTGATCATCCACATAGCAGCCCCCGAGGATGCCGACAAATACGCATACACCACGGAGCTGTATTTCGCGCTGGCAAAAGCGTTTATGCCCGGTCCTTTGACCGTGATCATGCCCAAGCGCGATAACGTGCCCTCGTCCGTCACGGGCGGACTGGATTCGGTGGCGGTGCGCTGCCCTTCGCATCCCGTAGCGCGCGCACTCATCCGCGCAGCGGGTACTTGCTTAGCTGCCCCCAGTGCCAATCTCTCGGGCAAGCCCTCGCCTACCGATGCGCGCCACGTGGTGCAGGATCTGGACGGCAAAGTGAACGTCATCATCGACGGCGGCGAATGCGAGATCGGTCTTGAATCCACCATCGTCAAGATCATGCAGGACGAGCAGGGTGAGCCTTACCTTGTGCTGCTGCGCCCCGGTGCCATCACGCACGACGCGCTTTGCTGCGTTTGTCCGCGCGTGGATATTGCACCCGCCGTGGCAGAAAAGCTTGCCGAGAACGAGCGTCCGCTCTCTCCCGGTATGAAATACAGACATTACGCCCCCACAGCCCCCTTGGTGCTGCTGGACGGTGAGCATGATGCCGTGCTGGCGTTTCTGCGCGCCGAGCAGGCGGCAAAAAACTGCTGCGTGCTGTGCTACGATGAGGAAACCCCAACCCTTTCGGGCGGCTCTATCATTCCCGTAGGCGCGCGCGACGATCTTGCCACGCAGGCAAAGCGTCTGTTTGCCGCATTGCGAAAGGCGGATGCCACCGACGCAGAGATCATTTACGCGCATCTGCCCCCCATGCAAGGGCTGGGACTTGCGCTGTATAACCGCATGATCCGTGCGGCTGCACATACGATTTTGAAAATTTAAGTAAGGAATATAGATTTTATGGCAAAAAAGACGACCAAAGACAAAAAAGCGGTTGAAAAAATCGAATACGCGCCCATACGCCCGCAGTTGATTACCGACACCATCGAAAAAAACTACATGCCGTACGTTATGAGCGTCATTATCTCGCGTGCCATTCCCGAGATCGACGGCTTCAAGCCCGCGCACAGAAAGCTGCTTTATACCATGTACAAGATGGGGCTTCTGACGGGCGGTCGAACCAAGAGTACCAACGTCGTAGGACGTACGCTGACGCTCAACCCCCACGGTGACGCGGCGGTTTACGAGACCATGGTACGTCTGACGCGCGGCTATGAAGCACTTCTGCACCCCTTTATCGACTCCAAGGGTTCGTTCGGTAAGCAGTATTCCTCGGATATGAAATACGCGGCATCGCGTTACACCGAGGTCAAGCTGGACGCTTTCTGTAACGAGCTGTTCTCGGGCATTTCCAAGGACGCGGTTGACATGGTGGACAACTATGACGGCACGCTCAAGGAGCCCGTGCTGTTCCCCACCACCTTCCCCAACGTGCTGGTCACGCCCAATATGGGTATCGCGGTCGGTATGGCGTCCAACATCTGCTCTTTTAACTTAGCCGAGATCTGTGACGGTACTATCGCGCTACTCAAAAAGCCCAATTTGCCCACCGAAAAGCTGATGGAGATCATCAAAGCCCCCGATTTCTCGGGCGGCGGTCAGATCATCTATGACGCAGAGCAGTTCAAGAGCATCTATAGGACCGGTCAGGGCTCGTTCCGCATCCGCTCGCGCTACACCTACGATAAGGTCAATAACTGCATTGACATTCTGCAGATTCCCTACTCCACCACCATTGAGCAGATCATGGACAAGATCGCAGAGCTGGTCAAGTCGGGCAAGGTCAAGGAGATCACCGATTTCCGCGACGAGATCGACCTCTCGGGCTTTAAGCTGACCATCGATATCCGTAAGGGCACCGATCCCGATAAGCTCATGGCGCGACTATTCAAGCTGACTCCCTTGGAAGACAAATTCAGCTGCAACTTCAACGTGCTCATTGACGGTACGCCCAGACAGCTGGGTATTGCCGAGCTTTTGACCGAGTGGATCAAGTTCCGTACCGTTTGCGTGCGCCGCGAGCTGACGTACGAGCTGGGCGAAAAGAAAGCGCAGCTGCACCTGCTCCTGGCACTTGGCAAGATCCTCTTGGACATCGACAAGGCGATCCGCATCATCCGCCGTACCGAAAAGGAAGAGCAGGTCATCCCCAACCTGATGGAAGGCTTTACGATTGACGAGATCCAGGCAGAATACATTGCCAACATCAAGCTGCGTAACTTGAACAGACAGTATATCTTGAACAAGATCGCCGAGATCGAGGATCTCAAGCGTGAGATCGAGCACTTAGAGGAGCTGCTGGGTGACGAGTTCAAGATCAAGGCGTATATTGCCAACCAGCTCAACGACATCAAGAAGAAGTACGGCCAGCCCAGAAAGACGCAGATCATTCAGGCTGACAACGTGCCCGTATTTGAAGAGCCCAAGGTGGAATCCTACCCCGTTTACGTGGTGCTTTCCAAGGAAGGCTATCTCAAAAAGATCACCATGCGCTCCCTGCAGGGTAACGACGAGCAGAAATTCAAGGACGGCGACAGCCTCCTTACTGCCTTTAACGCGGACAATGCGGACGAGCTGACCTTCTTTACCGATAAGTGCAAGGTATTCAGATGCAAGATCGACGACTTTGAAACCACCAAGGCATCGCTGCTTGGTGATTTCGTTCCCGCAAAGCTTGGCATGGATGCAGGTGAAAAGCCTTTGTACGTGACCACGCAGCAAGGCTATCCCGCAGGCACCAATATGGTATTCATCTTTGAAAACGGCAAGGGCGTGCGCGTGCCCGTTACGGCTTACGAGACCAAGGCGGTGCGCCGCAAGCTGACAAGTGCATACTCGGACGCCTCCCCTGTGGTGGCGATCTTGGACGACACCGACAAAAAGCCGCGTGACATCATGCTGATTTCGTCGGACAACCGCGCGATCGTCATCAAGACCGCACTCATTCCCCAAAAGACCACACGTACCTCCTCGGGTGTCACGTTGATGACGCTCAAGAAGGGACAGACCGTGAGTGCCGTGCAGGTTGACGTGGAGGATACCAAGGGCTATAAGAAGACCAAGATTCCCGCAACCGGCGTGCCGATCGTGGGCGAGCAACTCAAAATTGATTAATTTTTGAAAGGATATACAATCATGAGCAAGAACAAGAAAAAGAACAACAAGAACGCCCAGAGCGAGGAGGTCTCCTTCAAGCTCAGCGGAAAGATGGTCGCCAGAATCATCGCAGGCGCGCTTGCAACACTCCTGGTGCTTGGTACGATCACCATGACCATTATGTACTTCATGGAAAGCTTCCACGTGCACTAAGCCGGAACGCTACATCCCATAAAGTCAAAAAGCAGGACGGAGGCACCGTCCTGCTTTTTATCGTAACCCCTTCAGATAGGCTTTTTGTGCATCGGTAATGCGATAGCTCTCCACCGCCTTTTGTATGGTCTTGCGGTGCACCCATGCGGATAGTCTGCGCTCCTCCAGATACGGAATTGCGGCATCCCACTGCTTTGCCAGCGCGGTGGCAAAATACCACGCAATCATCATATTCACGTAGTATTCCTCGCTTTGCACACCTGCAACCAGCGAGAGGTGATCGGGTGAAAAATGCTCGTCCGCGCAATACACCATCAGTATCTCGATGCCGAATCGCACCGTGTAGGGGTGCTCGCTTTGCAGATAGTCACGGATATGCGCAAGCAGCGCATCCCTGTGCTTGGTCAATACCTTGGGGCGCAGCGAGTCGCATACAGACCAGTTAGCCGTACGGGAGTCGAACCAAGTTGGTTTTGACGAGCAGATTTTCTCGATCCCTTTATCTTTCCCCTTGGACATATTGCCCATATGCCCTGCGGGAAAAGCTTTTGGGCTCAAAAAAATCTGCTGCGTCAAAACTGC
>JAZNCE010000012.1:0-7938 GCA_045587385.1 Eubacteriales bacterium
CATCTTTATTTTTAGTGTTATTTCTGTTGATTTCTATAACCTTCAATGCTTCTGCTGCGATTAAAATTGACGGTAATGTTCATGATTTTGAATGGGATAATGCTGAATACATTCAAATAATTTCACACCCCGAAAGCAATAACGTTGGGTTTTCTTTATTGAAATACTGTGTTGACAGTAACGGTTATGACGTGTATGTTATGCTTTATCTTGCTGACGGTTTATCTGAAAACCTTAATAATTGCGGGTTTATTCTGACGCTGAATGATGTTATTGAAATTAAAGCCAATAATGAATGCGTTACGGCTGAATATGATCCTGTTTTATATAATGTATCATCAAGTTTCAGAATAAATGAATCCGACGGTGCTTATTTCGAAATCAAGGTTTCGTGCAAGAAGGGGTTGCCTGATTCTGTCGGCGGTACTGTCAGTTGTATTGACGGTGCGGGTAATAATTCGTATTTTTATCCATTCGCTTTTAATAATCCTTATTCCGTTACAGAATTAACGCATAAGCCGAGCGTTACACTTTCTGAAAAAACAACAAAGGTAAAAATAACTGAGCGAGATATCGTTAAATCGGAAACAACCAAGAAACCTGTTACCGAAAAGGTTAAAACAACAGCGTCAAAGCAAAAAGAGGATAAAACTTTAGTTTACTTTTACGAAAAAGAGGTATTTATATCAGAGGTTTACGTTTCGGAAACTGCATCGGCGGTTAACTTTGCACCCGTTGAAGAATCAACAACTTTATCTTCAGCTGCGGAACAGGCTCAAAGAAGCTTTCAAATAGCAGACGGAGTTGAGATTCAGAAAATTGTTTGCATAATAGGCGGAGTTGTACTTATGGCTTTTGCCGCTTGGGCAGGTATGTCGGTAAAGAAGAGCGCGAATAAAAATGATTCTGATACTGATAATACAGATAACGATAAAGATAATTAATAAAAAAAGCGGCAGGCATCGTTTGGTGAAGCTTGCGGCTTTTGGTGCACCTGACAGGGCTTGAACCTGCACATCGAAGATACCGGATCCTAAATCCGGCGCGTCTGCCAATTCCGCCACACCCGCGTGACTCCCATATTGTAGCACAGATGCGGGAGTTTGTCAATACGGCAACAAAGAAAAGTTCTTAGCATAGGCACAGGAGGAGCAAGCCCCTCCCCTACCCATAAACGGTTTAGAATCTCTTGCCCAAAGCTTTATAAAACTGAAATATCGGGCGGTAGGGGAGGGGCTTGCTCCTCCTATGTGCACAAAGAACTTTTTAATCAAAACCCGAACCAATCCTCTTTCAAGGATCGGTTCGGATTCTTTTTATGAAATTATCTTTCCTCTCTGAAATACGGCAGACCGAGCGAAGCCGGAGGCTGGTGCTCGCGCTTTTTACGGATGCTGATTACGATCAGTACCACGATAGTAACGACGTAAGGCAGCATCTTGATCAGTTCTCTTTGCGTGGACGTGATGTCGGGAATGACGAATGCCACGATGTAGCAAGCACCGAACAGCACCGCACCGAGAATACCCACGTTGGGCTTCCACAGCACGAAGATAACCAGCGCAATTGCCAACCAACCGAATGCCTCGATGGTTGCGGCATTTTCCCAGCTTCCCTTGATATAGTCCATGATATAGTAGAAACCGCCCAAGCCTGCGATCACACTACCGATCAGAATAGCACCGTACTTATATGCAACAACGTTGATACCCGCTGCATCGGCTGTTGCAGGGCTCTCACCTACCGAGCGCAGATGCAGTCCCACGCGCGTTTTGCTCAGCACAAACGCGCAAACGATGGCAGCCGCAATTGCAAGGTAAACGAAAATACCGTGTCCGAATACCACCTTACCAAATCCGCCAAGGCTACCCGCAAACGGGAGCGCGGAGGAGATCAGCTTGCCTGCAGGATCAAAATGCGTACGATCCACAAAGGACATGATAAAGTTGGTCGCACCGCTGCCAAAAATGGTGATGGCAAGACCGGTAATATTCTGGTTGCAGCGCAGCGTTACGGTCAACAGGGCGTACACACCGCCCAGAGCTGCTGCGAACACTGCGGAAAACAGCAAAGATACAAGCACAAGCAGAATCCACGAGGCATTTTCGGGAGAGGCAAGTCCGCCCATATAAAGTGAAACACCGAGGCAGCCGCCTGCAGTACCGATGCACATGATTCCGGGAATACCCAGGTTCAGATGTCCTGCTTTTTCGGTAATGATCTCACCGACGCAGCCGTACAACAAAACAGTAGCGATAGAGATCGCCGACACAAAAAAGAGCGTCATGATTTATTCTCTCCTTTCGTTTTGTCGGTTTTTGCGGTCTTTGCGCTTGATTTGCGGAAGATCACGCGGTAATTGATAAAGAAGCTGCACGCGATCACGCAGAAATACACAAGACCGATCACGATATTGGCAATACTGTCATTGGTAAATCCGAAATTACCTCTGACCTGCACCATACCCTTGGAAATAAAGATGATAAAGAAGCAAGTGCCCATCATGATCAAGGGATTGAAGGCAGCCAGCCAGGTTGCCATGATAGCGGTAAAGCCCATGTTGTTTGCAGACGCGGTACTGATGGTATGGTGAATACCACCTGCAAGGAACAATCCAACCAAGCCCGCAAGCGCACCCGAGATGACCATGGTGCGGATGATGACCTTTTTGACGTCAATACCGATGTACTTCGCGGTATTGGGGCTGTCACCCACGACCGCGATCTCGTAGCCGTGCTTGGTGAATTTCAAATACACGTACATCAGTACGGCAAGAGCAAAGAATACCAGTACCGTCAACAGGTACTTATTGCCGAACAGATCGGGAAAATTGCCCGAAGACAGAGGAGGCAGCACGCCCGAGCCGCTCTTGACCCAAATGGTAATGAACATGGAC
The DNA here is from genome assembly GCA_045587385.1 of Eubacteriales bacterium. GTDB lineage: Bacteria > Bacillota > Clostridia > Oscillospirales > CAG-272 > SVQP01. The sequence goes on from JAZNCE010000012.1 coordinate 2,897, forward strand.
ACAAGTCCCGTGGCAATGTAGTTGAGCATGAGCGTAAAGAGCGATTCATTGGTGTTGAAGTGCGCCTTGAAGATTGCGGGCAGAACACCCCACACAGCACCTGCCGCCACACTTGCTACCGTCATCAGCACGATCAGCAAAGCGTCGGGCAGCTTGCCGCCAAGATAATACATGCAGGAGATCGCTGCCAGAGCACCGATCAGGATCTGTCCGTTACCGCCCAGATTCCAGAACTTCATTTTGAATGCGGGCACAAGTGCAACCGCTACGCCAAGCAGCAGCGCAGTATCCTGCAAGAGCAACCAGATGCGGCGGGAGGAACCCAGCGCACCGTCAAAGAGCGCTGCAAAAAACGCAAGCGGATTTTGCGAAGAAAACAGGGAGCAAATGATCGCAGAAAGCACAAGGCTTACAACGATTGCGATCGCATAGATCAAAACGATCTTCCAGGCAGGAAGCACGTCTCGCTTGGCAAGACGGAGCAAGGGCTCTTTTTTGATCTGATCTTGTTTTATTTGTTGCTTTTCCATAGACAAAAACAGCTTTATAAGCTTCCTCCCTCTTGCTTTTTTAATTCCTCGAGCGTAGCGCCCGTCATCATAAGACCGATCTCTTCCTTCTTAGCCTCTCTTGCATCCACCGTGCCCATGACTTTACCGCCCGCAACGACCAAAATGCGGTCGCAAAGCGAGAGCAGCACGTCCAGATCCTCACCGACGAAGATAACGGCAACACCGTTCTTCTTTTGCTCGGTAAGCAGATTATAAATGAGATACGAGGAATTGATATCCAGACCGCGCACAGGGTACGCTGCCATCAGCACGCGGGGACCTGCAGCGATCTCGCGTCCGACAAGCACCTTTTGCACGTTACCGCCGGAAAGACGACGCACGGGTGTGTGCGTGCCGGGCGTTGCAACCTGCAAGCTCTCAATGATCTCCTCAGCAAGCCCCTCGGGCGTCTTACGGTCCACGAAAACGGATTTGCCGCGGCGATAGCTGCGAAGCATCATATTGTCGATAATGTCCATGTCACCCACAAGACCCATGCCAAGACGGTCCTCGGGCACAAAGGAGAAGCGTACACCCAGCTCACGGATCTGCAAGGGCGTCTTTTCACGCAGGTTGATGACCTCGTCATCCTTAAAGAAGATCTCGCCCGCGTCTACCTGCGCGCAAATGGTCTTCTTGGACAGTGCCTTTCCCTGCGCGTCCTTGCCCGTAAAGTCTCTGCCGTCCGCATAGCGGAGCATGCCCTCTTGTGCCAGCTCCATGACACGATCAAAGGACTTGTGATAGAAGGTAATGGGCTTATCCTTCTTGGGATTATAGTAGGTTACCACGCCCTCTTGCAGGTGATGCAGGCCCGCAATGGACTCCAGCAGCTCGCGCTGGCCGCTTCCCGCGATACCCGCAATACCAAGGATCTCACCGCTGTACGCATCAAAGCTGATATCATCCAGCACAAGGTGCTCTTCCTTGCCCATCAGCGAAAGGTTTCGTATCTCCAAACGCAGCTCGGGGTTTTCGGGCAAGGGACGGTCAATGTTGAGCGTGACCTTCTGTCCCACCATCATGTCCGCAAGCTCTTTTTCGTTGGTTTCGGCGGTGTTAACCGTTTTGACGTGCTCGCCCTTACGCAACACCGTCACACGGTCGGAGATGGTCATAACCTCATTCAGCTTATGCGTGATGATAATGACCGATTTGCCGTCCTTTCGCATGGCGCGCAGCACGTCGAAAAGACGATCGATCTCCTGCGGTGTCAAAACCGCAGTCGGTTCATCCAGGATCAGTACGTCCGCACCGCGGTAAAGCGCCTTGACGATCTCGACGGTCTGCTTTTCGGAGACCGACATCTCATGAACCTTTTTATCAAGCTCTATATGGAAACCGTATTTTTCGCTCATTGCGCTAATACGGGCTTTTGCCGATTTCAAGTCGTATTTTTCGCCCTTGCCCGTGCCGATCACAATATTCTCGGCAGCGGTAAAGACATCTATCAGCTTAAAGTGCTGATGGATCATACCGATATTGTAACGAAAGGCATCCTTAGGGGAGCGAATGCTCGCCTCTTCTCCGCGAATCAGAATCGTTCCTTCATCCGGATAATAGATGCCTGCCAGCATATTCATCAGGGTCGTTTTTCCGCAACCGTTCTCACCGAGAATGGAAAGGATCTCTCCCTTTTTGACGTCTATGGAAACGTTGTTATTTGCAATGACGCGCGTACCAAACCGTTTGGTAATGCCGCGCAGCTCGATTACCGTTTGCTTTTCCACGATAATTCTCCTTGTCGTTTAGGATATAAAGGGACTGTATGGCATAAAGGGTTGCCGCAAAGAAACGACAACCCTTATGCCTGCCACTCACTTATGCAAGGGGCAAAAAGAATAAATTACTGAACCTCGGTGATGCCGTCGATACGGATATCGAAGTAAGGAGCGGAACGCTTTGCACTCTCGTCAAAGAAAGTGATACCGTTCTCGGTTCTGATAACGTTGGTCTCGGCAACGAAGTCACCTGCATCGTCAACGTCAGCCAGATACTCGGTCAGGTTAACGCCCTTTACGGTAAAGGTGGAGCAATCAAATACCTTCAGAGAACCGTCATTGAGCTTAGCAGCAACCTCGTCAAGCTTAGCCTGGGTGCCTTCTGCAGCAGCAGAGCCCAGAGCGGTGATCTTAACAGCGCCGTTAGCCAGAGTACCGGTCCAGTCAGCATCGATGTCCTTGCCGTTCATCACGCAATCAAGCATGTACTCATAGTAAGGAACCCAGTCAATTCTGGAAGCGATAACGAAGGTGTTCTTACCGGTCTCACCGTTGTAAGCAACGTTGGGAATGCCGGCATTCTCACATGCGGTGGGAGCACCCATGGAGTCAGCGTGCTGGGAGATCAGCTTGCAGCCTGCAGCGATCAGAGCCTCAGCAGTGGTCTTTTCTGCGGTCTCATCGTACCAAGAGCCGGTGTAGCGAACTTCCATGGTAACGTTGGGAACGATGTACTTAACGCCAAGGTAGAAGGAGGTGTAACCGGAAACAACCTCTGCGTAGGGGTGTGCACCGACGTAACCGATTCTTGCATTTTCATCGGAAACCTTGCCCTCTGCATCGCCGTACAGCTCAACGAGCTTCATGCCTGCAGCAACGCCTGCCAGGAATCTACCCTCGTAGATAGAAGCGAATGCGTTCTGATAGTTGGAAAGGTTTTCAGTGTGTGCCTTAGTGCCGGTAGCATGGCAGAACTGTACGTTGGGGAATTCCTTAGCAGCCTGGATCATGTAAGCCTCATGACCGAAAGAGTCAGCAAATACAACGTCATAGCCGTTGTCAGCGAAGTCAGCTGCCTTATCATAGCACTCGGTACCCTCGGGGATATCGGTGATGATGGTGTAGTTAGCTTCGGTCAGACCCTTATTCGCGCAAGCCTGCTTGAATGCGTCGATAAAGTTCTTGTCGTAGGTAGAGCTGTCGCCGTGCAGACAGATCAGCGCTGCCTTGATGTCCTTCTTCTCGGTCGTGCAGGCACTGAACGTGCAAACAACACCAACCAACAGAACGGCCACCAGAGCCAAAGACATAATTCTCTTGAACATTGGGATGTTCCTCCTAAAAAATATTCTTTATATAAAAGCCGAAGCTCCTATATCACAGAAAAAGTACATATTCATTTTATCACAAAAAAAACACACTGTCAACAAATTATGCCAAATTTCGCGTAAAAACAAATCATAAATTTACGAATTTTTTTGTTGATTTTGTCCTCGGAATGTGTTATAATGGAAAATAGCGAATACGTGCTCTTCAGGGCACGCAAAAGGAGTGGTATTATGGCAGATCAAACACCTCGCTATAACAGCATCAGACCCGGTCAGGTATGGCTTGACACCGAGGGCAAGCGCATTCAGGCGCACGGCGGCTCGGTCATGTATTTGGACGGCTATTATTACTGGTACGGTGAGAACAAAGAGCACACCGACCCCGCAAAAAAGATCTGGCACTGGGGCGTGCGCTGCTACCGCTCGACCGATCTTTACAACTGGGAGGATCTTGGGCTGATCATTCCGCCTTGCGAGGAGGATCCCACCTCTTCCCTGCACCCCACCTCACTGATGGACCGTCCGCACATCATCTATAACCAAAAGACCAAGAAATTCGTCTGCTGGCTCAAGATCATGCACTACGACGGCACGCAGGATGAAACGGTGCTGACCGCCGACGCGCTGACAGGTCCTTACACCATCGTGCGCGAAGGGCTGCGCCCCTTGAATATGAGCGCGGGTGATTTTGATTTGGTCGTTGCCCCCGACGGCAAGGCATACTATTACTTTGAGCGCGTGCACTCCGAGACCATCTGCGCCGATCTGACCGAGGATTACACCGACGTCACGGGCTACTACTCCACGCACTTCCCGCGCCCCTATCCGCCCTACGTGCGTGAGGCGACCGCGCACTTTTTGCGCAAGGGTAAGCATTATCTGGTAACGTCCGGTACGACCAGCTACCTGCCCAACCCCTCCGAGCTGGCGATAGGCGACTCCTGGCACGGTCCTTACACGGTGCTTGGTGACCCGCATCCCACCGACGAGAGCCACACCTCGTTCCATTCGCAGATCTCCTCGGTATTCAAGGTGCCGGGCAAAAAGGATCTGTACATTGCCTGCGCAGACCGCTGGCTGCCGCACCGCATGCACCTGCCTTATGAAATGTACGAAAAGGCGTTTGCGGATGCGTTCGGCTATGACGCGACTCCCGAGGAGCGTGCTGCAGCGATCGAGCTGATGCCCATCCTGGAGCAGCCCGACACCAAAAATGCAGACTACGTTTGGCTGCCCTTCCGCTTTGACGGCGAGATGGCGTATCTCGATTGGCACGATGAGTGGAGAATTGAAGATTACGAGTAGCCGTACGGGAATCGAACCGAATTGCCCGAGGGCGATGCATTTATGCGTCTTTCGGCGTGCTTTTACTCGCAAGATTGGTATCTTGCTTCGCAAAATCTCACCAAAATCCATCAAAAATGCATTCGCTCTCGGGTGCG
>JAZNCE010000013.1:0-11627 GCA_045587385.1 Eubacteriales bacterium
AAGCGCAGGGGGGAGAGCGCGAATAGAATGGATTTATGACACAAATGCGGCAACAAAATTTGCTACATTGCATAAAAAAGCAGGAATCTGCTCAAAATCGAACAAATTCCTGCTAATATTACGCTATTTACGCAGCCCCATCGGGCTGTTTTTTTCTTTATTCCGCTTGGGTTTCGCACCAGTAGCAGCGCAAAACGTTTTCGTCGGTCTGCACGAACAGCTGCGGCAGTTCCTGCTCTACCTGGCAGATGCATCTGCCGTTGCGGCAGGTCTTGCCTGCGACGGGAACACCTGTGCCAAAGGTTGCGGGTACGTGGTTCCTGGCATCGTCCAGCAGCTTTAAGATCAGCGCCATGCGCATCAGCTTGCCGCCCAGCACCTGCTTGAAGTAGCACGCGCGGGGATCGTCGTCAATGGCAACCGAAATTTCATTGACGCGGGGCAGGGGATGCAGAATGGCAAGGTCTGCCTTGGCGGTATCCAGCTTGTCGGGCGTGAGAATATAGCTGTCCTTCAGACGCTGATACTGCTCCTGATCGGCAAAGCGTTCTCTTTGCACGCGGGTCATGTACAGAATGTCAAGCTCGGGCATAGCAGCCACCAGATCGGTGGTTTCCTCGTATGTCATGCCCTTCTTGTCCAGCACCTGGGCAAACATGTATTCGGGCAATCTCAGCTCCTCGGGGGAGATCAGCACTACCTTGATGCCGGTATAGCGGGAGAGGGCGTTGATCAGCGAGTGCACGGTTCTGCCGTACTTGAGGTCACCGCAAAAGCCGACGGTCAGATTGTTGAGTCTGCCTTTTTCGCGGTAGATGGTGTAAAGATCGGCAAGCGTCTGCGTGGGGTGGCAATGACCGCCGTCGCCCGCGTTGATCACGGGAATGGAGGCATTGCGTGCCGCAACCAATGCCGCGCCCTCGAGCGGGTGACGCATGGCAATAATGTCTGCATAGCAGGAAACCGTCTTGGCGGTATCTGCCACGCTCTCGCCCTTTGCGGCAGAGGATGCCCCTGCGCTGGAAACCGAGATGACGTTGCCGCCAAGGGACAGCATAGCTGCCTCAAAGCTCAGACGGGTACGGGTAGAGGGCTCGAAGAACAGAGTAGCCAAAATCTTGCCGTCACAAGCGTGTGCGTATTTTTCGGGGTGATCTGCAATATCGCAAGCCACACGGATCAGATCGTCCAGCTCCTCGACCGAAAAATCGACCGTATCGATCAGACTTCTCATATTTGTGATACCTTTCTTGGAATATTATGGGTGGATCAAGCCTTCGCACCGTTGACGGCGAGGTAATTCTTGATGCGGGTGACGTTCTCCTCATTTGCGGGATCCTCTTCGAGGTACTCGATGATGTCGTAAACGTCAACGATGGAGTATACGGGGAAGCCGAACTGCTCCTCGATCTCCTGCATAGCGCCCTTCTCGCCCTGGCCCTTTTCCTTGCGGTCAACCATGATGAAGGTAGCGGCTACCTTGGCACCCTCGAGGTGAGAGAGGATCTCCATAGACTCACGGATAGCGGTTCCTGCGGTGATGACGTCCTCGATGATGACGATCTCCTCACCGGGCGTGGGAACGTAGCCGACGAATACGCCGCCCTCACCGTGGTCCTTGACCTCCTTACGGTTGAAGAAGAAAGGAACGTTGAGGTCGTTCTTGGAGAGTGCCACAGCGGCGGAAACGGAAAGGGAAATACCCTTGTAGGCAGGACCGTAGAGAACGGCAGGCTTATTGCCGAGCTTTTCGAAATATGCCTTAGCGTAGAATTCGCCGAGGGTGGCGATGTCGCTGCCGGTTTTGATCATGCCAGCGTTGATGAAATAGGGGATCTTGCGGCCGGACTTTGCGGTGAAGTCACCGAACTTCAGAACACCTGCGGACTCCAGAAATTGTATAAATTCTCTCTTGTAGCTTTCCATGTTGATTCTCCTTTATTTGCAATTAGTCGCAGAACTCTGCCACGCAGCGGTCGTAAGCAGCAACGGGGTCTGCAGCCGCGGTAATGGGTCTGCCTACTACGATGTAGTCAGAGCCGATCTTCTTAGCTTCAGCGGGGGTCATAACGCGTACCTGGTCGCCCTTGTCGCCGTCAGCGAAGCGCACACCGGGGGTCACGGTCACGAAATCCTTGCCGCAAGCATCGTGTACCTTGCCTGCCTCCAGGGGAGAGCAAACGATACCGTCAAGGCCGGACTTCTTTGCGTTCTGTGCGTAGTGCATGACAACCTTGTCAATGGGCTGATCGATCAGCAGATCCTCGGTCATGCGCTCCTGGCTGGTAGAGGTCAGCTGGGTAACGGCAATGAGCAGAGGACGGGTGCCGTCGGGTCTGGTCAAGCCTTCAAGCGCTGCTTCCATCATAGCGCAGGTGCCTGCAGCGTGCAGGTTGCACATATCAACGTCCAGGCGAGAGAGCACGTTCATAGCCTTCTTTACCGTGTTGGGAATGTCGTGCAGCTTGAGGTCAAGGAAGATCTTGTGACCGCGCGCCTTGATCTCGCGCACGATGTCCGGACCTTCCGCATAGAACAGCTCCATGCCGATCTTAAGATAGAGAGATTTGTTTTCGAACTTGTCAAGAAATGCAAGAGTGTCTGCCTTGGATGCAAAGTCACAGGCAATAATTACGTCTTTTCCCATTAGTGTGCTCCTCCGATAATATCTTGTAAATTTGTAATTCCGTATTTTTCCATGACGCGGGGCAGATCATCGATGATGTTCTTGGACGCGCAGGGGTCGATCAGGTTTGCCGCGCCGATCTCGACAGCGGTTGCACCTGCCAGCATCATTTCGATCACATCCTCGGCAGTAGAAAGACCGCCCATGCCGATGATCGGAATATTGACTGCTTCGTAAACTCTGTAAACCATGGACAGTGCCACGGGCTTGATTGCGGGACCGGAAAATCCGCCCGACTTGTTGTAGATGACGGGCTTCTTGGTCTTGAGATCAATGCGCATGCCCATCAGGGTATTGATCATGCTGATGCCGTCCGCACCTGCCTCTTCGCAAGCCTTTGCGATGGAAACGATGTCGGTGACGTTGGGCGAGAGCTTGATGTAAACGGGCTTGGTGGTGACAGCCTTGACGGCACGGGTCACCTCTGCTGCAGCCTCGGGGGAAGTACCGAAGCTCATGCCGCCGCCGTGTACGTTAGGACAGGAGATGTTGACCTCCAGCCAGCCGACCTGGGGCTGGGAATCCAGCTTTTCGCAGGTGTATGCGTAATCCTCAATGGAAAATCCCGAAACGTTTGCCATGACGGGCTTATGGAAGCATTCTGCCAAAAGGGGCAGCTCGTGCGCGATGACTGCATCCACACCGGGGTTCTGCAGACCGACCGCGTTGATCATGCCTGCGGTGCATTCCGCAATGCGGGGCGTGGGATTGCCAAAGCGGGGATCCTTGGTCGTGCCCTTGAAGGAGAACGTGCCAAGGCAGTTGATATCGTACCAATGGGCAAATTCATAGCCGTAGCCAAACGTGCCCGAAGCGGGAATGACGGGGTTATCCAGCGTAATGCCCGAGAGATTGACTTTGGTGTTTACCATACGATCTCCTCCTTTACAAGCACGGGTCCGTCCTTGCAGATGCGCTTGTTGCCGTATTTGGTCTTGCAGGAGCAGCCCATGCATGCGCCAAAGCCGCAGCCCATGCGCTCCTCAAAGCTGAACTGACCCGAGGTGGTGGATGCGGCGTTGACTGCCTTGAACATGGGCATAGGACCGCAGGTGTAGAAATAGGTGTAGGAAAGCTCGGTCAGCACGCCCGTAACAAAGCCCTTGGTGCCATAGGTGCCGTCCACGGTGGTGACGTAAACCTCTGCGCCCAGTGCCTTGAACTCGTCCTCGTAAAAGATCTCGTCCTTGGTGTTAAAGCCTAAGATGACCTTGACGCTCTTGCCCTCGCCGGTCAGCTTTTTGCAAAGACCGTAGAGCGGGGGAATGCCTACGCCGCCGCCGATGAGCACGGGGGAGGCGCCCGAGGTAGCGGTGTCATAGCCGTTGCCAAGACCGACCAGCAGATCGAACTGATCTCCCACCTTTGCCTCTGCCAGCTTTTCGGTGCCTGCGCCCACAACCTTGTAGATCAGGGTAATGGTGCCTGCCTCGGTATCGTAGTCGCATACCGAGATGGGGCGGCGCAGATACAGTCCGTCGATCTTGAAATTGACGAACTGACCGGGGCGCGTCAGCGCCCCTACGTCACCCTCTACCACCATGCGGTATACGGTGCTTGTCAGTTGTGTATTGGAAAGAACCTTGTAAAATCCTTGTGTCATGTCTTTCTCCTTACGAGTCGATTGTGGAGATGCCCAGCGTGGTCTCCTCCAGTACGTCAAGCAGTACCTTAACGGTATCAAGGGCGGTGAAGATGGTCACGTTGTTTTCAACAGCGCACTGTCTGATCTCCTGACCGTCCGAGATGCCGCGAGAGCCGCTGACGTCACGGGTGTTGATCACGTAGGTCACGTAGCCGCCGCGAATGGCGTTGGGAATCTCGTCGCTGCCGTCGCCGATCTTGGCAAGCGCGTGAGTGCGCACGCCGTGCTCTTTTAAGAACTTGGCAGTGCCTGCAGTACCCTGAATGTTAAAGCCCATGTTGTAGAAGCGGCGGATGAGAGGCAGAGCCTCTTCCTTGTCCTTATCTGCAAGGGTAACCAGCACGGTGCCGTAGTTGACCACGTTGGTGCCGCTTGCCTGCAGCGCCTTGTAGAGTGCGCGGGTCAGAGAGTTATCGTAGCCGATCGCTTCACCCGTGGACTTCATTTCGGGAGAAAGGTAAGCATCCAGACCGCGCAGCTTTGCAAAGGAGAACGCGGGAGCTTTGACGTAGTAACGCTTCTTTTCAGCGGGATAGATGTCGTGGATGCCCTGCATCTTGAGCGTCTGACCCAGCATAACCAGCGTGCCCATGTCTGCAAGGCTGTAGCCTGTAGCCTTGGAGAGGAAGGGAACGGTACGGGAGGAACGGGGGTTGACCTCGATGATATATACGTCATCCTTTTCATCCACGATGAACTGGATGTTGAAAAGACCAACGATGCCGATTGCCAAGCCCAGCTTCTTGGTGTAGTCCAGAATATCAGCCTTGACCTTATCGGAAAGCGAGAAGGAGGGGTATACGGAAATGGAGTCACCGGAGTGTACGCCGGTACGCTCAACCAGCTCCATGATACCGGGTACGAATACGTCGGTGCCGTCGCAAACTGCGTCAACCTCGACTTCCTTACCCTGAATGTACTTGTCAACCAGTACGGGCTTGTCCTCGTCGATCTCAACGGCGGTGTGCAGGTAGGTGCGCAGCTGCTGCTCGTCTGCAACGATCTGCATTGCTCTGCCGCCCAGCACGAAGGAGGGACGAACCAGTACGGGGTAACCGATCTCGGCAGCGGCGCGCACGCCGTCCTCAATGACGGTCACAGCCTTGCCCTTGGGCTGGGGAATGCCCAGCGAGGAGAGCACCTTTTCAAATGCATCGCGGTTTTCAGCCTTTTCGATCGCTGCGCAGTCGGTGCCGATCAGCTTGACGCCGCGCTCGGTCAGGGGTGCTGCCAGGTTGATTGCGGTCTGACCGCCAAGGCTGGCGATGACGCCCTCGGGCTGCTCGAGGTGCAGGATGTTCATAACGTCCTCAACGCACAGAGGCTCGAAGTACAGCTTGTCCGAGCAGGTGTAGTCGGTAGAAACGGTTTCGGGGTTGTTGTTGATAACGATTGCCTCGTAGCCTGCGTGTCTGATGGCGTTGACCGCGTGTACGGTGGAGTAGTCGAACTCAACGCCCTGACCGATACGGATGGGACCCGAGCCCAGTACCACGACCTTCTTGCGGTCGGATACGATGCTTTCGTTCTCCTGCTCGTAGGTGGAGTAGAAGTAGGGGATATATCCCTGCGCCTCTGCAGCACAGGTGTCGATCATCTTGTAAACGGGGAAAATGTTGTTTTGCTCGCGCAGGTGCCATACGTCGATCTCGGCGCAATTCCACAGGGAAGCGATGTAAGCATCCGAGAAGCCCATCTTCTTTGCATGGCGCAGCACGTCAACATCCTTGACAGCGTTCTTGATGGTGCTCTGCATGTGCACGATGTTGCGCAGCTTTTCAAGGAAGAACATGTCGATCTTGGTAGCAGACCAGATTCTGCCCGAGTCAGCACCGTACTCCAGCAGCTTTGCAATGGCGTAGATGCGGTCGTCGGTACCGTCCTTGATGTAATCCATGAGCTGTTCCTGGGTGTATTCGTCAAACTTCTTCATGTAGATGTGGTTGACGCCGATCTCCAAGGAGCGAACAGCCTTCAGAAGGCTCTCTTCAAAGGTTCTGCCAAGGCTCATGACCTCACCGGTCGCCTTCATCTGGGTGGAGAGCTTGTTGTTGGCGGAAACGAACTTGTCGAAGGGGAAGCGGGGCATCTTGGTGACTACGTAGTCAAGCGCGGGCTCGCAAGCGGCAAGAATGTTGCCGATCTTGATCTCGTCCAGCGTCATGCCGACTGCGATCTTGGCGGTCACGCGTGCGATGGGGTAGCCGCTTGCCTTGGAAGCAAGTGCGGAGGAACGGGAAACGCGGGGGTTGACCTCAATGAGGTAGTAGTTAAAGGAGTGGGGGTCAAGAGCAAACTGTACGTTGCAGCCACCCTCAATGCCAAGCGCGCGGATGATCTTAAGCGCGCTGTCACGCAGCATGTGGGATTCCTTGTTGGTCAGCGTCTGGCAGGGGCAAACGACGATGGAGTCACCGGTATGAATACCGACGGGGTCCACGTTTTCCATATTACAAATGGCAATGGCGGTGTCGTTGGCATCGCGCATAACCTCGTATTCGATCTCCTTGTAGCCCTTGATGCTCTTCTCGACCAGTACCTGATGTACGGGAGAGAGCTGCAGAGCGTTCTTCATGATGTCGATAAATTCCTTTTCGTTATCGGCAAAGCCGCCGCCCGTGCCGCCCAGAGTGAATGCGGGACGCAGAACGACAGGATAACCGATCTCCTTAGCAGCCGCAAGGCCCTCATCCATGGTGTTTGCGATCAGGGAGGGAAGAACGGGCTCACCGAGATCCTCGCAAAGCTGCTTGAACAGCTCTCTGTCCTCGGCTCTCTCAATGCTTGCGCCGCAAGTGCCCAGCAGCTCGCATTCGCACTCGCGCAGAATGCCCTTCTTTTCCAGCTGCATAGCAAGGTTCAAGCCGGTCTGACCGCCGATACCGGGAACGATGGCGTCGGGACGCTCGTGACGGATGACACGCGCTACGTATTCCAAGGTCAGGGGCTCCATGTAGACCTTGTCCGCAATGGTGGTGTCGGTCATAATGGTTGCGGGGTTGGAGTTGCACAGGATAACCTCATATCCTTCTTCCTTAAGTGCCAGGCACGCCTGCGTGCCTGCGTAGTCAAACTCGGCAGCCTGGCCGATGACGATCGGGCCGGAGCCGATCACAAGTACCTTCTTTATGTCTGTTCTCTTCGGCATATCAGTTATCCTCCTTCATCATGGCAATGAAACGGTCAAAGAGTGCGTAATTATCCTGCGGACCGGGTGCGCTTTCGGGTGCAAACTGCACGCCGATGACGTTGCTTTCTGCGTCGATCACGCCCTCAACGGAAAGGTCGGTCACGTTTTCGTAAAGCACGGTCAAGCCGGTGCCTGCAAGGCTGTCGCGGTTGACGGCGTATGCGTGGTTCTGTGCGGTGCTGGTGATCTTGCCGTCCTCACAGCAGCGAACGGGATAGCCGCCGCGGTGTCCGTGGGGCAGGGTATCAACTGTTGCGCCCTTGGCAAGGCAGATCAGCTGGCAGCCAAGGCCGATGCCGAACATGGGGTACTTGCCCCAAAGCTCCTTGATGGTAGCCATTACCTCACCTGCATCGGTGGGGCAGCCGGGGCCGCTGGAGATGATCACGCCGTCGGGGTTGAGAGCCTCGATCTGTGCAGCGGTGGTATTGTAGGGAACGACCGTGACGTTGCAGCCCTTGGCGGTCAGCGTGCGCACGATGTTGGTCTTCATGCCGCAGTCAATGGCAACGACGTGGTGCTTTGCGTTGGCGGTTCTGGTGTACCAACGCTTCTTGGAGCTCACTCTTGCAACCGCGTCGGTGGGAACGGGGGTCACGCGGATCATAGCCAGCGCGGATGCGGTGGTGGTGTGCATGCTGGTCAGAATACCGCGCATGCTGCCCTTGTCACGCAGCTTGCGTGTCAGCATTCTGGTGTCAATGCCCCAGATGCCGGGGATGTTGTGCTCGCACATGACCTCTTCCAGGGTCTTGGTGTAGCGGAAGTTGGAGGGCTGGTCGTTGTATTCACGCACGATCAAGCCGCCGATGGAGAGAGACTTGGACTCGTAGTCCTCCTCGGTCATGCCGTAGTTGCCGATCAGCGTGTAGGTCATCACGACGAATTGGTCGGTGTAAGCAGGGTCGGAAACGATCTCCTGATATCCTACCATCGAGGTGTTGAATACGACGGTGCAGACGCGGTCTCGAATGCTGTCGTCACCGAAGCTGTAGCCGAAAAATTCGCTGCCGTCCTCAAGGACAAGCTTGATGTTCATTTTGTTTTCCATACGATTTTACCTCCGTGAATTGTAGTGATGCAAGTACCAAAGAGCTTGTGCCCCGCAAAGGGAGTGGCGCGTCCCATGGTACTGAAGTTTTCGGGATCAACGGTATAGGCGTCGTTGCATTGCCATACCGTAAAGGATTGCTCGCCCTGCTCGATGCCGAAGCGCTCGCGGGGCGCTCGGGTCAGCATCTCAATGATGCGCTCAAGGCTGACAACGCCGGGCTTTACCAAGTAGGTGTAGAGCACGGGGAAGGCGGTTTCCAAACCCACCACGCCCATCGCGCTTTTTTCAAGGCCCTTGGATTTTTCCTCCCACGAGTGCGGTGCGTGGTCGGTGGCGATCATGTCTATCGTGCCGTCCTTGACGCCCTCAATCAGCGCGTCTCTGTCGGCAGCCGAGCGAAGCGGGGGATTCATCTTAAAGCGTCCGTGCTCCTGCAGATCGGCGTCGCAAAGCGTTAAGTAGTGAGGACCCGTTTCGCAGGTCACGTTCACACCGCGCGCCTTTGCTTCGCGGATGAGCTGTACGCTCTCCTTGGCGGAGATGTGGCAGACGTGGTAAGCGCAGCCGATCTTTTCGGCAAGCTCAAGGTCACGCTTGATCGGACCCCATTCGCTCTCGGAGCAAATGCCGCGGTGTCCGTGGGCTGCCGCATACTCGCCGTCGTGAATGTAGCCGCCTCGCAAGAGGGAATTGTCCTCGCAGTGGGCAACCACCACCTTGCCGAGTGCTTTGGCGCGCTTCATGAGCGCCTCCATCATTTCGGTGCTCTGCACGCCGCGCCCGTCGTCGGAGTAGGCAATCGCATAGGGTGCCATGCCTTCCAGGTCCGCAGCCACCTCGCCGCGCTGACCCACGGTCAGAGCGCCAAGCGGGTAGACGTCGATGAGCGCGTCGCGCTCAATGATGGAAAGCTGCTCGGACAGGTGCTCGACGCTGTCGGGAACGGGATTTAAGTTGGGCATACTGCACACCGCGGTATAGCCGCCGCGTGCCGCTGCCGCCGTGCCCGTGGCAATGGTTTCTTTATAAGAAAAGCCCGGCTCTCGCAGATGTACGTGCACATCACAAAAACCGGGAAAAATATAACAATCAGTAAAAACCGCATCGTCAGCGGAAGCGGAAACGCTATTGGGAGCAAAGAAAGACAAAGCACCATCCATAAGGACAGCATCCTTGTGGACGAAGCGGCCGTTATCAAACATGCAAGCGTTTGTAAACAGTGTCATGTATCAAAGTTCCTTTCTGTAGGTAGAGGGCGGATATACAAAAATAGCCGTGCCAAAAGCAGATGCTCAGGGCGCGACCACAGACAGCGAGCCCCATGCATACAGGTTCGCCTGATATTGTCTGCGCCGACCAAACTGCCTCGGACAGAATTTTGTATTGTAAAGCGTACGTGTGAATTTTCGGATGTGCCGCATCTGCCGCCTTTCGCCAAACTGCCCGAAACGCTCTGCCGCAAGCCCTATTTTCACATCTATCATATTATACCACACATCAAAAAAATAGTCAAGGCTTTGGCGCACAAAAACCTTGACTATCTTTATGATCATTTCGGGAAAAGAATTGTGAAAAGTTACAAACGGGGAGCTGAACGCCAAGCACACCCGCCCGTGTCATCCTGAGCGGAGCTGCGGCATAGCAGCAGCGGAGTCGAACTGCGCAGCAGCGCCGCAAGGCGGGATCTCGGGCGGGTGCTCCTGTCCCTCTTTGTAGATCCTCAAAACGCTCACCGCGTTTTGACTTTCAAAAATCCGCAATTTGTTGTGGATTTTTGAAAGTTCGACGCGAAAACACCCGCGCAGGGGTGTTTTCTTGCTCAGGATGACACAAAGAGGCATATAGCGCGTTCGCATTTTTACTCTTGATCCAACAGCGCCGCCACTTCGTCGTATCCTCTTTCCACCGCGTAATCGTAGGCGGTTTTGCCGTCCTCGTCTACAGCTGATGCATCTGCACCGTGTGCAAGCAGCTCTGTGACGATTGCTTTGGTGATCTGCTCGTCCTGCGAGTCAACCTCATAGCAGACTGCTGAGATCAGAGGCGTTTTTTGCATACCTCCGTGGGCATTGACATCAAGATCGTATTGCTCGATCAGAACGGGGATCAATTCCGGATTTGCGCTGCGGACAGCAAAATGCAAAACGGTCGTATTGCTTGCTCCAACGATGGGATCAGCCCCATTGTCCAGCAGCCAGAACAGAATTTCAAGCTCTTGTTCCTCATTTTTTCTTTCGCCGATGAGGCCTATACAAACGTGATACAGCGCAGTACCGTGCGAGCCAAAGCCATCAATATCCGCACCGTGCTCATAAAGCAGCTTCATAATGGTCAGCGACTCTTCGGGATAGCGAGAGCAACCGACTGCCGCTGCCTCCATGGGAGACCAACCACCATCCAAATAGAAATTTGGGTCTGCTCCGTTGTCCAAAAGCACCTCCACCGCTTGCAGATTTTTATAATAACACGCTTCTACCAAGGGAATGTCAATACCTGCCTCAATCATATTCAGCAAAGGGCGAATGAATAGGGGCGCGGTGGTTGCGTTGGCAATGTTGGTGTCAATGTTCTCACCTGCTTGGATCTGACCGCAAAGCGCGGTTACTTCCATATAGGAATAGATTTTGACCGCGGCAAACGCTGTCAGCGATACGGCAAGAATCAGTATGAATGCGACAATGGTGATCACTATCGTGAGTATTCTTTTGCTTTTTTTTGAAATAGCCATACGTTATTCTCCTTTCCATATGTCCGTTACCTATATTGACGCAATTTTTTCTCAAAAGTACACGTTTTTTGGAAAATATTTTCTCTGGATTTATTATAACACGGATCAGGGCGAAGGAGACATTAAGAATTATTAAATTTGGCAAAAAAGTGGGGTTGCGTAATTAACCACTCTACAAAAAACAAAGCCGGACAGTATCAAACCAAGAAAAAGTACGCAATAAAACGCGCATAAACTGTTCGTATTCGCGTTCTCCCCCCTGCGCTTGGAACAAGCCTGCGCCAGCCAGCCCCCCCACACGCAGCCTGCGGCGGCGTGTGGGGG
>JAZNCE010000014.1:0-29496 GCA_045587385.1 Eubacteriales bacterium
CATATTGCCCATATGCCCTGCGGGAAAAGCTTTTGGGCTCAAAAAAATCTGCTGCGTCAAAACTGCTCGCACCCGAGAGCGGATGCATTTTTGATGGATTTTGGTGAGATTTTGCGAAGCAAGATACCAATCTTGCGAGTAAAAGCACGCCGAAAGACCCATAAATGCATCGCCCTCGGGCAATTCGGTTCGATTCCCGTACGGCTGGGTCATGATTATTATGCGCACGCATCGCGCCCTTTTACATGGAAAAGCATGCCCTTCTTGACAAAATTCGGAGTTTTATGTATAATAAATGCAGGTAACACGTACATTTTTATAAAAAAGATAGGAGAAAAACGTGAAAGCGCGCATTTGCCTTTTTTTGATGTGCTGCATTTTACTTGGCAGCACGCTCTTTTCCACACAAGCGCAGGACGCGCCTGCCCTTTCCTTGGCACAGAGTGACACGGTCGAGCCGGGAAACGACGCCGTGCTGACCCTTTCTCTGCCGCAGATCTCCCTTGCAGGCGGCTTTTTGACGCTGCAATACGACGCCTCGCTGTTCTTACTGACGCGCATTGACCTTTTGCAGGGTGCGGACACCTTGACGCTGACTTATGACGATGATTGCGGAGAGGTCAACATTCTCTTGGACGCGGCGCAAAACGTGCAGATCGACGGCGCATTTTTATCCTTGACCTTTGCCTGTTCCGAGGAGGCACAGCCCGGCAGCTATACCGTGCGCTGCACCGTACCAAGCGAGGCCTCCTTTTATGCCGTGGCGGATGACGGCAGCACCGTGCCGCTTGCCGTTGGCGGCTGCCTGGGCACGCTGACGCTGACCTCTCCCCCGCTGCCCACCTGCCCCGCGCGCTACCTTGCCTGCCAGGAGACCAATCCCAAGGACGGCAAGATATCCGTGCGTCTTTGTGCGCTGGTCGACGCGGACACTACCCTCTTGCGCGGCGATTACGGCTTTTTGATTGCCGTGACCGATGCGGACGGAACGCGCGAGCTGACGCTTGCAGGC
Organism: Eubacteriales bacterium; assembly: GCA_045587385.1. Classification (GTDB taxonomy): domain Bacteria; phylum Bacillota; class Clostridia; order Oscillospirales; family CAG-272; genus SVQP01. Next base: position 1,013 of record JAZNCE010000014.1, read on the forward strand.
TCGGAGCTGACCGATCACATTGACGGCGGCGGCAAGGTATATACCGCCCAAGAGCTGGGCGGCAGGGTATATACCGCCGCGCTCTCAGTCTTGTCACAAGGAAAAGTCACGCTCACCGTTACCCCGTACGTGCGCGCGGGTGACATGACGCTGTACGCGGGTTCTTATACGATTTCCTATCAGGATGGCGCGTACCTTGGCACCACGGGCAGCAAATAATCAATTGTTTTACGTCAAAATTCACAAATTATAAAAAAAATTACGTGTTTGTGTTGACAATTATTCAAGAATAGTATAAAATGATAAGTACAATCTAATTATAAAAGGAGATTTTACCATGAAAAAATTATTGGCATTCATTCTTTCTTTGCTGATGGTTGCTTCTTGCTTTGCACTTGCTGCAGTAGCTGCTGAAGAAACTACCGCTGCTGAAGGTGAAACCACCGCTGCAGGTGAGGAAACCACCGAGGCTGAAGCTAAGGATTTCGTAAACACCAAGCTGGTATTCAACAGCGATGCACAGGGCATGAAGCTGCTGGGCAGCCAGAACGGCATTAACAAGGCGTTCTACAACTCCGCATGGGAAGGCGCAATGCTCAAGATCACCAAGCCCGAAGATCCCTACGTATATCTGAACTGGGCTAACTACTGCAAGAAGGCAGACCTGGAGCAGGTTGACTCTCAGTCCTACCCCTACATCGTAATCAAGCTCAAGGTTGAAGGCTACATTGACGATGTCGAGCTGTTCTACTGCGCAGGCGAAATTTCCGGTGCAGATCCCACATACGCTACCACCACCGACTGGCCCTGCGATTGCACCGGCGAGGTTGAGTACATCATCTACGACCTGACCGGCGACTGCGAAGGTAACTACAACCAGTTCAGAATCGACCCCATGGGTGCTGATGAAGATACCATTATCTACCTGTACGAGGTTGCAATGTTTGCAACCGAGGAAGAAGCTATTGCATACGCAGGCTTTGAGGAAGAGACCGAGGAAGAGACCGAGGCTCCCACGGCTGCTGAAACCGAGGAAGAGACCGAGGCTGAAACCCAGGCTGAAACCAAGAAGCCCGCTGCTGAAAAGCCCGAGGAAAAGAAGGGCTGCGGCTCTGTCGTAAGCATTGGTGCAGTTGTTGCTATCATCGCTCTGGGCGTTGTTTGCATCAAAAAGAAGGACTGATTTTAGTCTGACTTGACTGTATGAATTGAAAATTTTGAAAGCTCTTGCTTCGGCAAGAGCTTTCTTTTTGTTTTACCTTTGTGCAAAGCACCAAAAAATTAGTCAAAACCCCAAAAAGCATCAAAGCCCCTATGCATACGGATTTTTTTATTGTATAATATAAAATGAATAATTGTAAATAGCCGTACGGGAATCGAACCGAATTGCCCGGGGGCGATTCATTTTCGCATCTTTCGGCGTGCTTTTTCTCGCAAGATTGGTATCTTGCTTCGCAAAATCCCACCAAAATCTATCAAAAATGCATTCGCCCTCGGGTGCGAGCAGTTTTGACGAAGCAGATTTTTTCTATCCCAAAAGCTTTTCCCGCAGGGCATACAGGCAGTATGTCCAAGGGAAAAGATACAGGGATGGGGAAAATCTGCCCGTCAAAGCCAACTTAGTTCGACTCCCGTACGGCTAAAGGAGTGATTTGATGAACGCATCCTTTTACATAAAGATTTGTTGCGCTTTATTATGCTTGGTAATACTTGGCGGTACGCTTGGGCTGACCCCCTCTGCCGAGCGGGTCATAAGCTACACGGTCACCATGGATGGTCCCGTCGGCACCACAGCGAGCAATATGCCGATTGTGATCAGGGATTACGAGCACGGCACGGGCGACGTGCTGTCCTTGGAGGGCTGGATCAAGACTGATCAGACCATCCGCCGCTACGAATATACCATGGACGGCGGTAAGACCTGGAAAAGAAACTCCATCGCGGTCAAATCCCGTCCCGATACCAAGCAATTTAACCCCAATACCTACCAAACCGCAGGCTTTTCATTGGATATTGACGTGTCCGAATTGCCGCGCGGCTACTACGATCTGTTCGTGCGCGCGTACACCGACAAGGAAGACGTCATCGACGTGCTTGCTATGATAAACGTTTCAATCGGACAGGTTGACAAGATTGCCGTGACCTATCGCGAGCTCAATCTTGCCGCCTTTGGGGCAACGAATGGCGTGCTGATGCTGCAGGCAAACGAACCGCTGCTGTTGGACGCCTACAATTTGCGCGACTTTGCATCCTTTGAGATCATAACCGAAAAGAGCACGACCGTCACGCTGCAAAGTCCTGCCGACGCCACTTTTCCCTTTTCCATGACCTCGGATGCATCCGTACAAAACGAGGACGGAACCTTTACTGCAACCATTGCGCTGGACACACCGCCATACGCAGGCATGCTGACGCTGAGCAGCACCGAGACGGTACAAGTTTCCCGCATACGCTTTTATACCACCATGCCCGATTACTACAAGGGGGAGCTTGAGGTTTATATGACCGCCACGCCCTTTGAGCATCTGAGCGGCGCGAACGCTGTCGATGCGGCTATCATGTCGGACGATACCGTGGGTACGTATATCCGTCTGTTCCCTGCAGTGGATACGAATGACCCCTATATTTATTTCAACCTCGGCAATTATCTCAAGGAAACGCAAAACGTGCAGATCAACGCAGACTACTATCGCTACGCGGTCATGACGCTGCAAACGCCTGCACATAATTCAAATGGATATTTCCGCATGTTTTTGTGCGCAGGCGAGGTGCGTGGACCCACAGGCGGCGTAGACGTGCATTTTCAACCCAAGAACGACGGCGAGTGGCACAGATACGTCATCCCGTTGTGCGACGAGGAAATGTGGTCGGGCACGGCGTACGGCATGCGCTTTGACTTTATCGATGGGCACGCCACCACAAAGGACTATGCCAACATTGCCTCGATCTCCTTCCATCCCGACGAGGAAAGCGCAAAAGCCGCTGCCGCACAGCCCTATACCCAGCATCACGAGCAAGGAAAAGCTCCCACCGATATTTATAAGGAGGAGGGGCGCGCCCCCTCGGGCAGAGCCGATGCGATTACTTACTTTGACGAGTCGCTTGCCGATTGCTTTAGCGGTGCGAATCAGTCGGTCGTGGGCTTTGACGAGTACGGACACCTGATTTTGCAATCCATTGAGACCTTTAACGACCCCTTCGTCAGCTTCAGCCTGCAGACCTATAGTGAAAAAACAGGACTGCCTTTGCTGCGTGCCGAGGATTACGGCGTCATCGTGCTGCGCGTGTTAGCCGATAAGCAGATCAACGGCAAGGGCTTTACCCTGTATTATTACTCGGGCGGGCTCGACTTTGCCCAGGGTGAGCGTGCCATCAACGCAAGCTACGAGGGCGGCAAGTGGGAATATCTGATCTACGAAATGGCAGGCAAGCAAGCCTGGACCGACGAAATTCTCGGTATGCGTCTCGACTTTGCGCAATATATCAGCGCAGGACAGCGCGTATGCGTATCCGATATGCTGTTTTTCAAGGATATGGACGCATGGAGGGCGTATGCGCAAGAGAACGGCATCCCCGTAGAGGGTGACGATCCTATCGAAATAGAAACGCTTCCCCCCACACCCGAAACCGAAATGCCCACCATTGAGATCCCCACCCAAGGTGCGGGGCTGGAATATATTCCTCCGCACAAGTTCGAGCAAGATCAAAACAGCAACGGCTGTCAGAGCATATTTGCACTTCCTGTCTGTCTGCTTCTGCCCTTGGCTGCCGTTACTCTGATAAAACCCAAACACAAAAAAGGAGACGAATTATGAAAAAGTTTCTCATGATCCTTTTGAGTCTGACCCTTTGTATCAGTGCCCTTCTTCCGCTGACCGTTCATGCAGAAGAGGCAGAATATGACGTCGGCACGCTGAGCGGCGAGACCGGCAGAGAGGTGCAGAACGTCACCACCGCGGACGGAAAAGACACCGGTGTGCAGATCCATACCATTACGCTGTCGGGTACGTACGGCGACAGAGAGGTTTGGGTTGCCGTGGGTGACCTTTCCAATACCAACCTCTCGGTTGAAGTCATCAACGGCGGACAGTACATGGTTTCGGGCGAGACCATGATGAGTGCCTCTGCATCCTATAACGCATCCCACCCCGGTCAGACCGTGCTGGCAGCCGTCAACGGTGACCTTTGGATGACGAGCGTGCACAGTAACGAGCAGGTGACCACCAAGGTGCTCAAGGTACCGCGCGGCTTTACCATGATCGACGGTGAGATCTGGGCAACCCAGCAGATCGGCATGGAAAATTACGTTGCCACCAACGGTGAAAAGGGCACGACCAGCCCTGACAAGGCGTCCTTTGGCGTCACGGCAACCAATCAGCCGCTCGTAGGTATTCCGATCGTGGATATTACCGTCAAGAACGAGACCAAGGGCAAGGATTTTGCAGCCGACGGCATCAACCGCCTGCCTGCACACAATTCCCTGATCGTATACAACTACCGCTGCAACGACACCAACTACGCGCTCGCAGACGCGTACGAGATTGAAATTGAGGTAGACTCCTCTGCCTTTACCGTGGACGGCAAGGTCAGCGGTAAGGTCAAGGCGATTTATCCCGCAAATTCTTCCACAAGACCCACCTTCAATGAAAAGAACGTGGTGTTGACCGCGCGCGGCAACCGCGTCAACGATCTCAAAAACAACTTCTCTGTGGGTGACACCGTTTCCTTTGATCTTAATCTGACCGATAAGCTGGGCAACACCGCGCTGTGGCAGACGGTGGAGGACGCTATCGGCGGACATATGATCACGCTCAACGACGGCAAGATCTTCTCCCCCAACGGCAACAATTCCGAATACCCCACCACGCTGATCGGCTATAAGGACGACGGCAAGGTCATGATGCTGACCATCAACGCGCAGGAAAGCGGCAAGTATCTCGGCTTGAACTTCACCAAGGGCGTGCAGTTCTGCCAGGAGCTTGGCTATAACAGCGTGTTTTACATGGACGGCGGCGGCTCTGCAACCTTTGTTTCCATGGAAGAGGGTGCGAGCGGCACGACCTACGTGGCAAGAAACAAGGGCTCCGACCCCAAAAAAGACGACGCGGGCAACGTCATCGGCAGCTCGCAGCGTGCCGTCATCAACGGCGTGGGCTTTGTATGGAACGAAACGCCCGTATGCGAAAAGCAGGGCTCTCTTGACCATATCGAATATCCCCTGTTTGACTACAGCGAAATTTCGACCGAGTACGTATGCGGTGAGCTCATGGCAGACTTTATGGGCGGCCACAACGCGGTTGATACCTACTATGATGCAGAAGCAGGCGGCATGGTCGTCAAGCTCAATACCAACAGTAACGACCCCTATGCAGCCTTTGATATGACCTCGCTCAAGCAAGTCAACGCAGATGAGTATAAGTACATTGTGCTGCGCGTCAAGACCGACAGAACCTCGGTCTCCTCCAGCACCTCCGCCATCTTCTACGCTTGCGGCAGCACCATGGGTGCCGTGGGCGGTCAGACCGTTTGGTATGAGATCCCCAAGGGTGACCAGTGGAACTGGATCATCATTGACATGAACAAAAAACCCGGTTGGGCAGGCAAGATCAACAATCTGCGCCTGGATATTTTTGACGGTCCCGTGGTCGATAAGGGGCTGAGCGTGACCTTCTCGGTGCTGGCGTTTGCCAAGACCAAGGAGGACGCACAAAAGCTGACCGAGGGATATATTCCCGAGGGCTGCATTGCCGATTTCGGTTCGTTCAAGCAGAAATTGGTGGACGTGCATAACGTCAAAAAGGCACTGGACACCATGCATAAGGACGCAGCTGCATTGTTTGAGAACGGCACAACTGCCCTTGACGCTGCAAAGGCTTTGGAAAACGCAAACGAAAAGACCCCTGCAATCTATGCAGAGGCAGCAGCGCTGCTTGACAAGGTCAAGGCAGGATTGGATGCAATTGACGCTGCCAAGGCATCCGCACAAGCGCTGACCAATGAGGTAGACGACGCCAAGGCACTCGAAGCGCAGGCAAATGAGGCGCTGACCGCCCTGCAAGCCGATGCCGAGGCATTGACCGCGAAATTAGAGGAGCTGGCACAGGTGGCAGCCGAGACCGAGCCGCCCACCACCGAAGAGCCTACCACCGAAGCACCCACCACCGAGCCCGCTCCTGCCCAAAAGAGCGGATGCAAGAGCCTTGTGGGCGCAGGCATGATTGCAATGGTCATGCTGCTTGGCGCGGCATTTGTCGGCAGAAAGCGTGATTGATTTGCGCAAGTGTATTCTGATTCTTTTGATTTCCCTTTTGACGCTGTACCTTGTCGGCTGCATTTCCGTTGCCGTACCGCCCGAGGGCGGTATAGACAGTACCGCACAGACCGAGGCGCAGACCGAAAAAGAGACCCAAACCAATGCCGTGACCGAGCCGGAGTCTGACGCACAGACCACCGCGCCCGTCACACAATCCCCCACCGAAACCACCGAGGAAGAGACCACGTACAGTGAATTGCATTTTCCCGAGAGTGGGGAGTGAATAAAAATGAAGAGCCGGCTTCACATGAAGTCGGCTCTTTCTTCATATATCAATATTATAACGGATTAGCAAGCACAATAAAGGCGCGCTTTGCAGCGCGCGTTCGCCTTGTTTGATGATCCGTTGCATGAAAAAAGCTGACTCAAATTTACTTGAATCAGCTCTTTTTTCTTTTTTGAATCACTCCCCATAATACGCCTCAAGCACTCTTGCGGCACTCAGGGAAGAATACGAACCGCCCGCGCCCTTGTCGATGACGACAGAAATGACGATATCGGGATCGTTATAAGGAGCTGCGCACACGAACAGCGCGTTATCAATCTGCTTGCCGCCGATCTGTGCCGTACCCGTTTTGCCGCCCACCGTTACGGGCACGTTGCGCATGAAATTGCTGACGGTCGCGCTGTCCTCGACCATGAGCTTCATGCCGTGTTTGACGGTATCCAGCGTATTTTGCGAGATATTCATCTCGCTGAGTACTTTGGGTGCCACCAAATTGACCGTTTCACCCGTAAAATACGTATTCACCGAGTGCAAAAGGTGCGCACTATAGCGCGTGCCGCCGTTGAGCAGGGTGCACACGTAAGACGCGATCTGAATGGGGGTGAAGGTATTATCCGACTGCCCGATTGCCGCAGCAATGGTATCACCCGGCTGCCAGGTGGTCAAGCCGTTTTGCTCGCGGTACGCTTCGCCCGCTAAAATGCCGACCTCCTCGTAAAGCTCTATGCCCGTCTTTTGCCCCAGACCGTAAAAATCACAGTATTGATTCATACGCGTAATGCCAAGCTGTCTGCCAAGATCGTAAAAATAACAGTTGCAGGACACGCAAATGGCGTTTGCGGCATTGATATAGCCGTGTCTGCCCGTGCATTCGGGCTGATAACCGCTGTAATAGGTGTATTTTTTGTCACAAAACAGCGTGGTATTTGCATCCACGATGCCCTCCTGCATGCCCGCTACCACCATGCCCAGCTTAAAGGTTGAGCCGGGAGCGTACAGACCCTGCAGCGCGCGGTTGTAAAGCGGCTGCGCGGGATCGGCATACAGGTCGCTGTAATCCTTATTATAGGTGGTCAGATCAAAGGTGGGATAGGACGCGATCGCCAAGACCTCACCCGTGGCGGGATGCATGGCAACCAAGGAACCCGACTCGCAGTCCTTATTATAGCCGCGATCGCGGATGTACTTGATATTCTCGGCAAGTCCGTCCTCGGCAGCGATCTGCAGCTTTATATCAATGGTCAGATAGACGTCATTGCCCGCTATAGGCGTTTTTTTGTAATATTCGTCTATCAAATTGCCCTTTGCGTCAAATTCCAGTACCTTGACACCGTCCACACCGCGCAAATATTGCTCAAAAGCGGCTTCACATCCCGAAATACCCACGTAATCGTTCATGTTATAGCCAAGCTCCTTATAATACTCCCAATCCTCGGCATAGATCTGACCTATGGTACCGAGAATATGCGAAGCATAGCCGGGATATTCATACTTTCTTTGCACGGTATAGGAAAACGCCACGCCCGCAATGCCCCTCTCCTCAATCTTGGTGATGGTGGCAAGCGAGAGATCGGCAGCGAAGATATACTGATTCAGCCCACCGAAATTATTGCATTCCATGTCGTAATACAGACGCAAAAGCGCATCGATCTGCGCATCGGTATACGCGATCTTATCGCGGTTATCCTCGTGCATGCCGTATTTTTTGAGAAAAAAGTCGATAATCTCCTGCTCATCTGGAAATGCATCGGGGTTTTCGGCATAATATGCCTCCAGAGCCGTGACCGTGTGCGTTTTGACGCCATCCTCGATCTCGTTTGCCGCAATACGGCGCACAAGTCTGTAGCGCAGGGTGGTGTCCTCATAAATTTCGGGCAGATATGTCAGATTTGGGTACGTACCCGCAAAGGGATAGGAATCCTTGACGCGCTTATACGCCTCGTCGGTATTGTTAAACACCGAAATCAGCGTTAAAAGCTCTTTGTTGCGTGCTGCGTTTGCGTCGGGTAAATTCTGATCGTCAATGACCAGATTCTGCGCGTACTGATTGGTGACCAGCGGCACGCCGTTGCGGTCGTAGATCTGACCGCGCGCAGCTTTGATTGTGACGTATTGATAAGTGTGATCCTGCATTTCGGGTGCTTCCTCGGTCAGCACAATGCCCGCCAGGCGCACGACGTATAAAAGGCAGATCAGAAAAAAGATGCCTGTCAGAATAAAAATTCTGTAAGAAATATGATTTTTTCGTTCCATACGCTTACCTCGACCGATAGATCAGCTGCTTGGAGGTCAGCTTAGGATGATCAATGAACTTGCCAAGTCCCTGGCAGACCGCGTCTGTGGGATGCTTTGCCACCGTGACGCGCACGCCCACGCTCTTGGAAATATGCGCTGCAAGACCGGGAATATTGGCTCCGCCGCCCGTGAGCATGATACCGAAATCAAAAATGTCACCTGCAATTTCGGGGGGCGTTTCCTCAATGGTGGTAATGATGGCGCGAATGATGGCTTCAATGGGTGCGCGCAACGCCTGACATACCTCACCCGACGCAATGCTTTGCGTGGTGGCAAGTCCCGTGCGCACGTTTCTGCCAAAGATCTGCATGCTGCCGCGATCAATATCGGGCGTAGCAACCGCAAGCTGACGCTTCGCCATTTCGGCAGCCGTGTCACCCACGATCAGATCCTTGCGATATTTGCAATAGTTGATGATGGCTTGATCCAGCTTATCACCGCCCACGCGCAAGGAGCGCGCGCGCACGATGCCGCCCGAGCTGATGACCGCAATTTCGGTCGTGCCGCCGCCGATATCGCACACCATACAGCCGCGCGGATCTGCAATACGAAGTCCTGCGCCAAGCGCAGCAGCCAAGGGGGCGTCGATCATGGCAACCGATTTTGCGCCTGCGTCCAGAATGGCGGTCTCAATGGCAAGACGCTCCACGTCTGTCAAACGGTAGGGGCTTGCCGCAAGCACGGTGGGCTTATTGAAAAATCCCGTGCAATTGGTGCGCACGAAAAATTCGTGCAGCATGGTTGAGGTGACCTCCAGATTGGTGACCACGCTATCCTGCACCGGTCTGTAGGCAGAGAGGTGCACGGGGGTCTTGCCCACCATACGGCGCGCATCGCTGCCCACCGCAACCACCTCGCGGGTCTTGTTATCAATGGCTACGGCAGAGGGAGAGCGCAAAAGTATGCCTTTTTCCTTGAGCCAGAAGCGCGTATTGGACGTACCGAGATCGATACCTAAGTGTCTTGCCACGAAAAACTCTCCCTCCTTTCGTAAATTTTTTGACCACCCACCAAAGGCTTTGCCTTTGGTGGATTTCATCGCGCAGCGATTTCATCCGCAATAGCGGATTTCATCTGCCACAAGGCAGATTTCATTGATTTGTTGGAGCGTACTGACTTACAATCTCAACAAATCAATCCCAAACGCGGCTTTTGCAAGCTCGCACATGACGTTGACAGGCAGCCCCACGACGTTGAAATAATCGCCCTCAATGCCCGTGATCCATCTGCCCGCAAGCCCTTGAATGGCGTATGCGCCTGCCTTGTCATAGGGCTCGTCAGAGCTGACGTACAGCTCGATGTCCGCCTCACTCATAGGCCCGAAATGCACCGCAGTGGAAGCGTGCGAGTAGGCACCTTTGCGGTTGCCGTCCGCATCCACGTAGCAAAATGCAATACCCGAAAGCACGTGGTGCGTGGTGTTTTGCAGCCCCTTGATCATACGGCGTGCGTCCTCTTTGTCTTGCGGCTTGCCCAAAATTTCACCGTTCAGGGCAACCACGGTGTCGGATGCAATGATCAGCGTATCCGGCTGCAGCTTATCCTCTACATCAAGCAGATCCTGCACGTCCGTCGCCTTTTGCAAGGCAAGCTGCTCAACCAGCAGGGCGGGATCGGTCTGGGTGCTGTGCTCGTCTGTGTCTGCGGTTACAATGGTAAAATCAATGCCCAGCGTTTCTAATATTTCCTTGCGGCGGGGCGATTTGGATGCCAAAATTACGTTCATGTATACTTCTCCTGTAGGTAGACTTATCCACAATAATCCAATAATAAGTATAACACAAAATATGGCAATTTGCAAGGGCTTTGCAACATTTCATTACCATATATTGTTCCTTGCGTCACGCTTTGTTTTCTGTTACAATATTTATATCGACTTCCTCGGACAGACACAAAGAGAAATTCTATGGAAAGGAATTGTGATATGAAATTCATACGAAAAATTGCGCGATCGCGTATGTGCCTGCCCGTATGCGCTGCACTTTCACTTATGGCGCTTGTTTACATAGCGTTTGCTGTGCGACAGATCGTGCACCATACACCGCTTGCAGAGCGCATGATGATGCTGCCCGAAATACTGACCGAGCAGGAGCAGTACATACCCCAAGCGCAGGAAAGTGAGCAGGGGGTGGATGAGGAAACGGAATCCTTTGCGGAAACCTTTACCCAAAAAGAGGAGATAGAGCTGCCGGCTGCTCCCATGCCCGAGGACAGCCCCTCGGAGCATGAGACCAATATTGTGCCCGAAATACAGACAAAACCGCCCGTGGAAACGCAAAAGCCGCAGCAAACAACGCGTCCCCAGACGCAAAAGCCGACAGAGTCAGTCACGACCAAGCCGCCGCAGACCACACAAAAGCCCGCACAAACCACCAAGCCGCAAGCGACACCCATCACAGCGTGGAACGTGACCTTAAAGCAAGCCAAAAGCATGGTCAAGCCCGACTCGGCATACGATTATGAGGATCTGTACTGGCTTTCGCGCATCATTTCCGCTGAGGCAAAGGGCGAGAGCTTTACAGGACAGATCGGCGTGGGCACGGTGGTGCTCAATCGCGTCAAATCAAGGGAATTTCCGAACACGGTCAAGGGCGTGGTATTTGATCAAAAATACGGCACGCAATTCACGCCCGTGGCAAACGGCACGATCTACGACAAGCCCACCGACTCTGCCGTCATAGCGGCAAAAATGTGCTTGGACGGTTATACCCTGTCCGACTCCGTGCTGTATTTTCTCAATCCCCGCATTGCCACCTCGTCCTGGATCCAAAAAAACAGAAAATACGCATTCCGCGTAGGCAATCACGATTTTTATGATTAAAAAACCCTTGTCATGGGCGACAAATTAGCGGTAAATAAAGCAAAAGCAGAAGTCGTGATGGCTTCTGCTTTTTGCTATGAGAAAATGAAAAACGGTAAAAATGCGCACCGAAAAGCCGCTCTTCCAAGTCTCCCCGCTTCGCTACCCACAGCGGGGAGGTTTGGAGGGACTGCAACGCTTAAAAAGCCGTCCCCTCGGGGGAAGGTGGGTTCCCACAAGCGCAGCGCAGTGGGAGGAAGGGGAACGAGCGTAAAAGTTGGATAAGCAAACATTATATCGGATTTTGCGAATAACTTAATAAAATAGTACTGTCCCCAATTCATCACAATACCCCTTCCTCCCCGTACGCCTACGCTACGGGGTCCCCTTCCTTCTCGCTGCGGCTCGGTCACACTCGCGTTCTGACATGCCACAGGCATGTCATTCATTACGCTCGTGCCGCTTCGCTACCCCGAGGGGACGGCTTTTTTTTGCGTGTCCGTATCATAAACTTAACACCACAAATCAAAAACAGCAGGAATCTGTTCTGAATCAATCAAATTCCTGCTTAGTAAGTTTTTTAATTTGTATTGATCAGATTTATTTCATTTATCTGATCTTTGCTTCGTATCCTTCTTCAATCACAGCTGCAGCCAACGCTTCGGGCTTTTTGCCGGTATAGGTGACGGTTGCGGTATTTTCATCCAAGCTGACCTCAACCGCCTTAACGCCCTTGACACCTTCCAGCGCCTTTTTGACGTGAGCGACGCACTTGTGGCACATCATGCCCTGCACGTCCAGAATAATGATCTGTTCTGCCATATTCTTTCTCCTTTTTGCTTTTACTTGATATTTGACGCCCGTTTTATATTGCGCGGGCTTTTTGAGTCTTAACGAATTGAGCACTACGCTGACCGAGGAAAACGACATTGCCACCGATGCGATCATAGGGCTGAGCACAATGCCCACGGGGGCAAGCACGCCTGCCGCAAGCGGAATGCAAATGCTGTTATAGATCAGTGCCCAGAACAAGTTTTGTCTGATCACGCGCACCGTCTCACGGCTGAGTCTGATTGCCTGTACCACGCCCCAAAGCGAGGATTTTGACAGTACGACGTCCGCAGAATCAATGGCGATCTCAGTACCCGTGCCAATGGCGATACCCACGTCGGCACGCGCCAGCGCGGGTGCATCGTTGATGCCGTCACCCACCATGGCAACGCTTCCCTTTTGCATATACTCGCGCATAATGCGCTCCTTATCCTCGGGCAAAAGCGAGGCGTGCACGTCGGTAATCCCCGCTTCGGATGCAATGGCGTTTGCCGTGACGGCATTGTCACCCGTCAGCATGACGCAGCAAATCCCCATATCCGCAAGAGCTGATACCGTCTTGGCACTCTCCTCTCTGATCGGGTCGGAAATACCCATCAAACCCGCCGCTTTCGCATCTACAGACACCAAAACGGCAGTAAAACCGCGTTTTTGGCAAGTTTCAAAGTCTTCAAGCTGTGATTTTTGCACCTTGACGCCCATCTTTTGCAAAAATTGCGGCTTGCCGACAAGCACCTCTTTGCCGTTCACGCGCGCACCGATGCCTTGTCCGATCACGGATACGGGATCTGTAACACTCCACAAATCAATGCCGTTTTGCTCGGCATACGCGCATATTGCGGTAGACAGAGGATGTGCCGATAAGCTTTCGGCAGCGTACGCATATGCAAGCAGCTCACTTTCTTCAAAGCCTTCAAACACCTGCACGTGCGACACCTGCGGCTTCCCCATAGTCAGCGTTCCGGTTTTATCCATGAGCACGTATTGCACGCTCTGCAAGGCTTCCAGAGCCTCACCGCTCTTGATCAAAACGCCCTCACCCGCGCCTCTTCCCGTGCCTACCATAATGGCTGTCGGCGTAGCAAGACCCAGCGCGCAAGGACAAGATATGACCAGTACGGACACGGCACATTTAAACGCCTGATCGACCTCTCCGCCCGATACGAGCAGCCAAACGATCAGCGTGACAAGTGAAATACCCATAACGGCAGGCACGAAAATGCTGCTGACCTTATCCGCTACGCGCGCAATGGGTGCTTTGGACGCAGCCGCTTCTTCAAGTAAATTGATGATCTTTTGCAGCGCGGTATCCTGCCCTACGCGATCCGCGCGCACGTATAACACACCGCTTACCAAGGTGCAGGCACCGCTGACACGGTCACCCACCGATTTTTCCACGGGAATGCTCTCACCGCTCAAGGGAGATTCATCCACGCTGCCCTGTCCGCTTGTGACAACGCCGTCGATCGGGATTCTCTGACCCTCTCTGATCATGACCTCGTCACCAATGACGATCTCGGACAGCGGCAAACGCTGCCACACGCCGCCGCGCAGCACGTTTGCATCCTCGGGCATCAGCGCAGCCAGCGCACGCACGGCTTGCCCGGCACGCGTTTTTGCTCTGTGCTCAAGTAATTTGCCCAAAGAGACCAGCGTGACGATCATGGCAGCCGACTCCAGATACAAAGAATGCAGCCACGCATGCAACAGCTCGTGATCTCCCGACACCGTTGCAATGCCGATTTCAATTGCCGCCCACACGCCGTACAAAAACGCTGCAGACGAGCCAAGCGCAATTAAGGTATCCATATTCGGAGAGAGATGCACAAGCGCACGAAAACCGCGTAAAAAGAAGCCTCTGTTCAGTATGAGCACCGGCAGCACCAGCGCGACCTGCAAAAGCACGAACCAAAGTGCCCACGCGGGCTCTGAGAAAAACTGCAAAAAGGGAATGCCCATCATGTTGCCCATGGCAACAAACATAACAAACGCACTCAGAGCTGCGCTGACGATAAATCTGACCCTTGCGCGCTTTGCCTGCCTGTTTTCCTCCAGCAACTCCGCTTGCTTGTCCCGCTCCTGCTCCAACGCATAGCCTGCTGCAGATATTGCCGCGGACAGCTTTTTTTCTATTTTTTTAATCTCCTTTGCCGTGTGCGTATCGGGATACGTCACAGACAGAGAATTTGTCAAAAGGCTGACCGTTGATTCTATGCCATACTCGCAAAACACGCTTTTGGCGGCGCGCTCCACGTGGCCCACGCAGGCTGCACAGGTCATACCCTTGACGCTATATCTGATCTTTGCCATAATTTTCTCGTTTCATAAAAAATTTACATTTTCATTATAGACCATTTTGACGCGTTTTTCAAGAAAAAAATGTAAATATTTTTGATAAAAAATACTGAAAAATGCCTATGACGGGTTGCTTTTACGGATATAATATGTTATAATATATATTAACTAATACTATATAGTTAATTTCGTTACCCATACGGGAAAGGATACATATATGGAAATTTTAGATCTGCTCAACGCGCTCTGGGAAGGTATCAAGGAATACTACAGAGGCGTTCTCGGTACGGATATAGCAAACATATGGTTTGGTAATCTCGAGATCCAAAAGGTGGAAAACGGCGTTATTACCATGGCAACCTCGTCCGAGATCAAAATCAATTACATCAAAACCAAATTCATTCCCGAGATCGAAAAGAAATTTTCGGAAAATCTCGGCATGGATCTCAAGGTAGATTTGATTTTTTCGGGAAATACCAAGGAAGTGCAGGAGCTTCGCGCCAGATTTGCGCGCTCTGCGGAAATTGAGCGTGCAGCACACGAGCATGCGCACTCCACGCTGACCCCCGAGGAAAAGGCTCCCCTGCCCGATCTTGTGTTGGGCTCGACCAAGCCTCCCTTCAAATTTGAATATACCTTTGACAACTTCATCGTCGGTAACTCCAACAAATTTGCACACGCAGCCTGCGTGGCAGTGGCAAATCACCCCGCAACCGACTACAATCCCCTTTTCATTTACGGCCCCTCGGGTCTTGGCAAAACGCACTTGCTTTACGCGATCACCAACGAATTCAAGCGTAAACGCCCCGACATTAAGGTCATTTACATCAAGGGCGAGGACTTCACCAATCAAATGATCGACTGCATGGCACGTCGCTCAATGAACGAATTCCGCGATAAATACCGCAGCTGCGATATTCTCATGATCGACGATATTCAGTTCATTGCAGGTAAGGTCTCCACACAAGAGGAATTTTTCCACACCTTCAACGCCCTGCACGAGGACGGTAAACAGATCATTCTGACCTCGGACAAGCCCCCCAGAGATATTCAGACTCTTGAGGACAGACTCAAGACCAGATTTGAATGGGGACTGATTGCAGACATTCAGCCGCCGGATCCCGAGCTGCGCGTCGCCATCATCAAAAAGAAGGCTGACCAGATCGGTATTGAGATCTCGGAGGAGGTTCTGGAATTCTTAGCCGAAAACCTGCGCTCCAATATCAGACAGATCGAGGGCGCAGTCAGAAAGCTCAGCGCCATAGGCTTTGTATACGATAAGGTGATCACCATGGAGGTGGCACGCTCCTGTATAGACGAGCTGCTTGGCGGAGCTGAGCCGGTGGGCGTTACCGTAGATAAGATCTTTACCGCCGTTTACAAAAAATACGGCATCAAGAAAGAAGACATTATCGGCGAGCGCCGCACCAAGGACATTGCGCAGGCAAGACACATTGCCATTTACCTGATCCGAGAGATCACGGATATGTCCTTCCCCGGCATCGGCAAGATCCTCAACCGCAACCATACCACCATCATTTCCTCGATCGAAACTGTGGAAAAGAAGGTCATTGCCTCGCAATCCTTTGCTATGGAGATCGACGATCTGATCAAATTGGTCAAGGAAAGCTGACAGTACGAACAGTTCCCCTGTGGAAAACTCGGACAAAATTTTCCACAGCGACATTTATGTCGTACCAAACGTACGACAGTGACGTGCAAGAGCAAACAAGCAAAAAAGTTATGCACAGAAAGCAAAATCATTCCACACCGACTTTTGCACAAGAAAAAACACGTTTTGAAAACGCAATTTACCTTATGACAAAAGCAAAATGAGACTTTTCCACATTTTGCACAGACTCTATTATTAAAACTACTGAAATATAAACTCTCTATCTCTCTTGCGCACGCGCAAGGCAAGTGCGAAAGATGCACAAAAAATCAAAAGGAGCGAATTTATGAAGATCGTTTTTAACAGACAGGAAATCTGCAATGCCGTAACTCCCCTGATGTGTGCCGTATCCGGCAAGAGCACGCTGACCGCCGTGGAAGGCATTTTATTTGAAGCAAAAGAGGACAACACCTGCGTGCTGACCACCTTTGACCTTGAAAAGGGCGTTCGCATCGTCATTAACGCCGAGGTAGACGAGCCCGGCTGCTACATCATCAACGCACAGAAGTTTGTGCAGACCATTCGCGTCATGGAGGGCCAGACGGTTACCCTGACCGTCAACGAAAAGCTGAATGCGGAGATCGTTTCTGCAAATTCCTCCCATAAGATGAACGCGCTTGCAGGTGCGGATTTCCCCGAAATTCCCCGTCTGACCTCGCAAAACGGCTTTAAGATCGGTCAGGCTGTGCTGCGCGGGATGCTCTCCAAGGTCATGTACGCCATGGGCGTCAACGATCAGCGTCCCGTGCTCAACGGCTGCCATTTCAAGATCGCCGGCAACGTTCTCCATCTCGTTTCCTGCGACTCCTTCAAGCTGGCAAAGTGCAACGTGACCACCGAGATCGACGCCTTTACCGCACAGGGCAATTCCGATTTCTCCTTCATCATTCCCTCAAAGACCGTAAACGAGCTTTACAGAATGCTGGGGACCGATGAGGATGCGACCGTGACCGTATACACCAGCCGCAAGAACATCGTATTTGACTTGGATCACATGATCTTCTTCTCCCGTCTGATCGACGGTGAATATATCGATTATAACCGCATTATCATGACTAACCACCGCATTACCGTAGAGCTTGACAGAGCCGTTCTGATTGGTGCTCTGGAGCGTGCGGCACTTGTTACCGAAGAGAGAATTGCCGGCAGCGTGCGCTCGCACGTGAAGCTGACTGTGGAGGGTGACTATCTCAAGATCTCCGCAACCTCGACCGCAGGCTCGACCTACGAGGAGCTTGCCGTAGAGCACGAGGGTGACGACCTGGTCATTGCCTTCAATAACCGCTACCTGATCGATTCGCTGCGCTCCTGCACGGCTGACAGAGTCAAGCTGAGCATGACCTCTGCACTCTCCAGCATCAATATTGAGCCCGGTGAGCAGGGCGAGGACAAGGAGCTCTTCCTTTTGCTGCCCGTTCGTATGAAGGACTAAAGCAGCATGCAATGCAATCGCATAGAGGTCACCAATTTCCGTAATATCGAGCACGCCGCGGTGGATTTTACGCCCGGTGTGAACGTGCTGGCGGGAGATAACGCGCAGGGAAAGACCAACTTGCTTGAAGCAATCTATCTTTGTGCGCTGGGAAAGACCTTTCGTTTGGCAAAGGACGCGGAAATCGTGCGCTTTGGACAACAGGAATGCGGCATCGTGCAGCATTTTGCCGACAATAAACGCGAGCAGAGTGTGGAAATGACGCTGTTTTCGGGCACCAAAAACCGCAGGCGCGTCTATCTCAACGGTGTTTCCTTAGCGCGCACCAGTCAGCTGCTCGGAAACTTCCGCGTGGTACTGTTTTGCCCCGAGCACCTTTCCTTGGTCAAGGAGGGACCCGGGGAGCGACGCAATTTTTTGGACGTTGCCATCTCACAGCTGCATCCCGCGTACGTGCGCGCGTTGCAGAAATACAATCAGCTCTTAAAGCAGCGCAACAGCCTGCTCAAGGACGCCGAAAACGACCGCGCGACCTTTGACTCTACCATTGAGCTGTGGAGCGCGCAGCTTGCGCATGAGGCAGCGTATATTGCCTCGGTACGACATGCGTACGTGCGTCAGCTTGATCGCTACGTGGGTGAATTTTTCACGGGCATGTCGGGCGAGCGCGAGCAGGTAAAAGTGACGTATATGGGAAAAGCGCACATAGAGACCGACGCATATGCCGACCGCGAATACGTTGAGCGTGCCTATATGCGGCTGTACATGTCGCACCACGACCGAGAAATTGCCGCAGGAAGCACTTTATGGGGCATTCACCGAGATGACCTTGAAATTGAATTAAACGGCAAATACGCGCGAATTTTTGCCTCACAGGGGCAGCAAAGGTCCGTAGCCCTTGCCATGAAGATGGCAGAGGGCGAAATTTCACGCGAATATGGCGACAAGGAATACCCCGTATTTCTGTTTGACGACGTGCTCTCCGAGCTGGATGCCAATCGCCGCTCGTTCTTGCTGGACGAGATTTGTGACCGACAGGTCATTATGACCTCGTGCGAGCCCGGGATCGCGGGAGACTGCAATATTGTGTTGGTCAAGAACGGCACGTACGAAAAAAAGGTAGATTAACTATGTTTTTACACGTTGGAAACAATAAAAATATCCGAATTCGTGACATTATCGGCATTTTCGATACCGATAACGCCACGCTTTCCCCCATTACAAGACAATACCTGACCCGTGCCGAAAAAAACGGTATGCTGGACGCGGCAAGGCAGGAAATTCCCAAATCCTTTGTGCTCTACCGCACCAAAGAGGGCTGCAAGATCTGCTTTTCGCAGCTCTCGGCAAGCTCGCTGTGGGGCAGGATCAAGGATCCCTCCAGCTTTTAATGGCTAGCCGCACGGGAGTCGAATCGAATTGCCCGAGGGCGATTCATTTTCGCATCTTTCGGCGTGCTTTTACTCGCAAGATTTCAGTATCATTTCACACCAAAAATCATAAAAAGGAATTTGAACATGCAAGAAAAAGAGAATCTTACCCCCGAAAAAGAAAACGTATATGACGAAAGCCAAATTCAGGTGCTTGAGGGTCTGGAAGCGGTCAGAAAGCGTCCCGGTATGTATATCGGTACGACCTCGATCCGCGGCTTGCATCACCTGGTTTACGAGATCGTGGATAACTCCATCGACGAGGCACTTGCGGGATATTGCGATACCATTCGCGTGACCATCAATCCCGATAACAGTGTGACCGTTGAGGATAACGGCAGAGGTATCCCTGCAGGTATGCACGCAAAAGAGGGCATTCCCACGCCCGAGGTGGTATATACCATTCTGCACGCGGGTGGTAAATTCGGCGGTGGCGGCTATAAGATCGCGGGCGGCTTGCACGGCGTTGGTGCATCGGTCGTAAACGCGCTTTCGGAATGGCTGGAGCTTGACGACTCGGTGGACGGCGTCCATTATACCGAGCGTTTTGAGCGCGGCTTTGTGGCGCGTCCCTTCCGCTGCGAGGGTGAATGCCCCGAGCGTCCGCACGGCGTAAAGGTCACCTTCAAGCCTGACCCCACCATTTTTGAAGAAACCGTATTTGATTACGATATTCTGCTCAATCGCTTGCGCGAGCAGGCGTTTCTGAACGCGGGCGTGCACCTTGTTTTGTGTGATGCACGCGTTGCCGAGGGCGAAGAAATGAAGGTAGCCGACCTGCAGTTTGAAGGCGGTATTTCCACCTTTGTTGAGTACCTGACCGAGTCCAAGCATTGCGATCCCGTACACCGCGACGTCATTTACATGAAGGCGGAAAAGGACACCAGCGTTGCCGAAATTGCTTTGCAATACAACGATTCCTACAGCGACGTGATCATGACCTTTGCCAACAACATGAACACCATTGAGGGCGGTACGCACGAGACCGGCTTTAAGTCGGGGCTGACGCGCGTGCTCAACGATTACGCACGCAAGAACGGCATCTTAAAGGACAGCGACAAGAATCTTTCGGGTGACGACGTGCGTGAGGGTCTTTGCGCCATCATTTCGGTTAAGCTGGAAAACGCGCAGTTTGAAAGCCAGACCAAGGCAAAGCTGGGTAATTCCGAAATCAGAACCCTGGTGGAAAACACCGTGGTCAGCAAGCTTGGCGAATATCTGGAGGAAAATCCTTCGGTCGGTAAGATCATTATCGAAAAATCGCTTGCAGCATCGCGCGCACGTGAGGCGGCAAGAAAGGCACGCGAGACCGCGAGAAGAAAGGGTCTTTTCGAGGGCTCTTCTCTGCCCGGTAAGCTGGCGGACTGCCAGGACAGAAACACCGAATTTACCGAGATCTACATGGTAGAGGGAGATTCTGCAGGCGGTTCTGCAAAGCAGGGACGTAACTCGCGCTTCCAGGCGATCCTTCCTTTGCGCGGTAAGGTCTTAAACGTAGAAAAAACCAGACTTGACAAGGTATACGCCAACCCCTCGCTGGTGCCCATCATTCAGGCACTGGGCTGCGGTATCGGCGATGAATTTGATATTACCAAGCTGCGTTACGGCAAGATCATCATCATGGCGGACGCGGACGTGGACGGCTCGCATATCCGTATCCTGCTTCTCACCTTCTTCTTCCGACACATGCCCGAGCTGATCAAGCAGGGTCACGTATATCTCGCACAGCCTCCGCTATACAAGGTATATAAGCGCAGCGGCGGTAAAAAGATCGGCGAAAAATACGCCTTCTCGGACGCTGAACGCGACGTGTATATTGCAGAGCTGGGCGGCAACAACGTGGAAGCGGACCGCTACAAAGGTCTTGGTGAGATGAACCCCGACGAGCTTTGGGAAACCACCATGGACCCCAGCACCCGTACCATTCTGCGCGTGACCATGGAGGACGCTATGCTTTGCGACCAGACCTTCTCGCTGCTCATGGGCGACAAGGTGGAACCCAGACGAATTTTCATTGAGGAGAACGCTAAGTTTGCAGAAAACTTGGACATCTGATTTCGATCACTTCATTCATATGCGTCCGCAAGGGCACGTGCTGGCAGTTTGTCTGCACCCCGCGCTGGACGTGACCATCTATACAAAAAACGGCAAGGAGATCAGCCGAACCCAGACGCTTGGCGGCAAGGCGATCAATCTTGCCCGTATGCTGCACGCGCTGGGTGCAAGGGTAACGTTGCTTGCCCCCGACGACCAGGACGGGCAGACGGGAGAGATGCTTGCTGGCTGCGGCTTTGACTGTGAGTTGATTTTGACCAACCTATCTCTGCGCCATAACTACAAATACGTGGACGAGGACGGCACGACGCGCGAGGACAACGGCAGCGCGGGTACACTTTCTCCACAGCACTATCAACAGCTTTTGCACAGAATTGTCGACATGTGTCGCAGTTCGTGTCGTACCAAATGTCGTACTGACCAAATTTCGCACGTTGCCCTGTGCGGAAGTTTTCCACAGGGTGTGGAAAAAGGTGTGTATAAGTCATTGATTGCACAATTGCATGCGCTTGACATTGTCTGTGTGACGGATGCGTCGGGAGAGCCTCTTTCCCTTGCAGTACAAGGAAAACCGAGTCTTATCAAGCCAAACTTGGAAGAATTTTGCGCCACCTTTGCGCAAGATATGACTGTGTTGAAAACTGTGGAAAACGCTTATAACGCAGTTTACGATGCTTATTTGCGTACCGGCGTGCAGATTCTTTGCTCCATGGACGCACGCGGCGCAATATACGCGGGCGGCGAGGGTGTATACACCGTGCAAAGCCCCTCGGTCAAGAAAATCGGCAGCTTTGCGGGTGCGGGAGACACCATGCTTGCGGCATTTCTTTATGCGCGCATGCTGTGCGCAGCTCCCATTGCGGACGCTTTGCGCTTTGCTTCTGCTTCGGCTACTGCCAAGGTGCGCTTGCCTGCGGGCGTGCTGCCGACAATAAAACAGATCTATACCGAATGGGAACAGACCAACGTAAGGAAAGGCGGAGCATGAAATATATTAAAAATAAAATATTGATCGTGTCCTTGACCTTGGCACTTTGCGCGTCTACCGTATTTTCGGTATTCTACTTTTTGGGAATACAAAATATTCCCGCAGCCATGGTGCAGGACGCTATGGCACCCTTTCAAAACGCGCTGACGCGCGTTTCGGACGCCTTTGACGGCTATGCGATCTATTTTTCCAATATGCGCGAGCTTTACGAAGAAAATCAAGCACTCAAGGATCGCGTGGAAATCTTGGAAAATCAGCTGCACGATGCCGAGCTTGCCGTGGGTGAGAACGCCGCCTTGCGCGATTATCTCGGTGTGCGCGACAGATACGAATCCTTCTCTGCCGTCAGCGCACAGGTGCTTGGTCGCAGCGACGGCACCTATCTGCAATATCTGACGCTGGATAAGGGCACCTCGTCCGGCATTCGTGAAAATATGGCTGTCATTACCGAGCACGGCGTCGTTGGCTACGTCTACGAGGTCAGCACCAATTCCTGCCGTGTCAAAACGCTTTTGCAGTACGATACCGGTGTGGGCGTGTACGTGCAACGCTCGGGCGACGTGGGTATGACAGATTGTCCCTACGCCATGGGGCAACAGGGGCTTTTGCGCGTGATCTATCTGCCCGAGGATGCGTCCTTGCAGATCGGTGACCGCGTGGTCACGGGTGATCTTGGCGATATTTACCCCTCAGGGTTGACCGTGGGGCACGTCATTGAGATCATGCCCGACACCTATAACCGTTCGCTGACCGCAACCATCAAGCCCGCTGTGGATTTTGAAAATCTGGAGCAGGTGTTCGTTGTGATCGGATTTGTGGAAAAAGTACCGAAATCTACCGAAACAGAGGCGGTACAGCCATGAAAAAAATTGTTTTCTTGCATGCAATTTCATCTCTTGGCTGCGTCCTTGGCGGTATTTTACTGTGTGCGGTACAAACCTCATTTTTACCCCATTATCTGAACGACGCATTTTTCGTGCCCGACCTGCTGCTTTGTCTGACTGTCGGACTTGGCGTGCTGGCAGGAGCGCACGGCGGTATATACGGTGCGTTGTTCGGCATTTATGCCGGTGTGCTGGCTGACAGCACCGCAGGCTGCGGAATTTTTCTTCTGCCGCTTGTTTATATGCTTTGCGGATACGGTGCGCACGTGTGTGCCGATCTGCTCCCAAACAAAAAATTTTCCGTATACGTTGCCGTCGGTGCGGCAGCAGCTCTTGTGCGTGTCCTGACCGCGGTGATATACGTCTTTCTCTCGGCAGGCAGCGTGCCGCTGCCCGACGTGGCGAGATACGTGTGCTTTCCCCTGCTTTTGGGGACGCTGCTCGCCCTTTTGCCGACGTATCTTGCGTCACTTGTGCTGACGCTTCCCATTCGTAAGATCAAACATCAAAACATAGACAAATTTACGTAAGAAGGTATCAAAATGATCAGAAAAGACAAACGAGATCAGGAATACGAAAATATTCTGTTTGACCAGCAAAAAATCATCGACGTGGGTATGGATAAGGAAGTCAAAAAGTCCTTTATCGAATACTCCATGTCGGTCATCATTTCGCGCGCTCTGCCCGACGTGCGCGACGGTCTGAAGCCCGGTCAGCGCCGCGTGCTTTACGCCATGTACGAGGATCACGCCACGCACGACAGACCCACCCAGAAGTCTGCAAAGACGGTTGGTAACGTGCTGGGTCGTTATCACCCCCACGGTGACTCCTCGGTCTACGGCACGCTGGTGCGTATGGCACAGCCCTTCTCGCTGCGTTATCCCTTGGTAGAGGGTAGCGGTAACTTCGGTAGCGTGGACGGCGACCCCCCTGCAGCATACCGTTATACCGAGGCGCGCCTTGACAAGATCTCCGACGAGATGCTCAAGGATCTGGACAAGGACGTTGTGGTCATGGTACCCAACTACGATAACAGACTGCGTGAGCCCAGCGTACTGCCCGCACGCTTCCCCAATCTTTTGGTCAACGGTTCTGTGGGTATTGCGGTCGGTATGGCGACCAATATTCCCCCTCACAACCTCTGTGAGACCATCGACGCCACCATTCACCGCATTCATAACCCCGAGTGCACCATTGACGAGCTGATGCAGTTTATCAAGGGTCCCGATTTCCCCACCTACGGCACGATCTACGGTACCAACGGTATCAAGGAAGCATACCTGACCGGTAAGGGCAAGATCCAGGTGCGCGCAAAGGCAGAGATCGACGAGGAAAATCGCCGCATCATCATCACCGAAATTCCCTACATGGTCAACAAGAGCCAGCTTTGCGAGGCAATTGCCAACCTTGTCAAGGAAAAGCGCGTGGAGGGCATTTCCGATATGCGTGACGAGTCGGGTCGTAACGGTATGAGAATCGTCATTGAATATAAGAGAGATGCAAACGGACAGATTATCCTCAATCAGCTGTACAAGTATTCGCAGCTGCAGGATACCTGCTCGATCAACATGCTTGCCATTGTGGGTAACGAGCCCAAGACCCTCAACCTCTCGCAGATGCTTGACCACTATATCCGTCACCAGGAGTCGGTCATCACCAGACGTACTCAGCACGAGCTGGACGCTGCTTTGCGTGAGGCGCACATCTACGAGGGTTATAAATTAGCGATTGATAACCTCGACGAGGTCATTAACATTATCCGTGCGTCCGAGGACCAGCCCACTGCGAAAAAGAACCTGATGGCACGCTTTAACGGTGAGCAGACCGACGACGGCTCGGCTGCTGCGCTCAACCTTGAGGCATTTGCCATGGCTGAGGATGCGCACCTTTCCGAGGAGCAGGCACAGGCAATCGTTTCCATGACCTTGGGTCGTCTTTGCGGCTTGGAGAGAAAGAAGATTGAAGAAAAGCTGGCTGCACTCAATGCCGCTATCATTGAATACAGAGCGATCTTGGGTGACATCAACCGCATCCGCGGCATTATTTGCGAGGAAATGACCGAGATCAAGCGCAGATTCGGTGACGCGCGCCGCACCAGAATTGAGGAATCCGAGGACGATATCGTACTGGAAGATCTGATCGAAAAGCACGATTGCGTGATCACCTTGACCCACGGCGGCTATATCAAGCGTCAGCCCGCATCCGAATACACCGCGCAGAACAGAGGCGGTATGGGTAAGGCTGCGCTGACCACCAAGGAAGAGGACTTTATCGAGAAGGTGGTTGTAGTCCACTCGCACTCCAACTTAATGCTCTTTACCAACCTTGGACGTGTGCAGATGCTGCGCGCATTCATGATCCCCGAGGCGTCCAGAACTGCCAAGGGCACGCACGTCAATAACGTGCTGGAGCTTGCAGAGGGCGAAAAGATCACGGCTATGATCTCGGTTCACGAGTTTGCAGAGGGCGAATATCTGACCATGGTGACCAAGCAGGGTATCATTAAGAGAACGCTGCTGACCGAATACGCATACCACCGCAAGGGCGGTAAGATCGCGCTTGCACTCAGGGAGGGCGACGAGCTGGTGTTCGTGACCCACACCTACGGCTATCCCACCGACCTCATGATCGCAACCAAGCAAGGCAGCGCAGTCAGATTTACCGTTGACGACGAGAGCGTGCGCCCGATGGGCAGAACGGCTGCCGGCGTGCGCGGTATCAAGCTGCGTGACGACGATTACGTTGTGGGTGTTGCAACCGTAACCGAAGGCAAATCGCTGATCACCATTACCGAAAACGGCTACGGTAAGCGTACCGACTTTGACGATTTCCGTCAGATGAAGCACCGCGGCGGCCACGGCGTGACCTGCCATGCCCTGTCCGACAAGACGGGTCTGCTTTCCGGTATCAATATCGTGGACGATAACGATGACGTTATGATCATTACCGACGCAGGTACCATGATCCGTACCAGTGCAGCTAACATTCCCACTTACTCCAGAAGTGCGGGCGGTGTACGCGTGATGCGCCTTGCAGAGGGTCAGAAGATCGTCAACTTCACAAAGCTTGCGCGACAGGACGAGATCGAAGAAGAGATCGTAGAGGCGGAGAATGACGTTATCCACACAGACACGGCAGAGATTGAAATAAACCCCGCAGAGGACGAAATTTTGCCCGCTGAGCAGGATATTGAAACCGAGCTGACCGAGGAAAATGCTGAGGAATAATTAAAATATCATACAAAAAGCAGAAGTCTTTGATCAAGGCTTCTGCTTTTTGTATGATGGAATATTACGCGCATAAACCGTTCGTATTCGCGTTCTCCCCCCTCGCGCTTGGCACAGGGCAGCGCGTATTATCCCCCCTCCCGGAGGGGGGCAATGAAGGTGGCAATGCACTTTGCAAACCACTCACTCAACCGACGACGGCAACTTTTTTTGTTCACGAGCGGACGACTGATCAAGCCCCCCTCCGGGAGGGGGGAATATGAGCGCTGCCCTGTGCCAAGCGCGAGGGGGGAGAGCGCGAATAGAATGAATTTTTGACCGTGATGTGGTGACAATTCCTTGCTATTACCGCTTATTCCCCATCCCCATGGTTTTGTTCTTTTCTCTTTATCATCCACGCAAAAAGGGCTCTCCCGAAGGAGAGCCCAAATTTGTTTAGCTTATTATATTAGCCCTGATCCTTGAATACCAGAACGATCTTGGAAACTGCCAGACCGTTGCCGTCCTTCATGTTGTGGCAGAGATAAACGTCACCTTCATAGGTGGTGTCCAGCTCGATAACAGCCTCACGGTCACCGGATGCCCAACCGGAAGTGGGGTTGGTCAGAGTAACGCGACCGAGAACATCAGCGGTTTCGATAGGATTGTTTTCACCGTCAGCAACAGGACCGTTGGTGGTCAGAACCAGCTCAGAACCAACGTCGCCGAGCATAGCGCCGCCATCGCAGCCGTAGGTAATGATAACCTGGCTGAACAGACCCATGTCAGCAGTGCCCAGCTTAACTGCCTTACCGTAGTTCATCAGAGTGATAACCTTGCCGGTGTAGCCAGCAGCTGCGAAATCCTCGGAGCCCTCAACGTCAGCGAGGTTGAGCTCGAGAACATTCAGAGGCTTGGGAGTGTGAGCAATGATGTAAACGTAAACCTGAGACTCATCTTCCATCTTCTTGGAAGCGAACTCAATGGTACCCTTGTAGTTCTTAACGTAACCGCAAACGGTAATGGTGTCGCCAACCT
Organism: Eubacteriales bacterium; assembly: GCA_045587385.1. GTDB lineage: Bacteria > Bacillota > Clostridia > Oscillospirales > CAG-272 > SVQP01. Next base: position 28,478 of record JAZNCE010000014.1, read on the forward strand.
TCAGCTCATCCATACCCTCCATGGGATTCAGGGTGTAGATCAGCATGGTGTTCTCACCGTCGGTGAAGTAAACGTTCTTGTAGTAAGAGCCGGTTTCGCCGATCTCGGTAACAACGCCGGTGGTGTAGTAAACAACGTCAGTGGACTGACCATCTTCCAGACCGGAAGTAGCAGCGAGAGTCTGACCAACGGTCAGAGGATGATTTTCATCACCGTTCTCGGGCTGTACGTAAGGAACGCCAACAACAACGGATGCAGCATAGCCGCCGTCCTTCTTAACGCCGCCGCTGTAGGTCTCAACGCCTTCAAAGATGTTCTCTGCGGTCCAGCCGGTAAAGCCGCCGGTACCGGTCAGGTACTCAAGCTCGTAGTAAACGTCGCCGGTAATGAACAGCTTAACGGGAATATCAGCTACGAAGTTAGCGCAGTCAGTGTGGTTTTCACCGGTCAGCACGTACAGAGGAGTACCTGCAACGGTGGTTTCATAGTCAGTGTTCCAAGCCCAGATCTTGAGAGACCAGGTGTTGGTGTTGCCGTCGGAGTAGCAAGCGAGGTTGGTAACGGTGATCTGCTTCAGAATGGTCTCACCCAGAGGCAGCTTCTGACCGATCTTCTTATCGGAAGCAGGGCTGAAGGGAATATCCTTGTTTGCGCCTTCGCGTAAGCCAAGGTCAACAGCTAAATCATCGTGATCAGGAACGTTGCGGTAGATGCCTGCAACGGTAGCGTCATAAGCGAGAGCGTCAGCCTCGGATGCGAACAGACCGATGTAAGCAAGGTCAATGGGAGCGTCGCCGGAAACGCCTGCAAATGCATCCCAACGCAGGTAGTTAACAACGCCGTCAACTACTGCGGTAGCCTTGGACAGGTCGATTACTGCAAGCTGCCAGTTGCCGTCGCAAACAAGGTCAAACTGGATGTTGTCGCCCTGACCGGAGGGGCCTGCGCCGGAGCCTACAAAGATTTCAGCCTTTGCAGCGTTGGTAGCAGTGGTTCTGTACTTGATAGCAACGTAGTTA
>JAZNCE010000015.1:0-5852 GCA_045587385.1 Eubacteriales bacterium
TAAAGGCTCATAATATCTCCGTGCGTGCGCGTATCGAACGCGCGAATAGGAAGGCGTTGCATTTTCTCGAACATCTCGTCACGGATCTTCTTGAGCGTGCCTTGTGCAATGGTAACCATAATGCGGTTATAGAACAAGGTGGAGAGTACGCCGATAAGATAGACTCCGCCAATCACAAGCAGCGCCTGCAAAAGTCCGGTAAATACGGGCGACGACGAACCGAGCAGAGGGGTGATATAGTCATCAATGAGCGATTGCAGGAATAACGAGGACACGGCAGATGCAATAGAACTAAGCAGGATACAGATTACAACAAAGATCAGCTTCCCTTTATAATCCTTCATGTACGAAAGTAATCTAAGGAGTGTTTTAAGGTCGAATTGAGGTTTGGTCGGTATATCTTCGGGCATCTTTCCCATAGGCGGCATTTTTTCTTTCTTATTCATGCTCTGCGCCCCCTTTCTTCTGCGATGCATATACTTCACGGTAGATATCGCAATTTTTCAAAAGCTCGGTATGACGACCAACGGCTACTACCTTGCCGTCGTCCAGAACGATAATCTGATCTGCGTGCTGTACTGAGCTGATACGCTGCGCAATGATAATTTTTGTGATGTCGGGAATATATTCCGCAAACGCCCTTTGAATAGAGGCATCAGTTTTGGTATCCACAGCACTTGTGGAATCGTCGAGTATCAAAACCTTTGGCTTTTTCAGCAGAGCACGGGCAATACAGAGGCGTTGCTTCTGCCCTCCCGACACATTGGTGCCTCCTTGCTCAATGTAGGTATCATACTTGCCAGGGAAGCCCTGAATAAATTCATCTGCACAAGCAAGACGGCAAGCGTGTTCAATTTCTTCATCGGTAGCGTTTTCATTTCCCCAGCGCAGATTTTCTTTGATTGTACCCGAAAACAGCTCGTTCTTCTGAAGCACCATGGCAACGGCATTTCGCAGAACGATCAGATCGTAGCTTCGCACATCCACACCGCCAAGCGTAAGCCGTCCGCCCGTCACGTCATACAGACGTGGGATAAGCTGAACAAGGCTTGATTTTGATGAGCCCGTACCGCCGATAATGCCGATGGTTTCGCCGGAGGCTATAGACAAATTGATGCTGTCAAGTACCTTCTTGTCGGCTTTGGAGGCATAAACAAAATCAACGCCCTCAAAACGGATAGAGCCATCTTTTACGCTCATTTCGGGATCTTCGGGATTGGCAATATCGGTTTTCTCATCCAGAATCTCGGCAATACGGCGTGCGGAAGCCAAGGATATGGTCATCATAGCGAAAACCATGGAGAGCATCATAAGGCTCATAAGAATCTGCATAGCATACGCAAACATAGCTGTCAAATCTCCCGTGGTCATGCCAAATGTGGCATTGTTTCCGCTGACGATGATAGCCTTTGCGCCAATCCACGAAATGAGAATCATGGACGCATACATAAAGAACTGCATAATGGGCGAATTGAACGCCAAAAGCCGTTCGCCTTTTGCAAAATCACGGTAGATGCTCTCGGAAATCCCCTTGAATTTCATGATCTCGTTGTCCTCTTGATTGAAGGATTTGACAACGCGGATGCTGCGCACGTTTTCCTGTACTACGTTATTCAACTCGTCGTAGGTGCGAAAAACACGGTTGAATACGGGATGTACTTTTCTGACGATCAAAATGAGCAAGCCTGCCATGATCGGAATAATGGCAAGAAAGATCCATGCAATAGAGCTGTTAATGCTGAAGGCTACTGACATGGAAAAGATCAGCATAATAGGACCGCGAATCGCCATACGGATCAGCATCTGATAAGAGTTCTGAATGTTAGTAACGTCGGTGGTAAGGCGGGTCACGATGGATGCCGTGGAGAACTTATCGATGTTGGAAAAGGCAAAGGTCTGCACGTTGTCGTACATGTCCTGCCGCAGATTTGCTGAAAATCCAACGGATGTTTTGGCAGCGATATGTGCTGAAAGCACGCCCGTAAAGAGCTGAAGTGCGGCAAATATCAAGAGAGCGATACCGTATTTCCATACGGCGCTCATTTCGCCAAGGTCAATACCCTTGTCAATAATATCCGCCATACAAAGCGGTATCAGAATCTCAAACGCCGCTTCCAGTATCGACAAGATGATTGTCAGAATAGAGCCTTTTTTATGCTCGCGCAGGCTCTTTGCTAATGTTTTGATCATAGGTTCCTCCTTTTAGTGTAGCACGCTACACTTTGTATCTAAGTAAAAGCCGATGGTAAATCGGCTTACTTATTCAAGATTTTTGTAGACTGCCAAGAGTAGTTCGCGGAGTCGTTCAACGTCCTCTGTGGAGAGAGAAGCCAACATCTTCTGTTCATTGGCAGAAATATCATACGCCATATCTGTACTGAGTGCTTCCGCCGCCTGTGTCAACTTAACGATTTTATTTCGTTTATCATTCTCGTCGATCCAACTCGCAACGTGACCGTTCTGCTCCATTCTTGAAACGATGCCAACGACCGTCGGATGCGACACCTCCAAAAACACTTCGATTTCTTTCTGTGTGGCTTGCCCGCCATTGAAGTGCAAAAAGGTGAGCACACGGCTTTGCGCCAAAGTGAGATGATAATGCTTCAAGTCTGCATCGGCTTTGGCTTTTAACTTGTCATTGATGTTTTTGATAAGATAACCGATATCTCTTTTCAGCATTGATCTTACCTCCCACTTTCAAGTGTAGCACGCTACATATTATAGCATGTTTTACTGGCAGAGTCAATAGACTCACTGATTATTTACAAAAGCAAAACAGCAGAGAGATATTCTCCCTGCCGCCGTGCTTCGGTTAGTTGTAAATTATATCATCATTTACGATTTCTGTGGCTCTGCTGCGGATGTTATTCATCCGAGCAACCCACTCCATTTGATTGTCTGCTTTGAGTTGTTCGGTCACGCCCTCACGCTCTGCCATCTGTTTTGCGAGCCGAAAAAACATATCCTCAGCCTGCTCGTTGACATCAGCAAGGTGCCTGTTCAGTTCGCATTTTGTGAGCAAGGTCGTATAAAAACCTCTGCGGTGCGCCTTGATATACTGCAAGTGCCGCTGTCCCCAAATGCCGACTTCGACTTGTTCTTCAGCGGGTAATGCAAGGTCGGGCAGATAATAATCTCCCTGCAAGGTGTAGCTGATACCCGTTCTTTCGTCTGTGAAATGCTGTTTCATTGTGTTGTCCTCCTTGTATTTTTATCTTGAGCGTTCATCACGCCATTTACCTTTATTTGCTCTTGCTTGTTCAAGCAGATTGTCAATCTGCCTGCTGCCGAATACCTTGCGGAGTAGTTTATAATCACGCAGGTCTTCACGGAGATATTCGTTTTCATTCTCCAATGCCGCCACCCGATTTTTCAATCGTTCGTTGCTACTCGCAAGGGAATGGTTGGCGGTGCGCCACCTTTCAAAATCGGTTCTCGCTTCAAAATACCGACTCAGAGTTTTTATAACGAGTGCCTTTAATCGCTTTATCAGCGGATCGACAAACTTGGTTTTATAGCTCCGTGCTGACATCATTGCCGTTGGTTCGGGTAACTGATATTCAGGCTCATTTTCAAAATTTTGTGAGATAGTTGTAATAACCTTTGCACTCTCGGTTAGGTTCTCAATCTGCTTTTCAAGGATATTTGCTTCGTCAGTTTTTTCCTTGACAACCGCATCCAACTCCGCTAATTCTCGCTGACGTTCCTGCAATTTATAATCGAGAACATCGAGGTGTGGGCGTTCCATTCCTTTGTGTTCCCACTCTATTCCGTGCCGTTCCATAATGGCGGCAAGCTGTTCTTTTTCGGCTTGTATCCACCTTGCCCTCTCGCTGTCCTTCTTGTGAACGCCGACAAATCCTTGTGCCTTTAACGCTTGCTTGAGGGATACTCTTGTTTCAAGTCCACGCTTACCATCGGTCTTGATAAAGGGTACAAAGTCAATATGCAAGTGGGGTGTTGCTTCATCCAAATGCAGGTGTGCAGAGAACACTCTGAGGTTGGGATTACGCTCGGCAAACCCTTTCATATACTCATCAAGTATCTCGGTGGCAAGCCTTCCGGTGTCGCTATCGACGGCGGTATTCTCCCAATCGCCAATCTGCATTATGATTTCGTGGAACGGTTTTTCCTGCTTTCCAAAGCGTATTTTTTCGTAATAATCATCTATCATTCGGTCGGCTCTCGTTTGCTTGGCGTTGTATTTTTCGAGTGCTTCATCAAACAATTCGTGGTAAACATCACGGATATTTTCATCACAGTAGGCAATGTTTTGGTGCGACCTTTCGGGGTCAACGTTGCCTGCGTGAAAGGTGCGATTGTTGTGTCTGAGTGAACCTTTTCCGACCATTCCGCTTATCGTTCTTTTCAAATAATCACTTCCTTTTTCCTTCGCCGCCGTGCGGCGGGTTTTGTTACTTTTGTCAAAAGTAACGCAAAAGCACTTTCGACAGCCTTCGTCTATCAAAAGGTGCCATTGCGCTCTCCGAGGGGGTTATGGGGCGTTGCCCCGTTGCCTGCGGACAACTCCCCAGCAGAGCCGCCCTTTGAAAAGGGCACCCTGCACCCCGCCTAAACTTTCCCGTGTCGGTCTGTGACGATGGTGACGATGTTTTTGCTACCGCCAATAACACCGTCACGACCGACACGCATCGTCACGCCTCTGCAAGGTGTAGGCGCACCTTGCGGCCATCGTGACAGCGTTTGTTCTCGTAGCTTATACCGTACTCATTGAACAAACGCCCTGCATTGATATTCAGCTTCATCGACAGAGCATTGGCTTTCATATCAATGCCAAGAACCACGACAAGCTCCGTTGGTGAACCGCACCACTCAGCATTGTCTGCGGTGATGAACGCCGCCACTTTTTCAAGTAAGGGTTCGGGTGGTTCTTTCCAAAGTTCCGTTTCCACTCGTTCTAATTCCCATAAGAGAGTTTCTGTGTTACGGACAAGGTGTAGCTTTTGATCGGGTTGATCTCTGCCCGATACCTCAAGGGTGGCGTTGTTGCTTGTACGCTTTTCCTTTTGCAAAATGAAGCCGCCGTCTGCTGCACCGAGCAGAGCCGTCGTACCGGAGATCATATCGAACTTATCATCTGCATTTTGCTTTCGGGTATGGTGGACGATTAAAACGCAAATGCCGTAGCGGTCGGTGAATTTCTTGATACGGTTAATGATTTCATAGTCGTTGGCGTAACTGTAATTATCACCGCCAACCTCACGCACCTTTTGGAGCGTGTCTATAATTATGAGTTTGGTGTCGGGGTGTTCGGTAACAAACCCCTGCAACTGTTCATCAAGTCCTTTGCCGATCTGACTTGCCGAAACAGAGAAGTGCAGATTGTCTGCACTCTCCGTTCCAAACATTCGATACAAGCGTTCCTGTAGGCGGCGGTAATCATCTTCAAGGGCAAGATATAATGCCGTTCCTTTTCGGACGGTATAGTTCCATAGCGAAGTTCCCGTGCTGACGTGATATGCCAACTGCGCCATCAGAAAACTTTTGCCGAGCTTCGGTGCGCCTGCAAAGATATACGTTCCCGGATAGAGCAAGCCGTCAATCAGCGGCGGCTTGCTTTGGTAAACGGTGTCGTACAGTTCGGTCATTGAAACTGTTTTGAGGTAGGATGGGTCCATCATCCTAATCATTTCACGCTGAATTTTCTCAAAACTCTTGATATTTTCATCTTCAGTGGTTATAATATTTGCAGTAGATTTTTGAGAAGGCTGCTCCGTATCTGCGCCAACAGATACATTCGGGGCAGTCTTTTCCGTTATATTGGTCATTCAGATCCCTCCTTTAATCCATACAAGGTTTTATTGATTTGGTCGATAACTTCAAGCAAGTCA
>JAZNCE010000016.1:0-5784 GCA_045587385.1 Eubacteriales bacterium
GCCGATACGCAGTTTAAGACAGCAGATGCAACGCGGAAGGTTCATGCTATTTGCTAACAAAATTGTACCGAATGATTTAGATATAGGATTCGAAACTATTATAGATGCGCTTCCCAAAAATCACCCCATGATTTCAGGCGCGATAACTATCCCTAAAGAATGTAAAAAACAGATTTTATCAGACCTTGCTCTTTGCGGAATAAGTCGCGATACTCTATTCTGCGATAACGTTGATATTGTATGCGAAAGCATAGTGCGTAAATTCAAGAGTAAAGTCAAAGGAAGCTATTAATAGATAGGAGTTCATTATGCCAACACTTGAATGGATCGGAAAAGACAAGGTAATAAACCATCATCAAGACGTGCCGTTCCGCGTTCTTGAAAGGAAATACAGCTATGACGAAAACGGTCAGCATGACGAGGACAATGGCAGCGAAAACATGATTATCCGTGGTGATAATTTGGAAGCATTGAAAGCATTGCTACCTAAATACGAAGGAAGAATAAACTGTGTCTACATAGATCCACCATACAATACCGGAAATAAAAAGGATAAAAAGTGGGTATATAGCGACAATGTTGATGATCCTCGGATTGCGAAATGGATCGGACAGGTTGTTGGAAGCGAGGGAGAAGATTTAGCTCGTCACGACAAATGGTTATGTATGATGTATCCGAGGCTCAAATTACTTTGGAAATTACTATCGAATGATGGTTTCATTGCAATAAGCATTGATAATATTGAAGTATTCAATTTAAAGGCAATATGCGATGAAATATTTGGTGCAAATAATTTTATTACTGAAATAGCGTGTATCAATAATCCCAAGGGAAGATCTGATGATAAATATGTTGCAACAGCACATGAACACATCTTGTTTTATAAAAAAGATGTTGTTGTATTCGGAGAGTTTGAACCTGAAGAAAAGGTAACCAAAAGATACCGCGAAATAGACGAAAATGGCGATAAATTTAGAGTTATCGATTTAAGAAAGACTGGAGACGAAGACTTACGATCTGACAGAGAAGATATGTTCTACCCGTTCTTTTATAATGAAACAACAGGTGAACTTCGAGTTGGTGATAATTCTGATGAAACCCCCGAGGGCTTTATGCGAATTTTGCCTATGAAAACCGCCACAATTGAGGGTAGATGGCGCTGGGGCAAAGGCGAAAAGTCTATGCAAGAAGGATTTCATAAACTGATTGCTCGATATATGCCTACAAAAAACAAATGGACAATTTTTGAAAAAGATTATTTGCGGGACAAAGAAGGGGTCAAACCAACAACGGTTTGGGCATATAAAGATGTAAACAGCGAGCGTGGTACTGAACAGTTTATCTCATTAGGATTTGACAAAACCGATTTTCCTAATCCAAAACCTATTGGAACTATTCAAAGAGTTTTAAAAATGCTTGACAACCCTAACGCGATCATCCTTGATTCCTTCGCAGGCTCTGGCACAACGGCGCATGCAATTTTGGATATGAACCAAAGCACTCGCAGCCATCAAAAATTTATTCTTGTGGAAATGATGGATTATGCAGAGAGCATTACTGCAGAACGTGTAAAAAGAGTTATTAACGGCTATGGCGAAGGCAACAGGGCAGTCGAAGGCACAGGCGGGAACTTTAGTTTCTATGACCTTGGCGATACCTTGCTCCTTCCTGACGGAAATTTGAATGAAGAAGTCGGTGAGTCCAAAATTCGAGAGTATATATGGTACACCGAAACAAAAGAATCAATATCGGATGCGGGTGCTACGGACGAGCCTTATTGCCTCGGCACAAGCCGCGATACTGCCTACTATTTCTACTACAAAAAAGACGAAATCACCACACTGGATTATGATTTTCTCTCAACCGTAAAAACCAAAGCGGCGGGATATATCATTTACGCCGACCTCTGTACCATATCGGACGAGGAACTCAAAAAGTGGAATATCACATTCAAGAAAATACCGAGAGATATTGCGAAGGTATAAGGAGATAACATATGGAACTGAAAAAATATCAGAAAAATGTAATACAAGACCTGTCGCGTTATCTTGAACTGTTGTTAGAAAAGCAGAGTGCCGGCGTAGCTTATACTGCTCTTTGGAACGAAAAGAACGTTATGGTCGGTCTTAACGGTATGCCTAACTATAACGACGTCCTCAATGGTGTACCCAATGTATGTTTCAAAGTGCCTACGGGTGGTGGTAAAACCTTCCTTGCGTGCAATTCCATTAAGCCTATTTTTGATTCGATGCCCAATATGCGTGCAAAGGCTGTTGTTTGGCTCGTACCGTCAGATGCTATTCTGTCGCAGACCTTATCTGCTCTTTCTTCTGCCGATCATCCCTACCGCCAAAAGCTTGACGTTGAATTTGGCAGTCGTGTAGAAGTGTATTCAAAGGAGCAACTCTTGAATGGTCAGAATTTTAATCCTACGTCCGTAACGGAACAGTTGTCTGTGTTTGTATTGAGCTACGATTCCTTCCGTACGAGCAAGAAAGACGGCCGCAAGGCATACCAGGAAAACGGCAACCTCGCCGCATTTGCAAAATACAACGCTAACTCCGAGGTGCTTTTGGATGACACCGATGAAACGGCGCTGATTCAGGTAGTGCGTCAGCTCAATCCCGTGGTCATTGTTGACGAAAGCCACCATGCAACCTCAAATTTGAGCATTGAGATGCTTAATAATTTCAATCCGTGCTTTGTGTTGGATCTGACCGCTACTCCTAAAAAAGGCAGCAATATCATTTCTTTCGTTGATGCGACCGCACTGAAGAAAGAAAATATGGTTAAGCTTCCCGTTATCGTATATAACCGTAAGGCGCAGACCGATGTATTTGCCGATGCTATCAGCATTCGTATGAAGTTGGAAGCCGCCGCTATTGTGGAACAAGAGAAGTCTGGCAGATACATACGTCCCATCGTACTGTTCCAAGCACAGCCTAAAGTTGGTACTGAAAGCACAACCTTCGATAAGATCAAAAAGCATCTGATGGATTTCGGTATTCCCGAGGAACAAATTGCAATAAAAACGGCAGACAAGAACGAACTCAAGAATGTGGATCTAATGTCTCCCTCCTGCCCGATTCGTTTTATTATTACGGTTAACGCGCTGAAAGAGGGCTGGGACTGTCCTTTTGCTTACGTTCTTGCTACTGTAGCAAACAAGACATCTTCCGTGGATGTAGAGCAGATTCTCGGACGAGTTCTTCGTCTGCCCAATACGCATAAGAATACCAATCAGGTACTAAACATTTCGTATGTCATCACTTCGTCCGATGACTTCCATGCAACGCTCGAGCGCGTGGTTAAAGGACTCAATGCCGCAGGATTTAGCAGTAAGGATTATTATGCAAAAGAGATGAAAGCAGAACCTGTTATTCCTACACCATCGGTGCAGTTGACTGTTGACGATGTACCTTCTGCGGATATTACCGATGTAGAGGATGATGATCTTCCTGAAATTGACGTTGCGGAAGTAATGGCGAAAATTGAAGCTGCAGTTCACGAAACAGAAAACGTCGAACTTATTGCTAACGATGAACTGTTTTCTGCAGCAATTGCAGAAAGCGAAGCATATGAAGCAGCCATCGAAAATATGGAGCCTACCGCAAAAAATCTTGCTCCGGAGGAGGTGCGCGATAAGATGTCAGAATATCATATGAACGATGAATTTGCAGAAGAAGCATCAGCGATTATGATTCCGCAGTTTATGCAAAATGTCGGGTTTAATTTATTTTCTGAAAATGCATATGAATTATTGCGCCCCGAGCATCTTGCGAAAGGATTCACTCTCAGAGATAAAGATATTGTTATTGACTTTAATACTATCAATGCAGAGATGGCTCGCATTGATGTCGACGACGGACAAAACTCTACGCCGAAAGCGTGGCGGTTAACCGGTAACGATAGCGCATACTTCAAGGAAATGTTTAATTCTCAACCTTCCGAAAAGAGACTGGCTCTTTGCAAGGGAATGATTAAAAAACAACTTTCCAAGATGGATTATATTAACGATAAAGAACTGCAGGACTATATTGACAGAATTATTGATACTATGACCGAGGATCAGATTGCAGATCTGGAACAGTCGCCGTATCCGTACATTTTGAAAATCAAACAAAAAGTACAAGCGTTGCTGGCAGCTCATGCAGCAAAGACATTTGATTTATGGGTAAGCCAAGACAAAATCGAGTGTGTTCCCAACTACAAACTGCCTGCTTCAATTTCTCCTATAAATGTGACAACAACGATTCCGAAGTCACTTTATACAGCAGAGGAAGAGATGAACGAGCAAGAGTTCAAAGTGGTGTGGGAGTTGTCATCTCTTGAAAATATCAAGTGGTGGCATCGCAATATCTCTCGTCTTGGATTTTGCATCAATGGTTCAATCAATGCATATCCAGATATAATTGCAATGACCGAAAGTGGCAAGATACTCCTCATCGAGCCAAAAGGTGACCATCTTGAAAATGAAGAATCTGAATTGAAAGCCAAGATAGGTGCCACTTGGTCATCTGCTGCAGGAAAACAATTCCGATACTTTATGGTGTTCGATAAGAAATCTCCCGGTTATCCAGGAGCATATTCGTATGAACAATTTATTGAAATTGTAAAAGGGCTGTAATAAATAATACCGGAATAGCGCTGAATGCTATTCCGGTATTTTGTAATTTTCGCTGAGATAACATAAGTCATCAGCAGATTGAAATTAATAGTATTCCCACCTCTCGACCATCTTATTCACCCTACCTTGACAAAAGTTTCCTGCGTATGGTATAATAAAGGCACCGAGAGATCGGCTGGAAATTGAATAATATGTGCCACGACAGTTACTACTGTCACCCTTTCGTTTGAAAGACAACGATCATCCATTTAGAGTTATAGACTCGTACATACATCGGCACGGAACATTTTTAAGCGAACCAAACCGTTCGCTCATTTGTGTTTCCGTCTTGATGTATGTGCGAGTCTTTTTGTTTTGCTCTCGCCGTGATTACATAAAAATCGAAAGGTGGAATGCAGATGATTGTATCAAAATTCAGAATCAACGCAAACGAAAGGAGGATCGGATGCAACACAAAAATTTCTTTATGGTTCCCAATCGAATCTTTGATTTAGAACTGAAGCCAAGAGACTTCACCGTGTATTGCTGTTTGCTTCGGCATAGCGACAGCAAGGCCGGCTCCTGCTTTCCCTCGCGGAGAGTCATCGCAAAGGAGTGCGGTATGGACAGGAAAACCGTTGACTCTGCCATTGAAAATCTCTCATCCCTGGGTCTGGTAAAAAAGGTTCAGCGGCACCGTGAGGACGGAACAAGGACAAGCAATCTCTACTACGTGGCAAGTCTCTTGGAGTAGAGTAAATCTTTCGTTGGGATAGTGTCAGAATTTCCTATCAAGAAGAAAACCAATAGAACAAAACCCAGGAACTACTACAACAGAAAAAAGAGAATAGACAATACCCACGGAGCGCCCGTGTGTCCCCCACAGACCGCCTGTGTGCCGAGGAAAGCCGAGAAAGCGAGGAAACACTCGCCCAAAAAGAAAATCGCCCGTTTGGGGCGATTTGAGGGCAAGGTCAGAACGGCAAAATGAGGCGTGTTGCAAGGCAGCTTTCAGGCATTTTCGATGGGTCGAAAATCAAGCAGGAGAAAGAGTCGGCGTCGTAAACGACGCTCGCCTCGATTCACAGCGGCCGGAAACCCCGACCGCACAAGGGTTTTCGGGATTTTGGACACCGAAAAAAATAGGCGTCGTAAATAAGGCCTTGTGCCAGTATACG
>JAZNCE010000017.1:0-23821 GCA_045587385.1 Eubacteriales bacterium
TGCAGACCCACTGGTACAGACGGGGAATCACCCAGAAGCTGTAGATGCCGCAGGTGATGACCATCAGAACCAGCCACTTGATCCAGTTGCCGAACAACTGCATGCCGTCGCCGTCGAAACGCAGACGCTTGCCGTCGATGACAGCGTGACCAATGATGAACTTCATCATATAGCAGATCGCCCAAGGAGTGGCGATGCCGCAGGTCAGAGAAATGATAACAGAAGCCACGATGGAGTTAATCACCGTGTCCAGCACGCCGCCGTCCCAAGTAGAGGATGCCAGAGGAGTGCCACAGTTTTTGCAGAAGGCGTCGCCCTCGTACAAAGGAGTGCCGCAATTTTTACAGAAAGCCATAGTTTTTCCCTCCTAAATTTGGTGAAATTATAGTAACATAGATGTCGAAATGTGTCAAGAGTGTGAACAAACTTTTTTGCACAGACACAAAAAATCCCCGTGGATTTTGAACTGGTCCAAATTGTGCGGACAGCACAAAAGCCCCCCTGTTGTAGGGGAAATATAAACTAAGCAACAAACTGACTTCGTTTTTGCAGCGGAGTCAGTTTTGTTTTTAACTGGATGCGCTGATGGTTGTAGAAATAGATGTATTCATCAATAAGGCGACGTGCCTCGGCAAAAGTTTGCAATTTGACCCGATGAATGCACTCGGTTTTCAAAATTGAGAAGAAATTTTCAGCCAAAGCGTTGTCATATGGGTTCCCACGTCTTGACATCGACGGCGTAATGCCGTAAGATTGTGTTAGCTTAAAGTACGCTTGGGAAGTATACTGAAAGCCTTGGTCACTGTGGAGCTGCAACTCTGCAGTGACCTTTTCTTTTCTCTTGGCGGCACGAATAGTGCTCAGAACAAGATTGACAGTTTGCTCGGTGCCGGTCTTGTAGGCAACGATGCTGTTGTCGTACAAATCTCGGATGACCGACAAATACAGAAAGCCTTGCTTGGTAGGGATATACGAAATGTCCGTCACCCATTTCTGATTTGGTTTCGTGGCAGAGAAATCACGGTTGAGCAGATTGGGATAGCGATGCAGATATTCTCCGTATTTGCGATATCTCTTCCGCCTAACCACCGACAACAAGCCATATTTCTGCATCACTCTAAGGATAGTCTTAGGATTGCGATGAATACCGTTTCGCTCCAACCAGATTTGCACACGACGATAACCGTAGGTCTTGCCGCACTGCTCCTGGCATTCCCGGATCTTCTCCGCCAACGGCAGATCCCATGCAGGGACGTCCATTCGTTTGACGTAATCGTAATACCCGCTGCGAGAAACGTTGAAAAAGCGGCACATTTCGCTGACGGAATACTGCTCTCTGTGACGGTAGATTACCATATACTTAACTTTGGGCTTCACATCCTTTCGGTGAGCGAGAGAAAATCCCGCAACAACTCATTCTCCATCCTCAGCCGCTTGTTTTCGTATTTGTATTCCTGCAAGGTCTTTGCCGGCTTGCGGCCTCGTTGTTTGGGAATACCTTGCAATTCTTTTCTGCGTTCTCTTTTCAATAGATTGTGGACGGGACGATCACCAAACAAACCCAATTTCTTCTCAATTTCTTGATGACTCATCCCTTTTGCCAGCATTTCTTTAATTTGCGGTAGTAATGTTAATGTGTGTTGATACTGTCGTGACATAGTAAAACCCCCTGTCGTAGTTATTATCCTACAACAGGGGGTCTTTTGTCTATTGTCCGTTTTTACTGGACTTGTTCACTTATCGCTTGCCTTTTTGACGGTTCGCTTAAAGCCAGACTCGGACTTCTTGGCTGCGCCTTTGGTTTTGTCCATAGATACCTCCTTTGTGTTTGATCAAAACTGCGGCTCGGGCATGGCTTGTCCGCTACCCAAGCCGCAGAAACTATGTTTTTTAGTTATGTTTACTTGAGCAGCATGTTCAAGAGAGCCTTGTCGGACGCACGGAAGGGCTTGATAGCACATTCGTATTCCTCACCGTTCTCATCGTAAGATTTGACCGCGAAGGTGTTACCGCTGATGACCTTACCGGTAGCATCGTCCTTGATCTCAAAAGGCTTGACCACCAGCTCAGCCGCCATGGTGTTGCCGAACACGATGTCCAGCACGGTATATCCGCCCTTGTCAGGGGGAATGATTGCTACACGGACATCCTTGCCGCGCACCTGACCGCGAATGAAATAGGAGAAATAGGTTTTGCCATCCTTCTCAAATACCTCGCGCTCCACAATGATGTTCTTATCTTCGTTCATGTTTCGTTACCTCCTGTTACGTTATTTAGCCGTTGCCTTTGCGCTGAGAGATCGCACGTGCCTCAGACTTGGACTTGCCTTCGGACAAAGCCTTTTTGTACTTAAACAATCCGGCATGATCGCCCTGTGCCTGCAGATAACCGGAACGGATACCTGCCTCATAGTCGGTCAGCTCTCGACCTTCCTTGGGACCTCTGGTATGAACCTTGGCCTTACGCTCCTCGGCGTAGCCCTTGGCTCGTTTGGACGGGATCGCCCATCTGCGCTTGTTGTACTTGTCGTTTGCCATGTTGCAAACCTCCTTGGAATGAATTTAATTGGTGCCCGTAGGCTATTCAGTTGTTTCATTTACGTGTAAAAACGGTAAACGGTAATCGGATCCGCTTATTGCGAAACATCGTGTTTCCTGCGACCTCGTGCTCCGAAGGTGGCCACCTGTTCTTTGCAAAGTTCAGAGATCGGATGCGTCGCGGTTCTCTGCGGTGATTACGCATACAGTATAGCGAATTTTGGAGGCAAACTCAACTTTCCTGACTGCCCACTTTTCCTTTGTTTCTATACACTTTTGCGTGTTTTCTACCCATGTTTGAGACACGTTTTCTCCCGTTTGTTTCCTACTCTTACCGGACTATTACAGTCTCTTACAACACCGTAAAAAGCGAAAGGGCAAGAACCGAAATCCTTGCCCTTGATGAATTCGTTATTCCACATAAGTACGTGTATAATTATTAGACGGCAACCGTTTGCCGTTGATGTGCCGCTTCCCCTGAAAGGCCAAATTATAGGCCAAGTCTCTCTTGGGTGTGCGGCGGTAATAGGTGTCATGGCTGGTCAGAACGTTGTTTTCTTTCATATGCTTCTGAATGACCATGACCTGCTTGACGATGAAGCAAGGCGTGCGGTACACGTTGTCCGCTCCCTGCAAATAATCGGGCATATAATTTTCCATTATGCTACCTCCTGATTCATAGCTTCGTAGAAGAAATCCACGATCTTCTTATTGCTTTTGTAAATGTAACTCACCGAATACCCCAGCCTCTCTGCGGCAGCCTCGTAGGTACAGCACTCAATATAGAGGCACACGTACACTTCATAGATCCGTGGGGGAGCCATGCAAATGATTTGGTTGTATCGGGTCACGGTTCCCAGAATGCCGTTTTGTCCTACCGAATCGAACGCCTTGGCGAAGGTATCCTTACGGGAATAATAGTAGCGAATATTCGCGAGCTCTGCTTTGATCTTTTCCATTGTTACCATATTTCTTTCCTTTCCCGAAGTCACTTTGCGAGAAAAAACGCCTCTGCAAACAGTAACCTCACTGTGAGATTTCTGTTCGTAGAGGCGATTTGTATCCCTTTGACACGAACCTTACCCATACGGTAGAGGGGAAGGATTTACCCGAGCACTGTTTCAGCCCGACCTTCTGCTTGCCGTATAGACGTATCATGATTTATTTCATTGTGCTGCTTTTACGATCTTGATATGCCGCTCCCGTTCAGAGTGATTTTTGCTGAACACGTACGCCTTGCACACAGGGCATTTGCCGGAATAGGAGCCGTTTTCGGCTCGCTTGACCTTCATATAGTTCAGACAATCCGGGCAATGGATTGTTACGTCCTTTTTTGTACTGCGTAAAACTTCCATGGTTGAAAACCTCCTGTTTTTCCTCGGCATGATCAGAGGAGAAACGGATAAACCGCCTATTGTGGGAGTGGAAAGCACCACACATCGGCTCGGCTTATCTTCTTTCACGCCGTGTATATCTTTCCAAGTCCAAGTGTACTTGGATGATGCTAACTCAAAGCACCATTTACGGTGCATGGATCACGTGATCCACAACGCCCAGGATATCCCACTCGCCGTCAGGGTGAATGTCCCGATAGATGGGCTTACCTTTTTCGTCTACTTCGTCATTGGCTGGTTCCAGATAATGCCGACCGTCAGCAAATGCCAGCACCTTAGCGGTGACTTCCTCTTGGTTAAGGCGGGCGATGATTACTTCACCGACGTTGGCTGTATTCTGTACCTTGACCACCATGAGATCTCCATCGAAGATACCGCGCTTGATCATACTCTGACCCTTCGCCCGCAGAATGAAGTGTTCCTCTGTGCCGAAGATCTCCACAGGAAGTGCCACAGTTGCGGTGATGTTCTCCACCGCCAGCAAGGGTGTGCCGCAGGGACAGGAACCTATGATGGAGGTGTGCTTGGTCTGTCCTATGTTCAGGTTGTCCGGGATGGAAATGATCCTTCTGCCGCCCACATAGGCTACCTCGATCAGCTCCCGTTCCTCCAGCGTTGCGATAAGTTTGGATACCCAGCTTGTGGAGCCGATCCCGCAAGCCGCACCGATCTCACGGAAGGTAGGCGACCTTCTCTCGTTGATATGACAGTCGCGTATGTATTGATAAACGTCATTCAGTTTGGATTCGTCGAATCTTCTCATATCCGTACCTCTCAACCCGAGCATTAAAAGAACAATCTGTTCTGTTAAGAATAATACCACGAAAGAGAGGATTTGTCAACGGGTTTTGGAGCTGAAAATGTGGCAGAGAGGGAAGGTGTCACTTTTTACCGACACCTTCTTTGCCTTTGGGCTTATCCCGTGACTTGTACTTATAGTAGTTCTGTATGTGTTCTGAAAGCGTCAAGTCAAGAGCCGAAGCCCACACGTTGAAATCGTCATCGTGGAGCTGCCCCACATCCGGTGGCTCGTCGATCAATACCCGAAGCCCCGTTTTATTGCCAGTGATCTTGATTTCCTGCATACCTGCATCCTCCTTTCTCTGCGGTTGCTATTACTATACCACACGGGTGGGGGAATGTAAACTTACGGAACTGGACGGTTTTGAGACGAGAGTGGATAGTTTTTTTGATCCGTTCAAAGAGTAAATAGTCAAGGAACCTTTTTTAAAGTGGGTGTCTTTGCAATGTGATCATTTAATATTAGCTTTTTGCAGGTAGCAAATAGACTAAAGTGTCCGTTATTTGGACACTTTAGTTTTTATTATAAAGACAATTCATTTGATTTGCTCGAGAGAGGAGTTGATAAACAATATGAGTACGAGTAATATGATTGATGAACTGCTGATATCTGATAAGCAAAAAGGGAAGGAGCAATATCAGACTCCCACAAAAACCATACTGCCGTTAGGAGAGCCGTTTTATAGTACATACCATTTTCAAGGTATTATTGGAGCTGTAAGTTTGAGCAATCCAAGTATCCGAAATTGGTATTTGAACCATTCTGTTTCATTAACATGCGAAAGGGTTTTTTTGTATGGATTTTCTTCTCCGCATCTGAATATTGTTAATTCTTCTTGGTTGGATACGCCATGTTTTGATAAGTATATTCATCCTACCAGATTCATTGAAAATCATATTCACGAGCTGATTTGCACGATGTTGGACAGTGGCTATTATGTAAACTTCGATGGAATTGATGACTATTACATGGATGGAAAAAGCTGGTGTGGCAAGAGGCACTTTTGCCATGATGGTTTAATATATGGGTATGATCTCGAAAAAGATACTTATCATGTGTACGCTTATGATAGCCAATGGACATATAGGGGATTTGAGGTTCCGCGAGAGTCTTTTGAAAAAGGCAGGAGATCTATGACCGAACATGGTATATATGGGTCCTTGTGTGGTGTCAGACCTTATGATGCACACGTAGAGTTTGATATTAATAGAGTATACGAATGCATTATTGAGTACTTGGATTCCTCTCTTGAAAAGTATCCGTTTTCTGGGAAGGAGGATGTAGAGGGAATTGTTGTCCATGACTATATTGCAGCCTATATTGATCGGCTTTACCATGGTCTAATACAATATCACAAAATGGACTGGCGGATTTTCAGAGTAGTTTGGGAGCATAAAGCCTTTATGCATGAACGCATTAAAAAAATAGAGGAGGTGTTAGGATTAGCGCCTTCTTTAAGTACACAATATGCAGTAGTCGTTCAAAAGAGTAACGAGATGCGCATGTTGTATGCCTCTCACCGACAAAAGAGAAGAGATTCTGTTTTACCTGTTATTAAAAACAAACTGATGGAGGTGTATTCCTGCGAACGTCAGATCCTTGAAAAAACAGTACAAATTCTTCACAGCGCGATTGCCAATAAAAGCAATTCATGAATAATAGGGGGGCAACATATGAACCATAAGAAATATATGAAAAATTTTATTGAAGGGATAGTCAAACCCGAAACCTTTTTGAACACTTTGGATCAGGATAGTGCATTTTATGAATGGATACAATCAATTGTATTGCCTAGCAAGAAACTTTATAAGTGTTGCATTACTGAGAAAGCGATGGGCGAAAACACTCATACTATAGAGGAACTTGCATATGATATTAGATTATCGATAGAATCCTTGCGAAGACTTTGTAGAGGGCACAAATTGTGTTTATATTACTACATGCATTTGGAACTCATTGAATTGTGGAAGGATGCGTTCCCGCAAGAAGAGCTGCATATAACTGATTGTATAAAAAACACATTCTTTGATGAGTTGGAGATGGTTCCGAGATATATTGGCGGAAGGGAGGTGTACGAATCTTGTATTATTGAAGATATTCTAAGTGCTGTTCCTCGCACAATTGGCAAGGAAGAGCGAAAGCACCAAGTGCTTCAGTTGCTCAAAAACCGATTTCACCTAGTGAATGGGGAATGTCCGGAATGGCAAAAAGAGGCGGAATGGCCACTAGGGGTTAACGGAGAACCAATGAGATTCTTTGGACAAGAAGCTATAGGAAGTGCTGTCAGTTATTATTTTGAAGATATTCTTACTAAGAGTATCAGGACGGTTACCCAAAGCCTCTGATATTAACTTATATTAAATCTTTGGTTGGCTTTGTCCAATTTGCTCGACTGATTTGATTACATTCATTCATAATTGCGACGAAAGGGATTGTATAATTGAAGAAAGTATGATATAATAAATGTGTTGATCTTGCGATGCTATTGGTTAGGTGATAGCATCACATCATGTCAGCACATTTTTTATCTATACTCATTCACGGATCCCGAGATACTACTATGACAATGAAACAGGTCTATATTATCTCAATGCGCGCTATTACAGCCCCGAATGGCGCAGATTCATTTCGCCGGATGATACGGCTTATCTGGCCCCCGATAGCGTTAATGGATTGAACCTGTATTGCTACTGTAATAATGAT
The DNA here is from genome assembly GCA_045587385.1 of Eubacteriales bacterium. Taxonomy (GTDB): domain Bacteria; phylum Bacillota; class Clostridia; order Oscillospirales; family CAG-272; genus SVQP01. The sequence continues at coordinate 7,437 of JAZNCE010000017.1, forward strand.
CCGGTGAACTATGCTGATCCGAGCGGATTTTTCCCGGTTTTGGCTTGTATTCTAGGTTTAACAGCCTTGGTTGGAATGGGATTAACTATTGGTGGAGTAGCTTCTGATAATAATTTAATGACTGCTATTGGATTAACCATGGTAGCAATACCGGCATTGATCTCCGGCGGTTTGGCGGCTTTTGCGACAACTGGAGCGTTGGCAACCGGGATAGGCATAGGAACTATGGTTGCAGGTGCAGGAACTGCTTTGTTTGCTTCAGCAGAGTATCAAGAAGCGTTTTTCGGAAGCAACTGGATGTTAGATGCAGGTATGAGTGAAGATTGGTACAACGGTTTGATGATTGCCATAGCGGGTTTAGCAACTTTAGGAACATTTGCTTCAAGTTTTGCGTATTCTTTTAATATTAATTCGATTCAAAAAATCGGTAGAGTTGACAATTATTATGGAATTAAATTTACTCAAAAAGTTCCAAATGGCAACATAAGAGTTAAAACATTATGTATACATCCAGCACATAATGGTCATCCTGTTCATTGGCAATTAAACAAAATAAATCCGGTAACAGGTAGAATTGGGCATAAAATCAGATGGGATTTATTACTAAGAAGAGTAATAGGGAAATAATAGCGACGGAGGGGTTTATGGAAGCAAGTGTGGAAAACACGTTGAAGTTTTATTGTGCAACGGAGATTAATAGATTTATAAGTAGTTCCATATATTCAACGTTGAATGAATTAGTTAAATCTCATGAGTTCAATCTTGAATTAAATTTTGGAAAAGCCAAGGATGTGAATGATAATAATTTTTATCTGAGTTTATCTGTTTGTGATAAAAATGGTGAATTGGTGAAAATTTTTGATGATAGCTGCTTAACAACTGCTACTATGTTAATCTTGGTTGATAAGAAAGAAAGATATAAGTTCTTTTCTTGGCAAGATGAAGACTTTATAAAAGACTTGAACTGGATTATGGATCAACTAAATATATAATAGGATAATAGCAAATTACTTATAATCAAAACCAGGTAGATTTTCTCCATGAATGTGTTGATCTATATTTAGCTTGTCGATTTGATTACTAAAGATTATTTTTGTTTTATATGGATTGGGAAAAGGTTGTTGACAGATATAATAAGATTTGAAACAACGGCCAATTACGTTCGATAAACTATTGCATACATAATGGAAGGTGTATATTTGGTTGTGCTGAATCCCAGTACCCCCGCATCCGATTGGAGACTTTCGGATGCGGGGGTTTATTATGCAATTTATATGACAACAAGAAAAGTTTTTATCTATGACAGGAATTGTCAGGGTTAAATGATATAATCTCCCTTACATTTATAGTATTCTGGGAGAACATCAATGAAAATAAAGAGAGAAATAGAAACCGTATATTTAAACAAGACATCAATTACCGCGGCTATATTGCAAGTTTTAAATCTTAATAAAGACTATTCTGACTACATACAAACCTTTTCTGAGAATGTGTCAATTGGAGAGGAGAACTCGAATAATGAGTGAGAAAAAACTTGCTGCCATTTATTGCAGATTAAGTAAGGATGACGAGCAATGTGGTGACAGTGTGAGCATAGAAACTCAAAAGATGATGTTAACAAAATATTGTTTGGAGCAAAATTTTGAAATATTCGACATCTATGTTGACGACGGCTATTCCGGACTCAATTTTAACAGGCCTTCCTTTAACAGATTGCTTCAGGACCTTGAAGCCGGAAAATTCGATATTTTGATAACGAAAGATCTTAGCCGACTTGGTCGAGACTATATTCAAACAGGATACTACATAGACATTTATTTTGCAACAAAACATATCAGATATATTGCAGTCAACGATGGTATCGATACGCTATATGATAACAATGATATTGCCCCATTTAAAAACATTCTGAACGATATGTATGCCAAGGATCTTTCTCGAAAAATCAAGTCTGCGAAACATCAACGTGCTCTGAACGGACTATTTATCAGTGCGCAAGCGCCTTACGGTTACAGAGTTGATCCCGATAACAAAAATCATTTGATAATCGACCGGGAAGTAGAGCAAACGGTAAAATACATCTTTGAGCTTGCATATGAGGGATACAATTACTCCGAGATTAGCAGAATGCTGGAGAAATTACAGGTTTTGCCTCCCTCTGTGCATAAGGTAATGACAGGCGACACGCGATTTGTGAAACACGTAGCAAAACAAGAGCAACTTTATAAGTGGCCGTATCAAACTGTTAAAGCTATCTTGACAAATCCGATATATGTCGGTGACATGGTGAACCATAAAGTAGAAGTTGTGAATTATAAGACCAAGGAACATGTTAGAATTCCTCTTGAAGATCAGATCATTGTGCGCGATCAGCATGAGCCCATCATAGACAGAGAAATATTTGAATCGGTCAATCATCGTCTGTCTAATCGCTGCAAAAGAAAGCACCAATATGAAAATATTTTTAAGGGAATTGCCTTTTGCGCAGAATGCGGAGAAGAATTACAGCTTATAGCTAAACAATTAAAGCATGAAACAAAGCCTCTGCTTCGATGTCACAGGCACTTATTGGACCCCAATTGCTGCACTCATCACCACTTCATTTATTATGATGATTTGTTAGACGAGGTACAAAAACAATTTCAATTTCACATTGCAGAATTGCTTCAATCAGGCCAATATGATGAGTTGTGTAAAATGATTCTAAATACGATTTACGATAAGGCTAATGAATTAAGGCATGCTCGACTTCAACAGGATTTGTCATCCCTTAATAAAAGTATAAAAGCCTATTACAGATCAAAAAACTTGGAGGGGAGTCAAGCAGATTTGGAAACCTTATACCGAATGCGGAATCAATTCGTGCAGGGAATATCTGTTAGGGAACATGCTTGCATTACTCCACAACTTGAGGATCTAAATAATGTCAAAAATGATATCAAGCATATTCTGCTGGCTTGTAGAATAAATAAAACGAATATAAAGCTCTTAATTAATAGAATTGAAGTGGGACATTTGGAGAGGGATGCAGGGGAGACTCGCCAAAAAATAAAGATATATTATACATCTTAATCAATTTTTGCTTGCTCAACTGCAGGATTACTTCGTTAAGGGCTTGCATTAGAATAGAATATATGATATAATTTGTTCATGAAAAAGAGACGGTTGTTCGGGTGATTACTGTGATAGTGAAACCAGTTTGTATTATCTCAATGCGCGCTACTATAGCCCCGAATGGTGCAGGTTTATTTCTCCGGATGATACGAGTTATCTTGATCCGGATAGCGTTAACGGTTTGAATCTGTATTGCTACTGTAATAATGATCCTGTGAATTATGCCGATCCGGGCGGACATATGGCCTTCTTTATCGCAACAGCAATTTGTTGTGCGGTAATCGGTCTAGGTTTGGCTGCGTATAGTGATTATGCTGCTGATGATATTTGGTTTAATGGCTCTGTTGGAACCTATATTGGATATGCTCTTTGTGGGGCCGGAATTGGAGCTGCACTTGGACTAGCAGCTGCATCTTTATTAGCAGGTACTTTTGTCGCCAATTGTACTCAAGTATATGTGGGGCTACAAGGGTTAGCTTGGGCGTTAATGCTGGGAGGTCCAGGGGCTGCAGGTCTATATATGGCTAATAATTTTCTAAATTCAATTCATGTAAATGCACCATGGCTTGGCTATTATCCGCCCAATAATGGTTTTAGCGGTTCCACCGAAACTATAACACTACCTAGTGGTACCATATTGCAACGCTTCGGTGGTACAAGTGGGTCTTTTGTTGCTCCATATTACACGTCTCCAATGAGTTTATCACTGCCATATGCGCAGTTGCCCAATATGAACAATCCCCAACTTTACGTTTTAAACCAATCTCTCGAAATAACTGCAGGGACCGCAGCACCTTGGTTTGGTCAATCTGGTGGGGGAACGCAGTATTTGCTGCCTCAAGCAATCAGAGAGTTATTAGCACTTGGAATTATATCTAAATATCCGTGAGGTAACCTTATATGACATATGATGAATTATTAGATCATGTACATGAAAACAAAGAGATTAGTGAGAGGTTGTATGTTTGCACTTTTTTAACTTGCGATTACGACAAGATGCGCAGAGCTACGGTGACAATAGTAAAAAATATTTTAGGTAAGTATGTGGTCACCCGGTGGTTAGATTTTGAATATGGCAGGTATCTTGTTAGAAAAGAGTTTTCAAATAAAGACTTAGCATCTGATTGTGCTTGGAATTTACTATGTGGAAGCCAAAGGGTGTGAGGACAGTTTGCTATTGCGTGTGCAAATAACAATACTAGAGTCAAAACAATTCGTAGGGTTTCACCATGTGAGTTACTGTTATTCCCTCGTTCGGTCCTATTGTACAGGCAATGAGTTGATGTTATATTACAATGCACATTCTAATATACAATGGTTCCTGGTTTTCTCATGGCTTGATTAGATTATACCCAAACGGGTGATCCTGAAAGGGTGTCGCTTCGGCGGCATCCTTTTTGCATGCTTTATTCTATTTGGAAATTATAATATAGCTCTTTTGAGAACGTGATTTTAGCGGTGGCGGGTATAGTGATTTAAAAATGCTGTTCCCATACAAATGAATAACAATAAACACGAATAACCCTGACAGCTTTTGTCAGGGTTATTTTGTAGACTATACTTACATCGGTGATGTCAAGCGTTATGCGTTTGGCTAACTGAGGATTTCAACTGTATGAAGAAGGTGGTTGATTTGATTTACTAAGGTCAGCATTGGTTATTAGCACAAGTGATCAATGTGAAGATAACGTAAGTTGTGCGCAACAAAAATCAGAAAAGGAGAAATTTTTATGAGTAATGTAAAAAACTATGATGTTGGACAGATTCGGCTCGATCTGCCGACTCCAAACTATATTCATGAGCTGCCGCTGTTTTCGTTTGGAGATGTCCATGGAAGTGTTAACCTGTCTCTTGTGTTCAATTATGGCATGAAAGCAGAGAACAGCAACCCGTTTAATCTGTCGGCGGGTTATAAGCTGAATTTGCACAAAAGATTGATAATTGAAAATTCGGTTCCTATTAAATATCAAGATGAAAGTGGTAAATGCACAGAGTTGATCAGTACAGGTGGTGTGTATGCATTAGATGATGATTCTTTCCGAATTCTTAGGGCAACCGAAAACTCTTATACTGTGGAAAACAGCGATTACAGCAGGGAAGAGTATGATTTGGAAGGAAATCTTATTGCTGTGTACGATAAGTACTCGACGTTGATACTGGAATATGTATATCTTAATAACCGTTTAAGATGTATTCATTATCGAGGAGAGTTAAGAATTTCCCTTCAATACGATACTAATAACCGAATTAAAAGAATCACTTGCCAAGATAGAACAATCAATTTGGCGCCTATTGAATCCGGTTGGCAAATTGTACATTTCTCAGGAGTTACTTATAATCTTATGAGTGCGCATGAAATGGATTATATTGCTACGGCAATTTCAACAGAGGATTCCGCCATTGTTTCTTATTCTACAGTATTGAGTAAAATTGATTGGAAGACGCTATGTTTGTCAAATTGCATTGGTGCGGAAAGCATTGATACAATGACATATAAATTCCCGAATGATGACAACCTTTGTTACAAGACTAAGTATTCTTGGGTGGAAATCATTGACAAAAGAGGAGTTGCATCAAGAGTACAGTATCAAGATTCTACTCCTTTATATTCGTATGAGGTCTTTCCAGATGCCGAACAGTTTCGAACGGATTGCAATACTGAGAATACTGAAAAATTTGTAGGAGATGTTAATATTTATAGCACTTTAGATAAGACCGGGTATGGTAATACTATCGGAAAGCTTCGGTGGGGCGATAGCACACCGTTGAGTAGAGAATCGGAATCCGCGAAGACTTGGAGATATTCTGTCTCACAGAATTCATTTGATACTATCCATGGGTATTACCTTTTGACCGGATGGGTCAAGCAGGCGAATTCATTAGAAAGTGCTACTGATGCAAATATCAAAATTTTAGAAGAAAGCACGCAGACAATTAGAACTATTAAAGTAGAGGGCGTTTCGAACGGCCAATGGGTTTTCTTTGCATATATGTTCAAAATCAATGCAAATATAATAAAGATATCCGCTGTATGCCAAGATGCATTTGAATTAAAAGACGTGAGAATTGCTGTCAAACCTATGTATTTTAAGACCTATAATGGCTATTGTGCAGCGATTTCAGAAAGTATTTTGCTTTTTAAGGGGGAGGCAACAAAAAAAGATGAGCCCACTGAAGAGGAACGCACCGAGGAAGAAACTCGTGAACCGGAGACTGAGGAACCGAACCCCGATGAATCGGAACCCAATGAAGAGGAGCCTATTGAACAGGAACGCACCGAGGAAGAAACTCGTGAACCTGAAATTGATGAGCCGGAAGCCGATGGGTCACAACCCAACGAAGATGAGCCTGTTGAAGAGGAAGAAACCGAAGAAGAAACTAGTGAACCGGAATCTGATGATATTCTACTTACCGAGGACGAATACTGTGATGAACTTGGGTATGCTTATATCCCTATCGAAAATGCAATATTTTCATGCAATTGTGACTGGAATAGTTCAGTATATGGACGTGTATATTATCAAGACCTTTTAAGATACAAATTGAATCAATATAAAGGGGTGCATTTAAACGAGTTTTACTGTAATATGGGAAAAACTATACTTGTAACAGATTCATCTTGCGAAATAATTGTAACGTATAATGATAAGAGCTACAAATTGAATGATTGCTGGTTAGCAAATACGCACTACACTCCTACAACCAACAACGATGGTTCTTTTTCTTCCCAAGGCAGATTTGTCAGAAAACTTGATGTCTCGTCCGGTTTACTGGTCGAATCTGTCCTGGATTACGAGTATAATGTTCTTACATCGCAAACCTTCAATAATGATTTGGATATTATTAAAATGGAGTACGAAGGTATTGTTTCTACCTGTGAAAGGAATAAGGACTTGGTGCTTTCGGAATGTGTGGAGGGTTTGTATTCTAGAACAACCAGTTATTCGACTGATTCGAACGGGGATCAAATTATTACCGTTGTCGATGAATTCAATAATACCACCGTATATACAATTGATTCTGTATGGGGTGTTGTGAAAAATATAAGAATGCCTGATGGAAGTATGGTTGTGGACGAGTTTGATGATGACCGATGCGCGAAGTTAAAGAGATCTTTCCACGGTCAGGATATACGTTCAAATGAATTTGCATACTTGAAAGGAAATCTTTCCGAGGTCAAAACGGGCGGATTGACATACCAATTCTACTATGACAAAGGATCGCTATCAGGTGTTACTAAAAATGCTCAGTGGGTTGAGCAGCACCATTCTGAAAATGAACAATTGGACAGTTATTATCCTTCTCAAAGAGACCAAGTGTATGCTAATTCTGTTACTTGGGATAAGTATGGGAGACTGGTTGCTGTCAATGGTGAGTTGACAAATATATATAGTTATGATCCTTATTTTGATGAGAATGCCGGTGAATTGGATGACGCGTGGGATAACGCGAATGCACGTTTGGTCATGACTCAGGACCATCGCACAAATCAGATTTCAAGATATGAGTATACAGAACAATTTGGAAATGGAACACCGGTTGACAAAGGACGTCTTACCAGGGTGCTTATTGCCCAAGCGGATGATTTTTCTAAGGAAATCAGTGATGAACAATTTTGTTATGATGATGGCAATCGATTGACATCATATACTCATACTTACGATGTTGCCAATCATAAGTCTGTTGGTGGGGCTATCATCTATACAGAAAAAGCTGATGCAGTCGAAGATTACATTTATAAGCTGGATGATGAAACCGTAGTTAAAACTCAGAACGGTATTGACTCCTTCAAAAGAGTGAGCGAAAAGCAGGTCACAATGAATGATTCGGTGTTCTCCAAGAAATACATCTATGACAAAACCAGAGTCAAACGACTTGAAGAGACCGCGTTTAATAAGAACCTGGGCAAGAATCGTTATTACTATGATTCTATGGGGAGAATCAAATCTGTTGTTTATTCTTCCGCTGACGGAACAGATGACTATAAAACCTACGAGTACGATCAGTTTGGTCAGCTTATTAAAGAGAATAATGAGGCTCTTGACAAAACTATTGTTTACCAGTATAATGAGGTTGGTAATATTGTTAACGTAAAAGAATATGCTTTCTGTATGTGTTCGGCGCCTAAGGGGGAATATACCGAAACGACGTATTCGTACAGCGGTACTCGGCCGGATATCATGACGAATTTCAATGGACACTCTATTAAGTATAATGATGACTCGATTTGGTATCCTGAAAAGTACAACGGCAAACTCTACACGTGGGAGAAGGGTAAGTTGGTAGGTATCAAGACCGATACTGAAGATCAAACTGGCACTCAATATGAAGAATGCACTTTTGCATATAACGCCTACGGTCAAAGGATCTCCAAAAATTATACAGTTCAACAAGGCGCGGACTCGGAGGATTGGTCCTATACATATAACATAGAATATAACTATGATTACAGTGGTAGACTGATTCGCGAATTTCGTGTTCAAACCACTGATGTGGGATCGACATTTACCCGTGAACTGACCTATCTTTACGATGAGAACGGAATGATTGGTTTTGTGTATAGTTTTGATGGCTCTGGTGCACGTACTTACTATTATCACCGTAACCTGCAGGGCGACGTTATTGCTATTTACGACACGAACGGAACCAAGCAAGCAGAGTACGCATATGATGCCTTTGGTAATTGTACCGTTCTTTATTCTGGCGTTTACGATATAGCAAATAACAACCCGATCAGATACAGAGGCTATTACTACGATCAAGAAACTGGACTATATTACCTTAATGCGCGCTATTACAACCCCGAGTGGCGTAGATTTATCTCGCCCGATGATACAACTTATCTGGATCCCGAAAGCGTCAATGGATTGAATCAGTATGCTTATTGTAGGAATGATCCAGTGAATTATAAATCAATCTTATCATTAGGAGGAACACAAGTTACATCTGCTAGTTCTTTGGAAAGAATGCATGTTGGTACGAGTGGTTCTTTTATTGGGGCGTTATCGATTAGCGGATCCGGTTGTGTAGGCAGATTGGTTTCGGGATTGTCTTCAGCTCATGGAGTTGTGGATAAAGTGTCGTCCTACTTGGTGGGTTCGCTAGATGGGTTGCTAAATTATGCAGGTATTGCAAAATTCAACGGACTACAGTTGAAGCTGTCGAATTATTCTAATTGGTTGCTTGGAATTGGAATTGGATTAGATATAGCCGTAAGTGCATATGATAGTTTCAACAATTCCAATTTAACTACTGGACAGAAATGGGCAAGTTTTGGCGCCGATGTCGGATATATAGGGGTCACCTCTGCTTTGTCATATGGTGCTGGTGCATTAGTAACAAAAGGCTCTGTTGCTTTGGGCACAACGGTTGCAGGATATGCCTTGGGGGCTACAATCGGAGGAGTTACTATTGGATTTGCTGGCGCAATGGCAATAGGAGCCGCGGTTGTCGTTATTGGGATTGTAGCAGGCACGGTACTCATTGCAGTTGCATCAAATGCACTTGATAATTGGTGGGATAAACAAAAGGAGGTATGGTTCTCTTAATTATGAAAAGAATATATTTGTTTGGAAGATTACTCAGAGTATTTTTTTTGATATCTTGTTCATTTTTGGTTTTTGGCATGGTTGAAATCCTTAGAAGCGACTTTCGTTTTTTCAATCTGTTTCTGCTAGCAGTCTCGGTTTGCTTTGTGATTGTTTGGCTAATATGGACGTATTCGTTAGGAGTGTTTGTTGATAAGAAACGTAACACTCTGACAGTTGTTACGGGGCTTTCAAGCAAAGAAAAAAGACAACGTGTCCTGAGCAATGTCAGTTCGGTGGATGTCGAGCTCAACGGCAATCTTGGAATGACGTTTATCATCAATTATAAGCATAACTGCAATGAAAAGATAGAATATAAATTTTTCAGAATTTCATTTGTGGAAAAATCACAGTACAGAAGAATAAAAACACAGTTATCCAACCTGAAGCTGAATTGATTCGTGTTTGCCTGTGGCGACCTGAATGTAATCGGGCGGTTCCGTGTTACATTCGCCCAGTTGCGAGGGTTGGCGCCTGTGATGCGCAAACGAAAAATTCTTGAGGTAACAGAGAACCGTTCCTTGTTGCACGTGTTACATAGGAAAGAGATTGTCGTTTGAGTGATTACTGTGACAGTGAAACCAGTTTGTATTATCTCAATGCGTGCTATTACAACCCCGAGTGGCGCAGATTTATTTCGCCGGACGATACCAGTTATCTGGATCCTGGTAGCGTTAATGGCCTGAATCTGTATTGCTACTGTCATAACGATCCTGTCAACTATGCCGACCCGAGCGGACATTCGGCTACTTTACTTATTGTTGGATTAATTTCTGCTGCGATCATTGGAGGGCTAATCTCCGGCGGAATCTCCGCTGGAACCGCTTATTTAACTGATGGAGATGTAGGCGCTGCCTTTTGGGGAGGCTTTGTCACGGGAGCGTTATCTTCATTAGCTGTTGGTGTTGGTATGGCAATTGGAGGCGGCTTCGGAGTACTTGCTTGTGCTACATTGGGATTCGCTGCTGGAGCAGGTGGAAACATTGTAAATCAATCCATATCTTCATACCGTGCAAGCGGGAATATAAACATTAATGTTGGAGATGTAATTTTTGCAGGCGTGGTTAACTCTTTGATTTGTGTAGTGACAATGGGCAGTATGAATTTGTACATGTCTGATAGTTTTAATCCCGCTTTATTGGGAAAAACTTTTGGGAGCAGATTTGTTGAATTTATGTCGTTTGATGCGGCTAATACAATAGCTTCTGTGATTTTTGGTATCACGTATGGTTCGGTTGATGGCGTTGCCTCTTTGACTAAATATGCGATCGGATCAACAATGTTAAAGCCTACTACTGCTAGTCGACCTTTAGTAAGTTATTAACAATTTAATAAGGAGATATCTAAATGAAAAAAGAATTAACATTCTACACAGCTTTGCCATTGTTTATTATGACTACTTGTTTAATGTGGGGGATGACCTTAAGCCTTATTTACTTCATAGTGATTTCCTATGATGCTTCTTTTGAGTGGTGGATATTGGTGATTCTCCTATATGGTGGATCAGTTGGTTTGCCAATCTTGCTTTATCCCAGACTTATGGCTAAAATACACTTAGACGAAACAGGCATCAGAAAAACGATTTTCAGAAAAAGTAAAGCGCAATTTATAAATTGGGAAGATGTGCAAGATGTGCAAGTTTTGACCCGTCCCAACGGATATGCATACCTTCTTGTTTCTGATAGTAAAATAGAATGCAAAAGCTTTGAAGAAGTACTGAAAGAAAAAAACATCATCTATTTTACGTATAATAATGAAGCTGTTGAATTTATGAATGATAAGCTTATAGATAAAGGGCTTAAATTATAAATATTATACTTTGCTTCTAAACAACTTAAACTTTTATAAGAGTGTCGCTACGGTGGCACTCTTTTTTGTATGATTTTAGTTATGACTAATAATAAAGATGCGGTATTATTTTTGCACAACTTATCATAGGGATCCGATCTATTTGGAACTCCGAATTAATAGGACATCTTGTGTCCGAATTATCATGTATATTGATACATATAGTAGTAGTTTATCGTATTAAGAAAGAGGTGACACAAATGCAACATAAGAGAGCAGAGAAATATGAATATTCGCCAGAGGTCGGGGAACTCAATAGAACAAATCGATTGTTGTTCGGTGTGGACTCTGTCATTCCTGCCAATGTGCTTTTGCAAAACAACTTGAAGTTATTTGAATGGGTTCACAGGAACAAGAACTATCCTGCTTTTTGGGGGCGCAATATTTTGGGAGAGGGAGCCTTGACCCAAGACGAAATTGCGTATCTGCGTGAAAGTGCGTGTAAAATTGCTCCTTTCTGCATGGCGACAGGAGAAATGGAAACAGCTTTGCAAGGACTTATCTTTGGGGCAAAAGCCATCTTGAAAGCACAAGAACTTGGAATTCCTGAAGGGACGGCCATTTTTATGCAAATTGACACGATGCAAAAGGTGACAACCGATTACTTACAGGGATATGCTACCGTTATGCTGTCTGAAGGATATATTCCCGGATTTAAGGCGAATACTGACGCGAATTATGATTTTGATCGAGAATTTAGCAGGGGATTGCAAGTAGATAGGGAAACGTTTAGCAAATGCTTGCTGTGGGCGACTGCTCCAATTATTCCTGGATATGAGGGCATCACAACAACACATTTGTTCCATCCCGACGAATGGAAACCGTTTGCTCCCTCGGGCACGACAAGAAGCGACATTGCTATCTGGCAATATGGAAGGGATTGTCATCCAATCCCTGATGATAGCAATAATATGACAGTGTTCAATGTAGACTTGATTCACGATGTCAGCGAAATGATTAAATACATGTATTAAAAGGAGATTGTTATGAATCATGTGACCAATATTGAAATTGTTCCAAGTCGATTAGCACTGAAGGTTGGCGAAGAAGAGGTTTTGGAGGCTTTTGCTAAACCGGACAACGCCACTTGTAAAAGCATCATTTGGTATAGTGAAGACACAAATATTGCCCGCGTCAATCAATATTCGGGGTTGGTGTTCGCGATACGAGAGGGCGAAACAAATATGATTGCCCAAGCTGCAGATGGTAGCAATGTGACTTCCCAAATCAGAGTGATAGTGACATCATAAATCTGTGATATGTTCTGAATAAGTTCTAATGATACACCGAGATTGTTTAACCATGACATTCTTTGTCATCTTTAACTGTTAAGATAAGAGTGCAGCCGGTCACCATAAAAGAAAGGGGTGATCAGATGGAAGATGCACAGATTGTTTTGGAGCGGCACGAGCAGCAGATCAAAAATCTGAAGAAAGACGTATCCGATTTGAAAGCTGTTCAATCGGAAATACATACGATGAATGAAACGCTTGTCACGCTTACCACCGAGCTCAAGCATGCCAATACGCATTTGGCTCGCCACGAAAAAAAGATTGATGACATGGAAAGACAGCCGCGAGCGCGACTTTCTCAGATCGTGACAGCGATCATTTCTGCGCTTTCCGGCGGACTGATCGCAATCTTTTTGGAAACAATGTTTGGCTAGACATTGTTTGATCAATATAATTTATTGCTTCCCTTGTGCCAAGAAATTGGTACTGCCGGCTGCAGGGAAGCAAACAAAAACGGGGTTCAACTTGAACCTCGTTTTTGTTATATGGAGAGTAAAATGAGAAATTTTCTTCTTATGTTCATTGAGGACACACTTTGTCCAAATTAGCCTCTATACTAATATACATAGCTGCAGACTACAAAATAAAAGAAAGAGGTGATAAACATGGCGTGTAAGAATTCGAAGCGGTGTAATTGCTTGAGGCGCGACGGGGCTTCTTCCAAACTCTTATTTGGTGTTGACTCGACTACTCCGGCAAATACACTTCTTCAAAACAATCTTGATATGTTTGAATGGGTTCGGCGCAATAAGATTTACCCTGCCTTTTGGGGACGCAACATTGCGGGAGAAGACGCATTGACCCGCGACGAAATTGCCTTTCTGAAAGAAAAGGTGTGCAAAATTGCGCCGATCTATTCGCCGGATGGTGAAACAGTGACATATTTGCAGGGGAAAGGATGCAGTGAAGAAGCTGCGTTAAGAGCAAAAGAACTTTCAATTCCCATGGGAAGAATTGTTTTTTTGGATCTTGATAAACAGCAAAAAATTACAACAGAGTTTTTGTTCGGATACGCTGAAACTTTGATTGCTGCCAGATATGTTCCCGGGTTTAAAGCAAATACAGATGCTAAGTATGATTTTGATCGAGAATTCAGCAGAGGCATGCAGATGTACAAGGAAGTTTTCAGCCAATGCTTTATTTGGGCAACTGCCCCGATTCTTCCTGAGTACGAGCGAATGACAACTACACACTTGCTTCATCCGGATGAGTGGAAGCCGTTTGCGCCCTCAGGGGTAAAAAGAAAAGATATTGCTATCTGGCAATACGGAAATGAATGTCATCCGATTTATGATGACAACGACAAACACACTATGTTCAATATTGATTTGGTGCAAAATGAAGAAATCATTATTGAACATCTGTACTAATGAATGATTGGAGGAAAATTATTATGATTGATGTTCATCATGTAGATGCATGCCCGAGTAAGATAACTGTTTTCTTGGGTAGCGTCAACTGCGAGGCGAACGCAGCTGTTTATCCGTGTGACGCGACAGATCAGCACATTGAATGGTATAGTAATGATCCCGGTATCGCCACCGTGAATCCGGAGACGGGCTATATCAGTGGCGTAAGCCTTGGAAGAACCAAGATCTACGCGCAAGCTACTAATGGTAGCAGAGCCGGAATTGTTGTTGAAGTGGTTCCTGCTATGATTGAAGAAATCTGGTTGGAAAGTACGCATCGTAATATCGGCTGCGACCAAGAAGATGTTTTGATCGCTAATGTTAGACCGGAAACGGCGGTGGGTAGGGAGATTTTTTGGCGTTGCACTGATCCCACGGTTATCACACTTACACCTAATGGATATCAGGCTTCGATCAAAGGTAACAAATTAGGAAATGCTGTAGTTATTGCAACTGCTAAAGACGAATATGCTATTACTGATTGTTGTGGAGTGAATGTGGTAACTCCGATTCAATCTACAGGAGTTGAAATTCATGGGAAAGTTAAAGTGATGCGACATAATGACTCGAGTCTTATTTCTGCATCAGTTCTTCCCCTTGATGCAACTAATAGAAATGTCATATGGGAAAGTTCCAATCCCGATGTGGCAGAAGTGGAAAAGCATTCCAGCAATACCGCCAGAATTACAACAAAGAATTTGGACGGAGTTGCACTAATTAAAGCAAAGCCTGCCGATAATGAGAATTGCGAAAATACTGATGTTTGTAAAGTTATTGTAGACACTCGAGAAAAGGCTACAATTGTGCAGGTAATTGAAAACATAGAAGACTTCGATGTGCCTGCTGTTTATAACACAGTTACGTTCGAGAATACTGGTAGAACATGGCGCTTTATTCATGAAGACTATATTAATTGGGAATTTACATCCACCAATTCGTTGGTATATGAGCTATTACAAAGCCGCTTAGAAAAAAATATGTACGAAACGATTTGGGAAGATGGACCTTTAGAAGATCCTCAGGGAGATATTGAGTTTTCTGATGAAGAAATGCAACTGATATATGGTTTAGACCCCCACGGGCTCTCAGCATATGTACAAGCTCATGCAACCCGAATAGCCAATAAGCTTGTTAATGCTACCGCTGAAGAAAAAAACATGGTCCGAATTGCATATAAAAATCGCATTTTTAGTATGCTATTCAATAAAGAACCAGATTATTATCTTCGTAATGATATTACCTCTAAGTGGGAAAAGGTAACTGAAAATGAAATTAGTTCTAAACCTCTTGAACAATATCTTTCCGAATCAGAGTTGCTGTTCGGGACCCACCCTATCTATGATGGGACTACCAAATTGGTAGCAATTGATGTTGTTTTAGTTATTGCAGAAGAAGTTTTAAAGATTCCTAATTTGTCCAAATATAAAAAAATACTGAAATCGGTAGAATTATTTCACAAGGCCTACAACATGTCTCGTCGTTTGTGTGAAGCTATGTTTACCGATAACCTGGCGGCTTGTGTTGATGAAATCGTTAAAGAGTGTGTGAATGAAAAGATTGATGAGGTCTTAGATGTGGATTGGGGCGAGGCATTTGATTGCGTAACGAAACCTATTTCCTGGGTCACTGCATGCTATAACATCGGAAATGCGTTTGGAGAACTGGCAGAAACTTTTGCCTCAAGTCCATTATATTTGAAACCTCTTCTTGATTATTCGGCTAAAAATCCCAATTATAGTATTCACATAAATTTTGTTAACGCTGACGATTCAATTGTCACATATAGAGCGGACTCAATTCTTGATGCAATTGAAGCTTTAAGGAACAGTAATTAATAGTGTATGGTTCTGACCCAAATTCAAGAATATTTATTCTTCTATTTTCCAATTAATCAAATCAGTTGAAAAATAATAAACATCCTGAGATGTAAAATCTTCTCCGACAGCATTGTGGCAATAGCGAACCAGCATTCGATACCCTCCATTTATGTGTTCAAGGTATTCCACATCGGCCCTGTAGCTTTCAAGTCCTGCAGGGACAATGACCGTATTTGCATTCTGCCATGTCTGTCCACTATTACGGGTAATAAAAATTCTGGGAGCTAAGGGGTTGATGTCTTCGATATGTCCATTATC
>JAZNCE010000018.1:0-5583 GCA_045587385.1 Eubacteriales bacterium
GATCTCTTTCTGCGTGGCTTGCCCGCCATTGAAGTGTAGAAAGGTGAGCACACGGCTTTGCGACAAAGTGAGATTATAACGCTTGAAGTCTGCATCGGCTTTGGCTTTTAACTTGTCATTGATGTTTTTGATCAGATAACCTATATCTCTTTTCAGCATTGCACCAACCTCCGCTATCGTGTGTAGCACGCTACATATTGTAACATGATTTTTGTCATTTGTCAAGTGCTTTTTCGTTTTTTCTCGGTCGGATCTAAATCGACCTAAAGACTTGCCGCAATGTTATAAAAACGAGTTTTTACAGCATTGAGCAAATTTTCTGACCACCGCACGAATAAAGCGTTTGAACAGCCCAGTTTTCAGCATATCGGGTGTTACCTCTATGGATTTCGCAACGTATCGTCGATATAGGCTTTTATATTCTTAATATAAATAGCCCTCATTTCAGAAAAAATGAGGGCTATTGGTTTGTTTGATCCACGGCTCGTACTTTCGTATATATACTCATAACAAATTCGTGGTATAATGATGATTCGTCTTTTGTCGAAATCTTTATATAACAGGGGGCTACCATGCCAAAAATCTATTATCCCGACAATTTCAAAATCGAGGTTATCAAGCACTACAAAATGCACCGAAATATTGATGCAACTCTTGAAAAATACGGGATTGCCCGTAGCACTCTTTTCAAATGGAAAAAGAAATATGAGGAGAATCACTTTTTCCGTGTTTCGAAGAAACCTACCGATGCCGGTCATAAAGCCAAAGCACATCTTGATAAGCTAAACAAGATCGTAGAAGCATCCAAGGAGCTGCGTTGCGGAGTTACCGCTTCTATCACCGAAAAAGTTGCCGAGATCAAGCGGTTGGAAGGCAAATATTCGATTCACGTTTTGTGTGAAGCGTTGCAACTACCGCGAGGTACATATTACAATCGAAAAAAGAAAGGCAATCTGCCAAGCCGATATGAACTTGCAGACAAAGAACTTAGTGTGTTGATTCGGGAAATCTTTTATCAAAGCAATGAACGGTTTGGACGAAACCCGATAAAATACAAACTACAAGAACGTGGATGTCAAGTTAGCAAAATGCGCATCAGTCGATTGATGAAGGAAATGGGGCTTCAAGTAAAGATGGCACCGTACACGCTTGAACATAAAAAGTCATTGTCACGAAATAAATTTCGCAATCTTGTTCACGGAGAATTCAATCCGAGTGCGCCTAATACGATATGGGCAAGTGATATTACCTACGTGAAAGTAGAAGAGCGATACATGTTTGTTTGCGTAATCATAGACTTGTTTTCGAGAAAGTTTTTATCATACGGTATTTCAGACACCATTGATACCGTACTTACATTGAATACATTCGATGAGGCGTTCGAAGAACGTGGGAGACCTGAAAATCTGATTTTTCACAGCGATCAGGGGGCGCAGTATACGTCATATGCTTTCCGCACGCATTTAGAAGAATTGCAATGCAGACAGTCCTTTTCAGCGCCAGGTTACCCATACGATAATTCTGTTTGCGAGTCTTTCTTCAATACCCTGAAAAAGGAGGCGATTTATTATCACATTTACGATTCTGCCGCCGAGCTTGCAGTTGTGCTTGACGAGTACATTCAATATTACAACGAGGTTCGCATGCACCGAACATTGAACATGAAAACTCCGTCCCAAGTTGAGACGGAGTTCTTTGAGCGTGTGAATTTATGAAAATGAGAAAAGGCTCAAGATTTTAGTCTACACTTGTGTAGTCAAAAATCTTGAGCCCTTTCAATCCGGGGTTTGAAATTTTAGGATAGACTTATCCCTTGGCGAAGATGGGAGTTGCACTTGACCGCTATCTTCCGGGGTGCTACTCCATGCTTGCAAACGAATCTATGTATTAGTTGCAGTCACTTGTTGAGAAAAACGCATCACGTTCCTCATCAGTTTTGAGTATCTTTGAGGTATCAACCCCTGCAAATTGGGCAACATCTACGGTCAGTTCAAACCTTGTATTTGCATCTCCATCGAAAGCCAACGCAACAAGTGAACTGTACTGTTCGATTTCAGCATTAAGGGAAATGACATACGATTGGTATTCCTCATCCAGCTTTTTGACAACCGCCATATACTGTGCGCGATACTTTTCAATGAGTTTTTGCTCTGCTTTTCCCAAATAGACCTTGGAGATTTCAAGCATAAACATTCCAACGGTATTACCAATCAGCGTACCTAAAATCGGAATTGGAATCAGTACTTCGCCCAGCATTGAGGACAAGGCACTCACGGCAACATCCAAGCAAAGAATTTCAGTGTTATCAAGAAATTCTTCTTTATCAATATCTCCGTTATGTAGCTTTCTTGCCTGTGCAACCATTCCGAAGGAAGCGGTAACCATCGCACTTGCTATCGGTGACGGAACAGGTGTGAAGCTTGTTAATGTATAGACCGTAGCACCACGAATTGCACCCTTGCCAGTTCCGATGGCAGTATCAACACCAACTGACTTCCAATCTTCTTCAGTAAACTCGGAGAATTTCTTTCCGCTTTTTCTGATCTGAATCACCTTAATAGCAAAGGTCATTGCACCTTCCAAGGCTGCACCAGCGACCGTTGCCTTAACACCTTCTTGCAAAGTGGGCTTAGCGGCATCACGTGCTTCTCCACGAATTCGTTCATCCATATCCTTCACTTTGCCTTGTTCAGCATCTATGGTTTTGTCTGCAACACCAAGCTGCACCTCGTCATAGCCGACAACAGCAGGTTTTACCACTTCCTTGATGCTGACACCATTTTCGGCTTCCCATGCTTTCATATTCTTAAACAGCGTTTCTTCGGAAGTATGGAGGCTTGATCTGAGGGTTTCACCCCTGTGGTAAATGTCCATTAACTGTTCGTATTGGTCCTTGGGAATATCATATGTTCCCCCTTCTCCTATGTACTGGGGGTAGTCACCAAAGTGCTTGCAAACGGCTTGAAAAGTACCTTTTACGCCGTTATAAAACTTGGATTGGATCATCTTTCCGTCACGAAGATAATCTTCCATTGCAAGTCTGCCAACACCTTCGAAAGTGTGCGTGGGGGCTTTTCCTTGGATCAACTGCTCAGCATTAACAAAACCCACTTGCATATGCTCTGCTACCTCACCATGTTTAGTCTGAAAGGAGCCTAATATATGTTCGGGCGAAGCAATGAATTCTTTAATTTCATTCAGTGCTTTGAGAGCCTTTTCCAAGTTTACATCTTGAGCCGATAATTTATCGATTAAGGCTTCTACTCGTAGGACTCGTAAATACTCAATCCAAGCAGATGTAGCCTGTTCTTGTGAACTTTTTAATACTTTTATTTTCATAGCGTCATCCGATCTGAGTGCTTACAAACTCTGTGAGGGTTAATGCGCTATTATATAGGGAGCCAAGATCTTTTTGCTTTTCCAATGGCATAGCCTTATAGGTTTCACCTTTGAAAGGCGTGAGATCAATCAAATAGCGATCAACGATTTCAAACTGCATTTGGATTTTCTTTACAGTGGCATCGGCTTTGCTCAATAGAAGGAGTAAACGGTGAGTTTCTTCTTTGAGCTTTTGGGCTTGTTCATATGCTTGTTTTGCAGTATGTACTCGGCTGCATAGACGGTATATCGCATATCCTGCAAGCACGAAAACAAAAAGCGCAAGACCAATGATCCAAAGAATGATATTGTTCTTGAACTTATCACGCATGAAGGCGAATATAGAGACACCACCAGCTACTGCTACACCGCCAGCTACTGCCGCGGCTTTAATATCTCTGTTACGTTCTTTGCGTTCCAGTTCTTTTCGTCCGGTAAATTTTTTAACCGTGTGTGATATCTTGTGCTTAATTGCATGGAACGATAATGGGCGATGGCGGATGGTTTCTACAAAGGTTTCTACCGATGCTATAAGCTCCAAGGATTTGTCAGTTACGGCATCGAGATCCTTGTATTTACTTTTGAGTTCTTTGCTTACCTTCTCGTATTCATCGGTAGCCGCATCCAACTCTTGGAGTGCGATTTTCTTTTCCTTAGCCAACGGTTTCACCTCCTTGATGGTATTACCCTTATATTATAAGGCTTATCGTATATTGATTCAAGTTAATAATGTAAAATCTTCAAAAATTCTTAATTCAAATGATCTTTCAACCAGTCGGGCATATTGGGATCGTTGATATCCCAAGACTCAACGACTTCTTCGTCCTCATTCCATTCGCTTTCGCGTCCGTCAAATATCTTTTGGCGATGGCACTTGTACTTATACACCGTGCTACCTTCAAGTCGATATTCATTCCAATAATAGTTCTGCTTGCCGTAGCCAGACCATTCGTTTGTTTTGTAAATAACCATATGTAAACTCCTTTTCTAAACCCTTATTGGTTAATCCTTTTTGGCGAAATACTCGAAGGCACTCGCCATATATTCTTGTTTTTCTTTTCCGTAGCGATTTAGTATTTCTACGGATTTATCACCATCATAAAACTGGGATGACATGTGATCAGCTATACGCTTGACGGTATACTCGGAATCACCGTAGATGCTATGCAGACATTCGCAATATTCCGCTACAACAGCCATGACTTCGCTGGATGACACCTCTTGCGGATAGAGATGGGCAAGTTGATCTTCCAAAGCAACTATCTTAACAATTGATAGCAAATTGATGTGCTGAAATGCTTCAAAATCATCGTCTGTCATTTTGGAGAGTAATTCCTCTGCGTGAGGCGTTGGACTCTGATTCTCCAATTGATAATCAGCCAGTGCCATCATCAATTTGGATTCAGAAGAGTTGTTACTACTCCACTTCTGCAATACTGCTTCTCGGTAATCTGCAAAAGGGATAGAAGCAAAATCTTTAGGAAGAGGTATTCTTCCAGTCACACGGCACATTTTTGCAATACTGATCATTCCCTCGATACGTCGCTTTTCGGCTTCGAGATCTTCGATTCGCTGAATGACTGCATTCCGAAATACGATTTCGTCTTGCCCGACCAGTTCTTTGATTTCTTTCATCTGCATTCCCATTTGGGATAGCATATGAATATACCACATTTGTTCAATGTCTTCATATCGATATTCCCGATATTTGTTCTTATTGAACTGTTGGTCAGATCTGGTTTCCGGAGCTATGAGCTCATCGTATTTGTCCAGTTTTCCACGGGTAATGCCGAAATGCTTCATTACCCATCCCGAAGGTTTCGGCTTGAAATTCTCGGACATTCGTTCTCACCTCCTGTACTCTCATTTTACTACTTGTGAGTACTAACAAGTCAATAGGTTTAGAAAAGTTTTTTACAAAAATATTATACCATATTATTGTGAATTTTTCAACCGACTTGGAGGTGGTATGTAGCCAAGGTTATCCTTGGCTTTTGTTACATCGTCATTTCAAAATCCGGTTCTTCATAACCGCCTGTTTTCATGCGGATGAGGTTGCCATCGAAGATGTCCGTTTGCATTGCTTCAACTTCTTGATCCAAAAGTTCAAAGGCTGCGTAGTGGCAGTCTTCGATAACTACGGTATTCATCTCACCCGACAACAGCATCTTGATGTCATTGGGCGACAGACGGATATCTCCGTCC
>JAZNCE010000019.1:0-19209 GCA_045587385.1 Eubacteriales bacterium
ATGCAAAAAACCATCGTTTGTCCGGACAGTCGAGGACGCCTGTCCCTACAATTTTAAAATTTCAAACACACAGATAAAAACTAGTTTATTTTCCAAGTATCGTCTTTACCGCTTCGCCCGCGGCAATAAGTCCTGCCACAGAGGGAACGAAGGCTATACTTGCGGGAGGAACCTTGCCGCCATCTGCGGTTGCCGCTATCTTTATGGGCGCTTCCTCGGAATAAAGCACTTTCAGGTGGTCTATTCCCCTTTTTTTTAGCTCTCGGCGCATAACTCTCGCCAAGGGGCAGACCGAGGTCTTTGAAATGTCGGTCACGCGGAATGCGGTGGGGTCAAGCTTATTGCCCGTTCCCATACAGCTTATCATTGGAGTGCCGCTCTCGGCGGCAAGTCTTGCTATCTCAAGCTTTCCCGAAACTGTGTCTATTGCGTCTATTACGAAATCATACTCTGAAAAATCAAACTCCTGTGAGTTTTCGGGGAGAAAGAATTCCTGTCGCTCTATTATCTCGGCGCGTGGGTTTATGTCACGGAGCCGCGCTGCCACAACAGATACCTTGGGAAGTCCCACGGTACTGCTAAGGGCACAGAGCTGACGGTTTATATTGCTCTCGGAAACGCAGTCGTGGTCGATAAGCACTATCCTCCCCACTCCACATCTTGCCAGTGCCTCTGCGGCATAGCTGCCAACGCCGCCAACACCAAAAAGCGCCACACAGCTCTCCCCGAGCTTTGCCACGCCTTCCTCGCCTATGAGCATTGCCTCTCTCTCAAATCTTTTCTCTGTTCCCATTTGCATCTCCATCAAGCTCTTTATTTTACTGTATTTATTTTACTCCATAATGAAGAATATGTCAACCGAATGTATTAAATTTCATTGACTTTTTACGCTGACGAGCCGACACTGTCGGGTGGGATGGGAATGCCACACTAATTTGTTAAATGCTTCTGCAAAAAAGCGCTGCGCCATTGGCGTGATACTCTTATCGGAGTATCATGCCAGTTCTATTCGCCTTTGGCGAGTGATATTGCTACGCAGTGATATTCGGCTCGCGCCGAGTGGATATTTCGCCAAAGGCGAAATTCCGCTTCGCGAGCTTCATGGCGAATAGAATACCACTGAAGCCGCAAGGCTTCAATATCACTATTGCGGTAGCAATAATATCACTCTTTGCGAAAGCAAAGAATATCACTAAAAAAGCAGAAAAAGAGAGAGTCTTACGGAATTTTGCTTCCGCATGACTCTCCCTTCTGTTTTTATTGCAAGTTTCGCATTTGTTTAACAAATGCACAGGGCTATGCCCCATACCCCTTAAAAAATTTCTCCGATAAGGACATCACCCATTCGCCGCGGCTGTTTTGATCATAGACAAGACTTTATTTTTTTGAATAATAGAACTTAAACGGCTGCGTGACGTCCGACGTTTGCAGATAGATAAAGTCCTTCTTTCCCATCTCGCCGAAAGTCATCTCGCTCTCCCACTGCTCCTGCGTGCCGGCATAATGGAAGATCACCAGATAATAGTCAAGGGACATTAATCTTTCCCCGCCCATAAAGCGCAGGCTTGCGGGAAGATAGATATTGACCGTCTGCTCTGCCTTTGCCAGAGCCTCACTTGCAAAGCAGTTTTGCTTGATTTCCAGTACGCCCTCAGGAATGTGCAGCGAGGTCTCTTTGCCAAGTATGGGCTGCAGCGTGCAGATCGAGAAAGCGTAAGACTCCAAAATGCGAATATCCGCGTCCGCCGGGAATTTGCCGTCCTCTCGCAAATACAGCTTCAGCGTACCCGTCTCGGTGTCAACCAGACAGCCGTCGATCATTTTCAGCGACGGATGCTCCGCAGCAACCGTCACGCTCTCCAAGTTCGGGAAGCTCGACCACGTACGAGGGGTGATCGAGGTCACGGTCTCGGGAATGGTAATGCCGGTAACCCTGTGCAGATCGACGTCGCGAAAAACGGTCAGGCAAAGCTCTGCCAATTCTCTGTTCCCGCTCTTCTTTGCCATCTTGATAAGCTCCTGCACGCTTTGCTCGTACTTTTCCTCATTCCAGTCGCAATACGTATACAAAAGCTCATAGAGTATATTCAACTCGGATCCCGACGCTTGGTAATCCAGCAAGTATACGTCGCCAAAAGCCGTAATGGGAAACGCACCGATCAGATACTGCAAGTACTCATCCTCAAGCCCCGTAACCGTTTTCTTGAGATAATACGCGATGAGTATGCTGCGATCATACTCACTGATTCCGTTTTCCTCTGCGGTTTGCAGCAGGGATTCCATAGTGGCAGGGGTTAAAACGTAAGGCAGAAACGTGTTTTTCCATTTCACATTTCTGCTGACTCCGGGGAGATCGATCGCGGTCACAACATCACCGTTGGGCGCGGTCTCGGGAATCTCGATCACAAAATCCCCTTCATATGCGGAATTGGTCGTAATATACTTCAAAGCGCAGGTACCGTCACCGTTTGAAAGGAAATACAGACGGTAAGGCTCACCCTGGGCAAAGGAATCCAAGGGAGTCATCCCCTTGAACTGCGGCTGCGTCAGCACGTCCAGCACGGGCGTGGTCTGCAGCAGCTCCCACATGGGCGCGGGCAGGGTCTCTTCCAGCTTTTCCGCGGTCTTTGCCTGCCAGTCATAAAAGCCCTCAATCTTTTCAAGCTCTGTCATCAGTGCCTCGGAATCTCCCCTCAACACCGCTCTTCCCATGGGATTGGTCATCATGGAAAGCGGCAGGGCGGCACAAAGCAACACAGCCATACAGGCTGCAATCGCCGTCATGCGCAAAGCCATTGATTTTTGGGCATGCTTGCGCGCAAGGCGGGTGTCAATATCGTGGTACCGCTCTAAAATGCGGTCGTCTACCTCGCCAATTCCTCGGATCAATTTGTCATGCATCATATAATCACTCCCTCCTTTTCCAAAAGAATGCGCAGCTCGCGCTTGATCTCGGCAAGTTCCTTGCTGACCAAGGACTGGCTGCAGGAAAGCCTTTTGGCGATCTGCGGCAGCGTCAGCGCAAAGAAATAACGAGAAACGAAGATGTACAAGCGGCGGTCGGTCGTCGCGTCCAGATACTCCGTGATCACCTTGCCGATCTGCTCTGCTTGCATATCACGGTCAATGTCGCTGCCGTCGGGCAGAAACTCCTGCACCTCGTCAAGCGGCACGCATCCCGCCGTCGGGACGCGCTTTTGTCTGCGCTCGTGCTCGTAGCGGTCTAAGCTGAGATTGCGCGTGATCTTTGCCAAAAATGCGCGGAATACGTTCGGACGCTCGGGTGGGATGGTGTTCCAGGTCCTCAGATACGTATCCTGCAGGCATTCCTCGGTGTCCTGCTCGTTTGCAAGAATATTATAGGCAACCGAGTGCAGATAATGGCAATATTTTTTGTCGGTCTCCTCAATCGCGCGCTCCTCGCGGGCAAAGTACAGATCAATGATCTGCTCGTCCGAGAGCAGCGACTCGCGGTTTTTCTTTCCCATATGCTCCTCCTTTGGCTGTGTTGTTTGGAACTCTCACTCTTATAGACGGCATTTTTTGCAAACCTTGTAAAAAAAATGATTTTTTTTATTATATCATAATGACAACCGGAACACAAGAGGCGCCTTTACAAGCTTTCATAAAAAACCTTTACAAATCTTTACAAGCTTTTACAAAAACGCCGTCTATAAGAGTGGCGAAGTAATATTATCTAAAGGAGATTTATATGGATAGAAAAAAAAGAAAAATCAAGCTCCCCTGGCAGGTACCGTACAGCGTCCCCGTGATCATATTTGCCGTAATGATGATATTTATCATTGCAGATAAACCCGAATATACGGTCACATTCTCTCCGGGTTACGACGGTGGCAGAAGCAAAACCGAGACGGTGGAGAAAAAGGACACAGTTTCTGTGCCCGATGATATCTATCGCCCCGGCTACGTCTTTACAGGATGGTGGTATGAGGACGAGAGCGGTTGGCGCTTATGGGATTTTGAAAATGACAAGGTCTACGAGGATATCACGCTGACCGCGCGTTGGGAGCAAATCACATATACGATTTATCTGGATGCCAACGGCGGCAAATGCGATATCACAGAGTATAAGGCTTACCCAAACGAGAAGTTGAAGCTCCCCGTACCCAAAAGAGAGGGCTACACCTTTGCAGGATGGTTTCTTGGCGAATACGATGCTGACGGAGGTATTTACGTTTGGCCTGGTGACGGCTATGCCAAAGCCAAATGGGTGACCTACCCGCTCGGTATGACGGTTACGATCGGTTGCTTTGAGCAGGATAACAATCTTGAAAACGGGCCTGAGGAGATCGAATGGTACGTCATTGACTACAAGGACGGAAAATACTTTTTAGTCAGCAAATACGTCTTGACCTACCATCGATATGCCGAGAGTAATTATGACAGGACATGGGAAACATCCTTGCTTCGCGCCTATTTGAACGGCGAGTTTTATGACACAGCATTTAACAAGCAGGAGCAGCAATATATAGCCGATACACTTTTGGAGGAGGGTGTGACCGACCGCGTATTCTCTCTTTCAAAAAAAGACGTGGAGGATGTCGTCATCGATTGGCAAATGGTTATGGGTATTGCGACCGACTACGCTGTCTCGCAGGGCTTAAGGGTGTATAACACTTCCTTCAACCCCATGCACGAGAACAGAGTGACCTATGACATCGCTTGGTACTCCCTACGTGGAGCTTCCGTTCTGTGCGGTGCTTATGGCAACACATTCGGCAAAAATGGAGTTCGCCCCGCTATGTGGATCGATGAAGCCTACGTAAACGGCAACCAATAATACTTCTTATAGAGAAAGGAAATCACAATGAAAATACTCAAAACACTCATAATCTGTCTTTGCGCAGCTTTTGTGCTGTTATGCTACACGGGCTGCAACTCCGACGCCCCGCAAAGCAACGAGCCCTATTCCACCGCAGTTAAAAACGTGCAATTTGCCGCTGATGGTGACTACGTATACGCCGATTGGGGTAAAATTTACCGCTTTGACCGCTCAACCGAAACCTTCACCATCGCATGTACCGATCCCGACTGCGATAGCAACCGTTGTCCTTTGGAGTGTGTGATCAATTATTTTGCGGGTGTGTACGACGGAAAGGTGTATTTTTCCAGCTTTCAACAGTTCACGCACTGCACCCTGCTCTCCTATCTGGACATGGCAACGGGAGAGTGCGGCACCATCAAAACCATGAGTGAGGCGGAAGATCCCGTGACGATCTTCTCCTTTGTCGAAGATGGTTGGTGGTATTATCCGCGAAAAATTCTCAGGGAGGGCGGGAACGCTGACAACTCCAATGATTACAATCTTTGGCTATGCAAAATCTCGCTGGACGGGCAGCATGATCAAGCAATCCGACAACTCAAGGATTCGGAAACCATACAGATGGTCGGAGCAGGCAAGATCGTCACCCATTACAACGGTGTGCTCTATACCACAGACATACAGAACGGCGATGTCTACGAACTTTATAGTTTAACCGAGAATGGGTTTACTAATCCTTACACAGACCTCTACTACCTTGACGGCAAGATCTACTTTCTCGCTGCCAGTACAACGACCAAGCATTCGGATTACACGCAGCAGAACTATCCTCTCAACTTTTTGCTCTGCATTGATCTGACAACAAAGGAAGTACAGCAAATACTGGATCAACCGCTGAGCAATTTCTATTTAGCAGATAACGCGATCTATTACGTGCCCTTTGAGCTTCGCCATATCTACATCCCCGATAATTACAAAGAGCATCCCGACAAGGTCATGATCTGCCTGTTTGAGGATGCAATATATCAATGCGATCTAAACGGAGAAAACTCCAAAAAACTATACAGCAATGATCAGATCGACTTTGTTGAAAACTTTGTTGTGATCGAAGATACCCTCTACGGTTGGTTGTATGACTACAATGAAGAAACGCACACATACGACAAGACCTTCTTTGGCGGCATTGAATTTGATACGGGACGCGTCATCCGCACCGAAAAGCCTCAAAAGGAGCAACCCGACCAAACGCAGCCTTGATCCAAAATGCAAAACAACCGCGGACTCCGCGGTTGTTTTGTATGATATTCACATCTCTTCTGCCAGGGTTCTGCGCTTTTTCCATTTTCCCGAGAGAAAATAGACAAGGCTGGGAATGGCATAGCCGTAGGGGGCAAGACCGTAGCCCAGCACGAAGCCGAAAAAGCCCCAGCCAAAGCCGATACCGAACAGCCACGAAAGCCCGATACGCAACACCACGCCGTCCAAAAGTGCCAGCACCATGCATAGCTTGGCGTGCCCAAGACCTTGGATAAACGCACCGCTGCCACGCATGATGGCAAATGCCGGGAACATCCAAAGGATCGCGCGGATAAACTCGCCCGACATGGCGTGCACGGCGGGGTTATCGGGGTCAAACAGTATAAAGAGCTGCTTGCCGAACAGCACGTATACGGTCACGAACAACACCGTCAGCGCAAATGAATAGATCCATGCCCAATGCACCACCTTCTCGGCGCGTTTCTGATCGCCCGCGCCGATATTCTGGCTGACCATGGGCATGGCGGCATACTGAATGCCCTGCGAGATCTTGTTGATGACGTCGTCAATACGCACGCCAACGCCAAACGCCGCGCATTCCACAACGCCGATATTATTGATCTGCGCGCTGACCACGATCATGGAAAGATTGATAAAGCCCGACTGGATCGCCATGGGCACGCCTTGCTTGGCGATCATGCCAACGTATTTGAGGTCGGGAATGAAGTTCTCCTTTGCAAAATCAAAGCCGAACGCCTCTTTTTTGCGGTAGAGGTAGAAAATCGAGAAGATAAACGACACGCCCTGCCCGATAATGGTTGCCCACGCAGCACCCGCAACGCCCCAGCCAAGCCAACCCGTAAAGAGCAGGTCAAGCACCAAATTGGTGACAGACGCAATGGCAATGAACATAAACGGACGCTTGGCGTCTCCCATGCCGCGCAGCACGGCGGAGACCATGTTATACCCTGCCGTAAAGAACAGACCAATGGCGCAAATGACCATGTATTCCACAGCCATATCGTGCGCCTCGTCGGGAATGTTGACCAAGGTCAGTATGGGCTGATGGAACAGCAAAATGACGCCGGACATTACCAGAGAAAGTGCCAGCACGAAGCCGAACAGCGTGCCCATAATGCGGCTCATTTCCTTTTTCTTGTTCGCACCCAGGGCTTGCGCGATCAGCACCTGCCCCGCGTTGGAAAAGCCGAGGCAGACCATGGTGGCAAAGTTGACGATAAGCGAGGACTGCGATACGGCAGCAATGCCCGCCGTGCCGACAAACTTGCCCACAATGACCATGTCAATGGCGCTGTACAGCACCTGCATGGCATTGGACGCCATAAAAGGCAGCGCAAAAAGCAGCAGCTGCCGTGAAATGTTTCCTTGTGTAAAATCTTTGCGTAGGGTCTTGGTCGCCAATGTCCGTGTCCTTCTTTCAATCGGTCTATTTACATTATAGCACGTCGCCAAAGAATTTGCAAGCGGTTGGGGGGAAGAAAAAACAACAAAAGGCGCTCGGAACTCGCCAGCTGTTTGCGCGAAGCGCAACATCGTTGATGCGAAGCATCACATCATTTGCAACTTGTTGCAACATCATTTGAGGCAACGCCTCGACCTCGTTCGTTTGTGCCTCAGCCAACGCAAAAAGGACACCCTGTTGGCGGCACTAGGGTACTCGCCTGCGGCGAGAATTCCCACGCCCTGCGTCTGGAAAATGTCTCGCTGCGCGAGCCGCTCTCCGACCTTCGGGCGGGGAATGCGAACCTGATTTTTGCGCACGGTGTGCGCAAAAATCCAGGTGAGAATCTGCCGGTGCCGCAGCCAACGCAAAAAGGACACCCTGTTGGGTGTCCTTTACGTTGGCAGTGGGCTATAAAAAAGATATTTTCGCACTTTTGTGTTAGAGATTTGAACTTTACTAAAGTTCTTATCATATTTTTCAAACATCAAAAGTATTTATCTTTATGTACTGTTATTCAATACTTTATATGTATACGAGGAATTTTGTCTTTCGCCATATTTGAAACATATCCAATACGATTGAGAGCAAGTGCTAAATCACTTGCGAGATTAATAATTTTGCGTTCAATTGTTTTTGAATAATGATTGTACTCTTCCGATTCCGAATTAATAACTCCAATAATATTTCCTTGGTACAGGATGGGAACGACCAGCTCAGATTTTGTTTCTTCAACTGCACAAAAATATGCAGATTCTTTATCTGTATTGTTTATATTGATAGAATTACCTGTGGAATAAACTTTTCCCATAATCCCATCCATAATAACTAATTCGTAATTTTGTTTATGATTTGGAATATTATCAGCAAATACTACCAAACCTGTTTGATGACTTGATATTTTTGTTCCTAGAGCTATTTGATTATAGTCAGTTCCTGTTATTTTACAAATCTCCTGTATTCCAATGTTTAAAACTTGTGAAAAATCTTTGCAGTTCCAAAATAGTTTTGATATCAGTTCAGGATTTATCCAATCAATTATATCAGCGAAATCAGATGTATATAATTCTTCAAAATTTTTTCCATTATTTTGAGCCAAATAATCTAGGAATGTACCAACATCATTTTTATATATTTTTCCAATTTCATATAAATCGTTGGATAAGTGTCTTGTGGCTTCTAAAGAATCAATCTTTTTCAATTCTTCGTCCAACTCCTTATATTTATTTTCCCAAAATTTAATATACTTAAGACGATTCAAGGCACTTCCGTAAATATTGGCAGCAAGAAAATCATCTTTCTTATCTAAATAATATTTTTTATCATTTTCACACAAAACAACAAAAAGCAATTTTTTTCGAAAATTGTGATCTTTTACAATTTCACCCACTTCATACATACATGCTTGAGATTGTAGATAGTTACCACTCACAATGCATAATACAAAATCATGTTCTTGAATGCTATTCATAAATGATTTAAAACTTGTCTTATATGGCACTCTTGTATATCTACTTATTTCAATTCCGTCATTCGTTGCTTTTTTTAGTCGATCTTCCATTATATCGGCAATTGGAGCATCTTTTTGAGTATAAGATAAAAATAGAGTAGGCTTTCTCGTTGCCGAATGCACCTGTGAAATATTATCTTTTAATTTGTTTTCTGTGCAAAATTGTTCTAATTTATCTAAAAATTCAAAAAAATCCATACTTTTATTCTTAAAAAGGAATTCGAGTAATCCTTCCTTATCAGAGATGATTCTTTTGGGGATAGAATTCAAAGCTGATTTTGCAAGAATTTGCATTTCTTTATTGTGAGAATCGTTTTTTGATACGCCCACTAACCAAGATCTTTGTATAGCCATTCCAAGCAAGATTGAGTAATAAACATTAGTGTTTGTCCTGAGATAATATCCCAAAATACTCTGAGAAAAAGTTTTATAATTTGATTCGTTTATAGTCATATCCGTTAAGGGTAATTGAGATAAGATTTCCTCTTTGCTAGGAACAAAAATTTTTTTAGCTATTTCAAATTTGCTATCCCAAAGAAACTCTAAACGACCTAGCTTAAATCCTATATATGTACCATATCTCAAAGAATTACAATCTATATTTATATCCATATTTTTTACAATCCTTTCAACATTTTTGAAAGCTCTTAATTATTACTTCTGGGTTGCAATACAAAAGTGGAACAGAAAAATTATGTTTACATAACTTTCACCGCAAAACAGCCGCGGGTAGTAGATAACTTATCAAATTGTTTAAAATCATTTTATACTTGTTTTTTTAGTTTATTAATAATTTCTTTCACTTTTTGTGTTGTTTTTACTATGTAAACTTTTCCTGTAGTATCAACGACATAAAATTCTATCTTTTGATCTTGTCGAATTTTTTTGTCTTTAATATTTTCCAACAAAATCTCTAGAAAAAATTTTTTACTATAAGTCAACTCAATACTTTCTTCTATCGCTAATTTGTGAGGTAAGTCTATTTGAATTAAGTTCGAAATTGGCGATGTATCTTTTATGATAACAACTCGTTCGCCACTATGCAACTTAAAGCCCCAACTATTTATTACTATATCTCTATTTCCAATATTAGTTACAGTAATTCCAACATATCGATAAAATGCCTTTACATTTTGTGGTACAACAGTAATATCCTCATTAAAACATAGTTTTATCTTCTTTTTTTGACTATATTTAGTTTGCCATAAAGCTACTATAACAGCAATAGTAGTTGCAAGTGCTCCAAGTGTTCCACCTATGGCACCAAAAGCATTCCAAAACAAAGCCCAATCCATAAAAATCCCCTCTCTTTTGAACCTATAATTATATTAATGATATTTCTTTTTTGAAATAATATAGCCACTCTTTATTAATTTTAAGTTTTCTTTTCCTCCCATAATAGTTATAGTATCTCTATATTTTTCTTGCTCACATTTATCCTTAAACTCATGTATTTTTATCTCTATTGACATCATAATTTGATGCATACTATCAATTTCACATTTGTATTCTGCTTCCAACATGTTTTTTTCATGATTTTGTTCTGTCAAATGTAATTCTTTTTGTATTATGCAATCTTCAATGTTTTCATGAGCATGCGACAAATTAATGAATTGATTTAAACATCCTTGTATAGGATGAGAAAACATTTTGCAGGCACTTAAATCTAAACTTTCCATAGCCCTTCTAATTATTGCACGTTCTTCTTCAGTAACCTGCACATCAGATAAAAAATTTTTTGCGTGTAGATAGCGACGCTCATGCGATGATAGCCTACTGCTACAAATATTTTTTTCGATCTCTTTGATTTTAGCGACAATCTTCTCACTATTATGTTGATGTGCTTTGAATTCTTTTAATTCAAATCCAATAGAAGACAATAATTCTTTTATTGTATCGTATAATTTATCTTTATTTATCGGAATTACTATGGGATTTTCTTCCACATAAAGTTTCATACTAGTTTTTGTCGAAAAAAGCAAAATTGCCGGAACTTGGCTCTCTGGGATATTATACTCTGCGCATAATTCGGAAATACAGTTTGTATTATTTTCTACGGCTTTTTTACGATAGTTAATATGGTTTTGCAAAATATTACGTGATGATCGATCCCAAGTTGAAATGGATGGTACATCTTCATTCATAACAAGCACATTTGGATTGTGTGCTCTAACCCAACATTTCTCTTCAAGAGCAGGACAATGTCCATAATAGTCCTCTTTTTCGTTGGCTACAGAAAAAACAAACAGGATTTGATCAGAAGTTAAATCGTTGTATGAATCCCAATATTTTTTTATATCTTGGTATGATTCTACAGCATCGCGTTCACGAGCCAGTAAGACCATTACCCATTTGAATCCTCTTTTGGCTGCGATGTTTCTACATAATTTTAAGTAGTCAATTATTGGAATGTCTATTATTTCCATGTTAATCTCCTCACTATCTTATTTCATCTCGAATTTTCACTCATTTATGCACACGTATGATTTTAACCAAGGTTCATCACTGGCACTAATTATTATCGGGACACCGTTTATTATTCTAGAATTTTCATCAATGCTTTCAACAATAAAAATCATCTCAATTTCCATCGATCCAAAAAATATATTTGGACCACTACCTATATAATAAACCCACTTGTTTTCTGTCTTTATGGAACGACACAATGTTTTCAAATTGGGAACAGAACATTTTATGTGTATTTTATCGTAATAATCATTCGGTATTTTAACATTAAATCCGATAACATCGTCTTCTTGAAATTCATCTTGGGTATTTGCTTTAAAGTAATTATCTGTAGATAATCTGCCACAACAATAATAATATTTCATACTATAAATGTGTTTTTTATTATCAATGCTAATAATACGTTTCTTGTTTTTAAGAAATAATAATATATCCTTTATTTTGTTATCTGAAACATTATTGGGATAATCAAATTCCCCGGAAACTCCAACTTTATCCACATTAACTTCAACTTTTTTTATTGCGCTAAATATATTAAATACTCTTGGCTTCTTTATAGATTGTTCCATATATAAATTTTCAATCCTTGATTTGGATAAATACAAAATCATTCAATCACCTCGTCTCGCATAACGTCCATCAAAAGTATCCCAATATTCTGATTGCCCAAGAAACTCTCTACTTAGTACTAATTCGCCCTTGTTAACTAAATGTTCTATTATCATTTTAACCTTTAATAAATCTATGCCAAATCCGTTTGTAGTTAATGCGTACGTTCCAAATTGACGATACAGTGGCCATCCTACATACTCATGACCCATTTCGAAAAAGGCAGCTCTTATTGCATGCAACTGTTTATGAATCCAGTGGTTCATATCAATATTACTATTCATATTACTTGGGGGAGGAGCAGCGTGTATTTCATAAAGATTAAATGGTTTAATGCAAAAATTTATTGTATCAATTAGTTTTCTATAATTTAAATTTATCCTATTCTTTTCATTCGCATTTACATTTCCAAAATCCAACAACTTGATTTGAAAACCAATATCCTTATTTTGAAATAAAATAGTATTTATATTATCGCTATAGTTTGATAAGATTATATTATGACTATGAAGGTCATCGTGAACAATGTTATTATTAATTAAAATATTGTTGACTTCACATAACTTGTGGGCAATATTATATTTCAATCCAAAAGGCACTTTGCTACTTGTAATAAACTCATATAGCGTTGGACCGTTAATGTATTCCATAACTACATAAGGATGATTGTGTATCACTCCTCCAAAATATATGTTACCAATATATTTATGGGAATTTATAAATTTATCAGAAGCATCTTTAACAAAATACCCAGTTTCTTCCTCGTGATAATTATTTAACACATCGTACGCTTGTATTAGTTTTTTCGTTTCTTCATACCATTGTTCACTATAACATTGACGATTCCAAATTTTTATTGCTACTTTTCTATCAAACAAATCGGTGGCCGAATATACAACTGCATTGTATCCACGAGCAATCTCTTTTTCAATTTTTAATCCGCCAATATCAAATTGATTTGTCATCATATTCCCTCAAAAGCTTACATTAATTATTTTTATAATTATACCATAAAATTGTTAATAAGTCATCCCTTTTACGCAAGATCCTACAAAATTTTCCAAAGCAAACAACCACCGATTTCTCGATGGCTGTGTTGCGATAAGTGTTATTCTCCTAATCGTTCTGTTGTTTTCCCCCCCACCGATAAATATCATTTAAATTTCTTCTTTAGATTCGATGACCACGCATTCGATTATGATCTTCGGAACAACTGAATTCGAACAAAAGGACTTGGAAGGTTCGAAAGTAATACCTTGATTTCGTTTGTTGGTGAGATTCGAAAATTTCTGTTTTATAGTCCGATTGAAAAATAAAAAATGCGACCTTGAAAGCCGTATAAAATAAGGGTTTATAAAAAAACACCATTGTCATTCGAACTTTTGGGGTTCGGATTTCAATGGTGTTTTCAGCGCTTTTGTGTTAGAGATTTGAACCTATTAATATGAAAATACCTTATTGTTTATCCTCTGAAGATTCTGCCAAAACAGAAGATAGATTCATTTGTATTTCACTACGAATAATTTCTTTTAACATATCATCTTGAGCTTCGATATTGCTAAACTTTTCAACCAAATTTACACTTGATAGAAATCGTTCATCTTCGTGGAGGGCCCTATGGTAATGATTCAATTGTTTTAAGGAACTTTTATAAACAATCAGCGCAGTTCCAGCAATCAACTCTGTAAGAGCACCGCCAATTGCCGGAATAATCGCAATTTCAAATTGAAGATTGCATACAATTGGTAAAATAACAGAAAGGCATATTAACAAAAAACCTGCTATACATGATACAACCGCCAATACAAATGATGCTTTAGCTTGTTTTTGACTCCATGTATAAAACTGTTTTATGTCTTGGAGATTTACCAACATTCGACCTAATGCATTCAGGTTTTGCTTGTCTTCGTGTTGTTCATTTGAATTTTTTAATAAAGACTCATTATTAGAAATAATCGCCGTCTTTAGTCTTCTTGAATATGATTCAATTTCTTCTTCCGCATCTTCTCGGTGTCGTTTTTTGACAATCGAAAAATAGCTTACAAATAGAGTCATCATAGACAAAACGACAGCCATCATTAAAAAAAGCATTCCAAGCATTCCCATAAAATCATCTTGAACTGTCATTGTTTTATCGTAAAAGAAGACAATGAAAAATATGCAAAAACACTCAATGGCTATGGTCATAGCTATCATGGATATCATTGATGGCGTTGCTGAAAAGTTTTTCTTTTCTTTGATATCAAGCATTGTTAACACTTGAGCTATTTCTATTTGTGCGCGTTGTATGTCAATCTCCGAATCAGTTTTTACAAACAAATGTTGAATGTGTTTTAATTCATCAATAATTTGTGAATCATTTAATAGAACCGGTAAGAAAAATTTTTTGTGTTTTTTCGATATTGTTAATGCAATTTGCAATTCTTCTCTTATTATAGGACTAATTTCTTTATCAATAATAGTTAATATTACATTTGCTTCAGAAATAGATTTTTTAACAAGTTCTTTTGTGTCAAAATTGGTTTCTTCCGAAGATATGCCAAACATT
Source organism: Eubacteriales bacterium (assembly GCA_045587385.1). Taxonomy (GTDB): domain Bacteria; phylum Bacillota; class Clostridia; order Oscillospirales; family CAG-272; genus SVQP01. The sequence goes on from JAZNCE010000019.1 coordinate 14,636, forward strand.
ATATTAGCATCGCTTACTTTTTGTAATAACCTTGTCGCCAAGGGTATATTCTCTTTTGATGAAATAATATATACTTTCATTTTTTAGTCCTTTCATTTTTTAATAACAGCAAGAATTTTATAGGTTATTATAAATATTATAACACAAAAAGATGAATAAGTCATCCCTTTTCCGCAAGATCCTACAAAATTTTCCAAAGCAAACAACCACCGATTTCTCGATGGCTGTTTTGCAATAGCTGTCATTCACCTAATCGTTCCGTTGTTTCCAACCCGCCGATAAATATCACTTTGATTTCTTCTTTGGATTCGACGACCACGCATTCGATTATCTGTCTTATGATTCGGTCATCGTATTGCATCGGGTGATTCTTGAGTCCGTCGAGGATCGTATAAATATCGTCGAGTCGGGACTGCGCGTTCTCTCGCTTCTGCTTGGTGTCTGCGATCAGTGACAGTTGCTGTTGCAGATCGCTTTTTTCGTTCATGAGGTCTTTGGCTTTGTTTTCGTCGAAGGTATCCACCGAGTCGGAGGATATCGATTTCAGCATGGCTGCGAATTCCGCATCGATCTCTGCGATTTGGATTTGGAGGGCGAGGCTTGTGTCCTCGCTTTCATCGGAGGTGAGTGCCATACCGATGTGGAGTTTTAAGGTGTTCAGTACGTCGGTGTTGATCTGCGCCGTTCTCATCACGGCTCTCATAATGGCTTCGTGAAGTACGCTTTCTTCTATGGTCGGGGATTCGTGACAGTATTTCTTGCCGAAGTCGAGTCGGCTGATGCATCGCCACACATATTTTTTCTTGCCCTTGACCGTCCATGTACATCGGCGGTATGGGGTTTTGCATTCTCCGCAGACGAGCAGTTCGGTCAGCGCGTATTTGCTTGAGTATTTGCCTTGCTCGGTCTTTGTGCCGACCTGCTTGACCTTTCGCTTGCCTGTCCGTCTTGCAAGTTCCTCTTGGACTCTGCCGAACATGGCAGGCGGGATGATTGCGGGGTGATTGTTTTCCACGTAGTATTTCGGGCGTTCTCCGTTGTTGACTCTGACCTTCTTGGAGATGCAGTCGGTGATGTAGGTCTTATTGATGATCGCATCGCCCTTATATCTTTCGTTGGTGAGGATGGACTGTATGGTGGAGTATGTCCATTTGTCTTTTCCGCTTGGGGATTTGATTCCTTCTTCTTCAAGCAGCTTGATATTATTTCCGAAGCTGTCGCCACCAAGGAACTGTTCGTAGATAAAGCGGATTACCATTGCTTCTTCGGGAACGATTTCGGGTTGACCGTCCTCACCTCGTCTGTAGCCGAGGAAATTCTTATAGTGGAATGATACCTTACCTTCCTTGGCACTCTGCGCCTTGCCCCATCTGACATTGAGGCTGATGTTTTCGGATTCGCTCTGTGCGATTGAGCCGTAGATGGTAATGTAAAATTCCGCGCCGGGTTGTGTGCTGTGGATGCCTTGTTCCTCGAAGTACACGTCCACGCCGAGGTCTTTCAGCATTCGGGTGTATTTGAGGCAGTCGACGGTGTTTCGGGCGAAGCGGGAGATCGACTTGCAGATGATCATATCCACCTTGCCTTGCTTGCAGAGCCGAATCATTTTGTTAAACTCATCGCGCTTTTTTACGCTTGTTCCCGTGATGCCCTTGTCGGCGTATATTGCGACAAGTGTCCAATCGGGTTCTTTGTGGATTCGCTCTGTGTAGTAGTTGACTTGGTTTTCGTAGCTGCCCAGCTGCTCGTCTTGCTTGGTGGATACGCGGCAGTAGGCGACCACTCGCAACTGTCTGTGTGCGGTTTTGATGCTTTCGCTGATATTAACCGTAGGCGGTATAACTCTGACCACTCTCGATGCTTGGGTAGTTTGCTCCATTGTATAACTCCTTTCCTATGATTTGATTGTTTGTGAGGATGAGGCTCACGCTTTGGTCTGTGTTGAGGATCACGGCGTTGACCGTTCTGCCGATCAGCTCTGCGTTGAAGGCTGTGAGAGGCTCGGCTTCGGTCAGCTCGGTGATGAGCTTTCGTGCGGTGTAGGGCGCGGGATCGATCTCCTTATATTTCTGTGAGATGCTTTGGAGCATCTTCGCTCGGAGGTCATCGCGCTTGATCTCGGTGCTGTCGAGCATTCTTGCGATCTCGTTGTTAAGGATGCGAAGCTCCATACTCGGCTCGGTCGCCTGCGGTGTCTGCATCCGTATGATGTGTGGGTTGGCAATGAGGCGGTTGACAAGCTCGGTGATGTCATCGAGCAGTTCGCCGTCCTCTTTGTCGAGGGAGAGTCTGCATACTTGACTCTCGCACACCCATCTTGTTTTGCATTTGCGCTTGCTTGCGTAGATGCGTTTCATTCTGCTTTGGCATACGGGACACATCACGGGGACGGTCAGTTGGTAGATAGTCGACTGCCTGTCTGTTTCTTTCTGTGTGTTCCGTGCGTTCTTGACGGCTTGGATGGCTTCGTAGGCTTCTTGTGATATGATCCGCTGATACGGTGCTTTGCCGAGGTAGCGTTCATCTTCGAGGATTCTCTTGAGCCGTGCCTTGTTCCATCCGAGGATGCCAGGCATATATTCGATCTGTCTTTCGTTGAGTAGCTCTGCTATGGTCAACAGCGATTTGCCTGCGAGGTATGCCGTGCAGATATCGCTCACGACCGCCGATTCTTCGCTGTGGGCGGTGATGATGCCGTCCACGCAGCAGTAGCCGTATGGGAGGGTTCTGTTCTTCATGCGGTCTTACACCGTCCTTTCTCGTTGATTGGCTCGGTCAGCTCGATCCCGCCGATGAGCTTGAAGGTGATCTTTGTGCTATCGTCCACCGTGATGCTCTCGACGATCTGACCGAAGAGTTCTTCGTTGAATGTGCTTGTGGGGATGTACTCGCTCATGATCTCGTCAAGGCTTCGGAGATCGTCGAGCAGCTCGTCATCCTCGTCCTCGGAGAGCTTCTTTCTCCGTTCTATGCGTAGCTCGGTGATCTTGTTGCCGATCTCTGCCGTTTGTGTGGAGTAGTCGGTAGCGTTCAGCACTCCGCTTGTATGGAGTCTTGCGATGACGAGGTTTCTCGCGCCGAGGTCGGCAAGCTCCTTGTCGATCTCTCGGATTCGCTCTTGGCTCTTGCTCGTCTTGCTCTGCAGAAGCTCGATCTGTCCGATCAGCGTTCCGAGGAGGTATTTGCGGTTGTCTGCGAGTTTGTCTGCCATACTCATAAAAGCATCGTAGACCATGTCCTCTCGGACTCGTCTGCTTTGGCATTGGCTTGCTCCTGAAGCTCGTCCGTTGCATATCCAGTATGTGACTCCGTCGATGATTTGACGGCGGAATCTCATTCCGCATTCGGGGCATACCATAATGCCTGTCAGAGGGAAACGCTTGCGTTGCCTATCAAACGAACCTTTGCTTTTCAGTAGTGCTTGAGCGGTTTCGAACATTTCTCGGCTGATGATTGGCGGGTTGCTGTTTTCCACATAGTATTGTGCCTTTTTACCATCATTTCGCATGGTTCTGTGAGGCAGGGTTTCTGTTCGGTATTTCTTTTGCAGAAGCGCATCTCCCATATATCTTTCGTTTGTAAGGATATACAGGAGGCTCTTGCTATACCATCTTGATTGACCGTTTCTTCGGGGGATTCCGTCCTTGTTGAGTATGGCGGTGATGGCTTGTGCGCCATAGCCTCTGAGGTAGAGGGCGAATATTCTTCGCACCACCTCGGCTTCTTCCTCGTTGATTTCGAGCTTGCCGTCTTTCATCCTATATCCGTATGCGGGATATGTTCCAACGTATTCGCCCGTCTGCATCCGCTTTTGGATGCTCCAACGAACATTCCCCGATATGGTTTCGCTCTCTTGTTGAGCTGCCATACCGGGGAATGTAACGATCATTTCCATATTCAATTTGTCGGTGTCGATGCCTTGTTCCTCGAAATACACGCTGACTCCGAGGTCTGTCAGCATACGCAGAGTTACGAGCAGTTCTTCCGTGTTTCTCGCAAATCGGGATACCGACTTGACGATGATGCGGTCGATGAGACCTTTCTTACAGTCACGGATCAGTCGGTTCAGCTCATCGCGCTTTTTCATCTCGGTTCCCGTGATACCCTCGTCGGCATAGATGTCGACAAGCTCGTATTCGGGATGCTTCTTGGTGTAGTCGCTGTAGTACCGAATCTGCGCGGCGAAGGAATGGAGCTGATCGGTGGAATCACTTGATACTCTGCAATAGGCTGCCAATCTGATTTTGGTGGCTATCTGTTGTTTCACGGTTGTGATTTCCGTAATCTTCATCTTGTTCTCCTTTCCGCAGGTTTGACCTGCTGTGTTGTTTGCCGTTTGGCAACACAAACACTACCACGAGAGTTCGGAACAGTCCAGCGACTATCCGCAGAATTTGCTTTTCAGACACATATTTTTTCTGCGTCGTAGTGAGCTGCGCTGATGCGAACGATCTTCTTATATTCCTCTTTGGTAATGAGTTGCATTTCAAGCAGCATTTTCAGTAGTCCTACGCTGTAAGCGAAGGAAGCATTATTTCTATCAGTGGTATTCATTTCGTACCTCCTACATCTGA
>JAZNCE010000020.1:0-17808 GCA_045587385.1 Eubacteriales bacterium
CAATGATCGCCCCTACAAGTGTCTGCGCTGTGGTTTTAATACGTAAAACCCCAACAAAAACAGCCGTAGGGGCGATCATTGATCGTCCGCGCCTGCGGCAACTATTCATAAAAAAGCAAACAAGGACTGCATCCAAGTGACACAGTCCTTGTTTTTTGTGAATTTCTTCGCTAATTTGTCAGCCCCATCGAGCGATTTTTTATTCGTTTGTTTTACTTCGCGCAATGCGATAATATTCAAAGAATTTATAAATATTATACCCATCGGGGGCGGTCATTTCGCAATAGGTCTTGCCAAAGCTGAACAAGAGGAAGCGTCTGCCGCGCATGGCAAGCTCGGTGATATCCGAGAAGGGAACGTGCCACTCGCCGCAGGTAATGCCTTCTGCGTTCATGACAAATTTGCCCTGGGCAATGATTTGCTCCTCGTGGTTTTCCACGGTATATACTCTTGCGCCCTCGGCAAAGATCTCGGCACCGTCAGCCACCAAAGCCTCGGTTGCCTTGCGTTGGTTTGCGGCAAGTGCGGTCAGGGTGGTGTCGGGTGCGCCGTGCAGGTAGCCGAACGTATCGTATGTAAAGAACTTTTCGCAAGCCGTGCAGCTGACGCGATCACCCTTGGATCTCATGGTGTCAACTTTTTTGCAATAGGGGCATACGTAAAGCAGGTTTTCCATGCTTTCGGCAAGTCGCTTGCCCTTGTATTTGCTGCGCTTTTGCTCCTGGCGCGCGTATGCGTCTTCATACAGATCCTCGCGAATGATGCGATTGACCTCGTCCTCGCTCATCCCGGCGATCTGCTCTGCGGTATAGACGTTTACGGGCTCTCCGTGTACGTAGCCTCTGCGCGTGTTTTTGGTGCTCCACATGGGGCTTGCAAAGTAGCCGCCCGAGATGCGGTAGGTGACCAGAGAGCAGCGCGCAGCCTTGACAAGTCCGCCCGTGGTGGTTGTGATGGGAGCGGTCAAGCCGTCCCAGGAGCGCACGCCCTCGGCAAACATGCACACGTTTGCGCCCTTGCGCACCTTGCGCAGAATGTCAATGATCGCGGATGCCGCCGTCGTGCCTTTCTTGCGCAGAATGGGCGCGAGCAGGTAATTGACCAGCTTGTAGCCATGCTTCCAGCGCGCAATGTGCTCGCTTGCCACAAAGTACATCTGTCGCGGGAAGGAGCAGCCCACAAACAGCGGGTCGTAGTCGGTGACGTGGTTGGAAAGCACGATATAGTGATCGGGCAGATCTTTTGCGGTCTTGAAGGTGTACCCGAATTTGATCCTACAGAATACGGCTACGGGAAAGCGCAAAAGCTTCCAGAAGAGATTGAGTCTTTTTTGCACGGAAAAGCCCTCCGTTTACTAAGATTTTTTGCAAGAAAATGCTCCCGCGCGGGGCAGGAGCATTGGTTATTTGACGTGTTTATGCAGTCTGCGTACGCTTAAGCTCGTGCTCCAGCCAGATAAGCCCCATGCTGAAGGCATCGTGCAAGCCGTCCTTTTGTCCCTGCTTGATGATCTTGGTGGGATCCTTGGAGTCAAGAACCTGGATCAGAATCTTGCCGGGCACCTCGTCGCCCTTTTCGGTTTTGACGTAGGACATGATCTCAAGAATGAGAATGCAGCTCTCGTTCATGTCGCCGTAGCAAATGGTGTTACCCTCGCGAACCAAGGGCTTGTCTTTATAGTAAAGGTATTCGCCGCCCACTTGAGCGCGTGTTTCGTTTGCCATGATGTGACCTCCTTGTTATCTATATCAATAGAAATAATATACCATTTACATATTGTAACACAAAAAGCCTTGGCAGTCAAGGCTTTTCATAAAAAATTCAATTATCGTGGCATATAAGGCGCAAAACGCTTGAAAAATCCGCTGCTTTGCGGCTTTTCCATGGCTAAGGTGTAGAGCGCGTCTGCGCGATCGGAAAGCTCTTGCTGCCTGCAATCGGGCGCGTCTGCGGGCTTGACCACGATGGGCACGGGGCTGCTTCGGCGCAGATCCGCAAGCATTTGTCTGCCGTTTTCGTTGGCTGCAAGCACCGTAAAATATGCGGGCGTGCGGCGCAGGTCTTGCTCCGTGACACCCAAAGCCGCGTACAGCACGGCACGGCGCACGTGCGCGTCGGGCAGGGATTTGTGTGAGGTCAGCGCGTAAAGCTGGTCAAGCGTGGTGGCGTGATGCGCAGCGGACGCAATGCGCGCGCCAAGTCCCGAGGCGCAAAGCGCGGCAGACTCGATCTGCTCTGTGGGCATGGTGCGCAAAATGGCAAGCAGGGCAGTACCAAAGGCTTGACCGTCACCAAGCAGCTCGTCTTTTTGGCGTGCGCGCTGCAGCACCTCAAACGTGGGCGCGGGCAGGTGCGCTTGCAGCGCGTCAAAGCCCTCTTCGCGGTAAATTTTGCGCAAAGCGGTCGCGCTGGGATGTCCTTCGGTCAATTTATTCTCGTTATAATCAGTCCCCATGCGTTTGGTGCACAGCGGATCGACGTCGTAACCGCCCGACAAGATCGCCTTGCAATAGGCAATTCCCAAAAGGTCGTTGGAAAGCGCGGCGGCGTCCTCTCCCGTAACAAGAGAGAGCGCCTTGGCATACGCCGCAGCCGTGCCGATATTGGTCTTGATCAGCGCGTCGTACAGCTCTTTGAACTCGGGGGAAAGGGAAGCGGCAGCCAAAGCCTTCAGGCGGTCAATATTCCCGCTCTCGCTGCCGAAGTACAAGGAATCGCAGCCGAATGCATCCGCAGCTGCAACACCGCCACAGGCGAAAAATTCGGCACTACCGGCAGAGTAGGGGAAGGGCAGCTCGATCACAAGATCAGCCCCGCAAGAGATCGCCGCCTCGGCACGCGCATACTTGTGCGCCATGGCAGGCTCAGCGCGCTGCGTAAAGTTGCCGCTCATGATGCAAACGATGCCGTCAGCCCCCGCAGCCCTTGCGCACTGCAGGTGGTATACGTGCCCGCCGTGCAGCGGATTGTATTCGCAAATAATGCCGAAACGTGCCATAAAACGCTCCTTTCCGATACTTTCTTTGGTCAGTATATCATGCAATCGCGCATCTGTCAAGCAAAGGCTTGGAAGAATGTGAAAAAAATGCGATAAATCTCAAAAAACACTTGACAAAATGCAGATTAGCGGTTATAATATTTACTGTCGCTTTTTATGTCGTTTGCAAGGAGGGTATATATTATGATTTTAGATATGGGCCCCATGCTGCGCGGAGAGGTGGACACCATTCCCGTTGATTATATGCTCAGACCCGAGCCTTTGCAGGGAATTGAATTTACTGCGGACGCTCACGTGGTCGGCAAGGTGACCGATACGGGCGGATATATGCGCCTGGTACTTGAGGCGGATATGCCGTACGCGACCATCTGCGCAAGATGCCTTGACAGAGTGGAGGGCGTTTACACGGTATGCTTTGAGCGCACCGTTGCCGAGGAAAAATCCTTGACAGAGGAGCAGATCGAAGACAACGTGGACGAATACATCATCATCAGAGACGGTCAGCTGGATATTGACGAGCAGCTGGTTGAGGAAATGATCCTGTCTTTCCCGACAAAGTTCCTTTGCGATGACGATTGTCCCGGGCTTTGCCCCAAGTGCGGCAAGCAGTTAAAGCACGGCAAGTGCGGCTGCAATACCAAAGAGATCGACCCCAGACTTGCAGTGCTGGCAAAGCTGCTGGAAGAGAGCGGGGACGAGGAATAATTTTTGAATGTAACCGAAATTCGGTAACAGATATAAGTTTATAAAAAAATTTGACATATTCAGGTGTACGGTAGTCCATTGTACACCGAAGAGGAGGTGTAATTATGGCAGTACCGAAGAGAAAGGTATCCAAGGCACGCAGAGACAAGAGAAGATCCAACAACTCCAAGCTCGCTATGCCCGGTATGGTAAAGTGCTCCAATCCCGAATGCAATGAAATGGTATTGGCACATCGTGTTTGCAAGGCTTGCGGTTTCTACGGCGGCAAGCAGGTAATCACCCTGAAGCAGAAGGAAGACTAATCCTTTTTTACCAACCAAAACCACACAAAAGGATTCATCGACGCATAGCGGGGTGAATCCTTTTGTGGCTTTATCAGGAGATTTTATGAAGTTTATGAAATATATTGCGTTGGCTGTCGCGCTGCTTACGCTGTGCTCCTGCACCTCTGTCGGGGACATGCTGGAGCAAGAAACGGCGGACCTGACCCCGCCCGCAAAGGATACGGTGGATCTGCTTGATATCCCCGATTATCTATCCTTTCCGCTCTCTGATTACGTCACGCTGGGCGCGTACACGGGTCTGACTGTCAAGATCGAGCCCGTAAACGTCACCGACGCGCAGGTCAATGAAGCGATCGAGGGCATCAAAACGCTCAACGGCTTGTATGAGAAGATCACCGATCGCGCTGCCAAGTGGGGGGACGTGCTCGTTCTTTCCTATACTTCTATGTCCTCGGAGGGCGGCACGGGTGTTGGCGAGACCGACGTTGAGGTCGCGCTGTCGGATAAAAGCGACTATCCTGCCGATTTCGTAGAGGGTCTGGTAGGCGCACCCTGCGGCATTCCCGTTGCGGTCACCGTCAAGAATGAGGTGGGCGTATTGACCACCTATACCGTCACCGTTTCCTATATCAAGGGTGAGTATGCCGAGCTGACCGATGCATTCGTGACCGAATATACCGGCGGTGCGTGCACCAAGGCAGCGGAGTTTTTCGCCTACTATAAGGAGCAGCTTTGGAATGAGCAGTATTATAATACCGTTTACGACGCGCTGTGGGAGGCTTGCGCACAGGGCTGCAAGGCAGACGTCGTGCCCGACGAGGCGGTCAGCTATTATCTGCGTTCCATGGAGGACTACTATCGCCGCATGGCACGCGTCAACGGCGTCAGCTACGAAGCAGTGCTTGCAGCATTTGATCTTGATGAGATCAAGATGATGAATCTGTCCTACGGATACGCCGAAAAGGACATGATCTTTTATGCTTTAGTCAAGGATGCAGGCTTGCAGGTGTCCGAGGAGCAGTACCAAAAGGCATTGACCGAGTATGCAGCCAAGTATTATGACACCTATAAGAGCGGCGTCGGCAAGGGCAGCGGGCAGGGCGGCAAGGTCACGGTCGAGGACGTTGCGCGCTACCTTGACGCAGAGCAGGGAAACATTATTATGGAGCAATGCTTTGACGAACTGCTGTACGATTACCTCTACGAGAATAACAAGATCATGATGGGCGACGTGCCTATGAATTAAATAAAAAACGTCACTACGCGCGTAGTGACGTTTTTTATTTTTGGTCGGTTTATTGCGCGGTAAATACTACCTCTCCGTCCTCCGCTTTTGCGATCACCCTCTCTCCAACCCTGATTTTTTCTTCCAGAAGCGCGTTGGCAAAGGCGTCCTCCACGTGCTCGGTGATGGCGCGGCGCAGCTCTCTTGCGCCCTTTTCGGGCGCGTAGCCGATCCCTGCAATATGTGCAGCAACGCTGCCGTCAAATTCCAAAAGCACGCCAAGCGTTTTTGCGCGTTCTGCTACCTCCGCAAGCATGGCCTCTGCAATGCGCACGGCATGTTCACGACCTAAATCCGCAAACACGATGACCTGATCCACTCTGCCGAGAAATTCGGCAGGGAACAGCTCACGCAAGGTGGCGCGCATCTGCTCGTCCGCCTTTGCCTGCTCGTTTGCCGCAAAGCCAATGCTGCGGCTGTGCTTGCCCGTGCCTGCGTTGGAGGTCATGATAATGACCGTGTTGGAAAAATCCACGCGCCGCCCCTGGCTGTCGCGCAGGCTTCCGTCGTCCAGCACCTGCAAAAGCAGATGAAACACGTCGGGATGTGCCTTTTCAATCTCGTCAAAGAGCAGTACGCTGTAGGGTGCACGCCGCACGCGCTCGGTCAACTGCCCGCCCTCCTCGTAGCCTACGTAGCCCGGGGGAGAGCCGATCAGCTTGGAAACGCTGTGCTTTTCCATATATTCCGACATGTCAAGCCGTATCATGGCGTCCTCGGTGCCAAACAGCGCGTTTGCCAAGGCTTTGCACATCAGCGTTTTTCCGACACCCGTGTGACCGAGGAATATGAACGATCCAATGGGTCTGCCCGCTTGCTTCATGCCCGTTCTGCCGCGTTTGATGGCGGCAGCAACCGCACGCGCAGCCTGTTCCTGCCCGATCACACGCGCGCACAGCTCGTCCTCCAAGGCAAGCAGCCGTTCGCGCTCCGAGCGCAATAGCCCCGTCACGGGAATTTGCGTCCATTGCGTGACAACCTCGGCAATCTCTCGCGCGGTCACGGTGGGCATGTTTGATACTTTGTCGGCATGCAGATCGGATTGCAGCTCGGCAAGCTTGCCGTGTGCGTCGATTTCACGCTCGCGTATCTTGGCTGCGCGAGAAAAATCCTGCTCCAATACCGCCTGCTCCTTTTGCGCGGCAAGCTCCGATAGCTCTGCCTGCAACGCTTTGATTTCGGGGGACGCCTTGCAAAGCGAGAGCCGCAGACGCGCCGCAGCCTCGTCCACCAGGTCGATCGCCTTGTCGGGTAAAAAGCGGTCCGTGATATACCGCTGCGACATGCTCACGGCTGCCATGAGCGCATCGTCCGAAATGGCAAGACAGTGATGCTCCTGATAGCGCGGGCGCAAGCCCTTCAGTATTTCCATGGTTTGCTCTGCGGTCGGTTCTTTGACAAGCACCGATTGAAATCTGCGCTCCAGCGCCGCGTCCTTTTCGATATAGCGGCGGTATTCCGTCAGCGTGGTAGCACCGATGACCTGCATTTCACCGCGTGCCAGGGCGGGCTTGATGATGTTTGCCGCATCCACAGCACCCTCGGCAGCGCCCGCGCCGATGATGGTGTGGATCTCGTCTATAAACAGAATGATATCGGGATCGGACGAGGCGCGCGAAAGCACCGCCTTGAATCGCTCCTCAAACTCACCGCGGTATTTTGCGCCCGCGATCATGGAGGCAAGATCCAGTGCGATGATCTGCTTGTGCGCCAGATTTTCGGGCACCTCTCCCGCAGCAATACGTTGCGCAAGCCCCTCCACCACCGCGGTTTTGCCAACACCCGGCTCACCGATCAGGCAAGGATTGTTCTTTTGCTTGCGCGAAAGGATCTGTATGACGCGCGCACTTTCCTCGTCGCGCCCGATCACGGGATCGGGCGCACCCGTTTTGGCAATGGCAGTCAGATCCTTGCCGTACCCCTGCAAAACGCCCTCGCTTTTGTCCTTGCCGTTTCGCTGCTTGCCGCTCTTTTTGGCATTGTTCATAAAGCTTTGGCAATCCGAGATCAGCTCGGAAGGGGGGATCCCCATGCCGTCTAAGATACGCGAGGCAACCGCATCGTGCTCGTTGCACATAGCGAGCAGCAAATGCTCCGTGCCGATATAGGTCTGCGCACTCTGTGCGCATTCACGCGCTGCCCCCTCAATGATCTTGCGCAGTCTGGGTGTCATGTCCTCGGGGGAAACCACCGAATAAGAGCCCACGCCCGTCAGCGAGGCGACCGCATCGCGCACACCGGAGAGATCCGCCCCGCGTGCCTGCAAAATCTTGGCGGCAACGCAATCGTTTTCGCCCACAAGTCCCATGAGCAGGTGCTCCGAGCCGATGTAGGTATGTCCCAGCTCCGCGGCATATTTTTGTGAAAGCCCCAGCGCGTTTTGCGCTTTTTTGGTAAATTTGGTGTTCATTTTTTGTCCTTCTTCGTGTTTTTATGCGCCAAGACGCTGTTTAACGAGCGCAGCGCGGAACAGATCACGTTCTTGTGCCGTGCGTAAGGGTTGCTCGGCGCAGAGCGTCATGGTGCAGGGCATGATCTCCACAAGCAGCGTGTTGAGCAGATCGGGGGAGATGTCCTGCAGAATCCCGAGGCTGATGCCGAAACGAACGTCTGCGGATAAACAGAGAAACTCGTCCGCGCCCAAAAGATGTGCGTTTTTCAAGATGGCGCGTGCGCGCATAGCGCGATCGGTCAGGTAAGCTGCGCGTTCTGCCTTGGCGCGGTCGCACAGTTTGCGCTCGCTCTCTAAAATCTGGCGCGTGGTGTCCTCCATGCGCGCAAGCATTTCTTGCTCCGAAGCACGCAAGGAGGAGCGGCAGGACAGCATATACAGGCAATTTTGTCCCTGCGTGCCGCTCATCATGGGACGCAAGGATAGCCCCAACCCCGAGAGCTTGACCGAAAGCGGTTCGATCTGCTCGTGCAAGGTCAGCGCGGGTAAAAAGAGCAGGGCGTAAGCGCGCATAGCCGTGCCGCACTCCAAGGGATCGGAGCAAAGGTATCCAAGGCTGCCGTCAAAGGCGTAGATCTCCTTTTCATCGATCAAGTCATCCATCTTAAAGGCGTTCGCTGCCGCATCCTGCAGGGAAAGCCCCGGGAGCGTACAGCAGATTTGCACGTGATCCTTGCCGCCCAGCATGACCGAGAGATTGCAGGGCTCGTTCAAGAGCAGGGCGTGCGGCAGGCTGATCGAGGCAAATTCCTTGTTGACGTAGTATTTTTCCGCATAGGATGCCGCTGCGGTGGGAGAGATGTCCGAAAAATTGATCATGGAAAAGCCGCTGCCCTCCAGCATGCCGCCGATATTGGCGATGATCTCTGCCGCTTGCTTGGGCGAGATACGCTGCGAAAAGGGGTATTTCTCCAAATTGCGCGCGAGTGTGACGCGCGAAAAAATTACGGTGTCGTTTTCATATCCGGGTGTGTTGTACCAAGCCATTTTCTTTGACCTCCTTACGATGCGTTCTGTGACTTGAGCGTATGTATCTGGTCACGCAAGAGAGCTGCGGTCTCAAAATCCTCGGCAAGCACCGCCTGCTTCATCTGTTCGCGCAAGAGCGCGGCACGTGCCTCGCGCTCACGGCGCAGCCTGAAATTACGCGGCATGCGGCCGGGGTAGGGGGTGCCGTCGGGAAGGGCGTGCAGCGAGCCCGAGATCTCGTCAAGGAAGGTCTTGTAGCAAGCGGCGCAGCCCACGCTGCCGCTCTCGGCAATGCCTGCCAAGGTCGAGGCACATACTGGGCAGGTGCGCACGGCGGCAATGTTGTGCGGTACGGTAATGCCACAGAGGTTGCCGAACATGGCACTCTCACTGCATCCAAACGCAGAGGATGCCGAGGGAATGCGCACGTCCTCCAGCTCACCCGTGCGACGCATGGCCTCTGCGCAATCGGCGCAAAGCGAGCAGGAGCGCGTTTTCCCGCCTAAGTTTTCGTTATAAAAGACGGTAGCCTTTTTCTTTTTACATTTTTCACATAGCATAATGGAAATATCCTTTCTTTGAGCGTTAGTCTATTTCATTATAAACGCCCCAATGCGAAAAACGTGTCGCATCGGGGCGGTAAAAAAATTATTGCGTTTCGCTGCCTGCGGGCAGGGCGTTAAAGCGGTCGACAATGGCGTTCCAGGTCAGAATATCTACAAGACCGTCGGGCTCAAGCCCTAAGTATTCTTGCATTTCTTTTACGGCATTTTGCGTGGCAGCGTCATATTCGCCCGTCACTGTGGGCGGAGTGAGCAGGTAAAGCAGCGTCAGCTCGCCAAGCATGTATTGCAAGACCGCTACGTCAACGCCCACCGCGCCAAGGTCAAGAAATCCGCCGGGCGGTGTCCTTGGAAACAGGGAAACGGGCGTGGGCGGTGCGTAAAGCGCAAGAGAGGCGAGGTAATCGGCATATAACCGCTCCCACGTTTCGCGGTCTGCCGTACCGGTGACGGGAAGACCCGACACGCGCTGATAATCGGACAGCGCGCTTTGCGTAGCCGAGTCGAAAATGCCGTCCACGGGAACCTGACCGATCCCCTCGGTGTGATACGCTAACTGCCGCAAATATCTTTGCAGATTGGCAACGGCAGGCGAGTAGTTGGGATGATTGCTTTGATCGGGCATACGTTGCTCCTTTCATTGTTCTCCGACGGCAAAGCCGGGGTATTGACCGTCCTGCAGGGAATCAGACGCGATCAGATCTGCATAAAGATCGGCAATGGCTGTCCATGCGATCGCATCCACCGCGCCCGATGCGGGCAGCCCGAACTGCGCACGGAAGGCGCGCACACTTGCCTCGGTCTGATTGCCGAAATACCCCGTGGGAGTGACCGAGGGAATAGACGGATAGGCTTGGGAGATACGGTTAAGATACTCCTGCAGCACGCGCACGGCAGGCGAATCCGCCCCCTGCCGCAGTACCACGCCGGGGAACGGAATGGCACCGCTTACGGTATATTCCTCGGGCACCGTGCCCACAATGCCAAGGTACGCGCGGTACATGGTCTCCCACGTGTCCTCTCCCACAATGCCGTCGGGTACAAGCCCGAACGTAGTCTGCAGATCGACTACCGCTGCGCGCGTGGCAGGTCCGAACGTGCCGTCTATGGTCACAGCGGGAATGGTGTTGTAGTAGGCGGCAAGAAAGCTCAGGTAGTATTGCAGGCTGAGCACGCCCGTGCCGCTGTCCCCCTCGCGCAGCACCTCGGGGAATTGCTTGGTGATCTCTTCTAAGCGGATGCCCTCGGAGTCAAGCTCGTTGAGTCGCTTGACACCCGCGTAAATGGCCTGTATCGCAAACCACGTCGCACGCCCAACCACGCCGTCGGGCGTGAGGTTGAAGATCTCCTGAAAAGCGCGCACCGCAGCCTCGGTGTCCTCTACGAAAATGCCGTCGGTTTGCACGATCTTGGGAATGGCAGGATAATTTTGCGCAATGCGGTTGAGTCTGATCTGCACGGTGCGCACGTCGTCGCCCACGCTGCCCACGCGCAACGGAAAATCCGGCACCGAGGCGGTCAAGCCCTCCACGGGCACGTTTGTGACAATGTCAATATCGTCACCGTAATAGGTAGTCAGAATTTCGTAAGGGGAGAGGCCGCGATTGGCAAGATCGACCGATCCCCATTGCGAAAGCCCGTTGCAAGTGACCTCCACGCCGTCACAGTAGGCGGTAAACAGCGGCTCTACGTTGCCGCGCCTGCGCACGTAGCTGTCAAAGATCTCGCCCGCGATCTCTCGGATATTATCAAAGATATCACGCCCGTTGACAAAGGATTGGTCAATGGCGGTGGAGTTGGTGATGTCGAAATCGTAGCCGCGCGAGCGGTAATACTGCGTATAAATGCGGTTGAGCGCAAAGGAGATCTGCGCGTATATATTGGCGCGTATGGCGTTTTCGGGCCAGGTGGGGTAGATTTCCGAGGATGCGACGTTGGTGATGTAATCCGGAAAGGGCAGCGTTACGTTTTGCGCGGGCGTGTCGGGCGCACCGAGGTGCACGGTAATGGTTTCGGGAATGATGGGAGTGTCCGGCATAAGCAACCTCCTTTACAGATCGGGATTGACCGACTCGTAAAAGATCTGCACGTTGCGTCCTTTGTTGTCGGTATATTCGTTTTCCGGCAAAGCCTGCAGCACGGCGGGCTGCACGGCAACGATGCCGTCGAAAATGGGCACGCTTGCGTAGTAATTTTCGTAGTAGCGGTCGGTTTGCACGTCTATGCTGTAAAGTGCGTAAGGCAAAATACTTGAGCCCGGGGCTTGCGAGAGAGAGCGCGCGGGTGCGGGCAGAGAAAGAACGGGCGTTTTGCCGCTGCGGTCGGTGATCATGGATGAGATCACGTTGCCCACGTCCGAGCCGTTTTCGGGGTCATAATCGCGCACGGTCACGATCACACCGGGCAAAGGAATCGCACCGCCCGCCGTGCTGACCTGCACGATCAAGTACCCTTCGCCCGACGGAGTGCGAGAGGGGGAGCTGTTATCCATACGTTTACCTCCTGGAAAGTTTTTCTGTATTATGGTATGTTTTTGCGCAGAAACTTGCCACAGCTACTTGACAAAGCCGCATGAACTGTGTATAATGAGCATATACAGTAATAACAGAGGTGGAAACGTGAACATTCTCATTGACAATAAGAGCGGAGAGCCTATTTACAATCAGATCTACTCGCAGATCAAAAATCAGATCATCGGGGGAGAGCTTACCGAGCACGAGCTGCTGCCGTCCATTCGCGGACTTGCAAAGGATCTGCGCATCAGCTTTATCACCACCAAGCGCGCGTATGAGGAGCTGGAAAGGGAAGGCTTTATTTATACGCTGCCTGCCAAGGGCTGCTACGTGGCTCCCAAGAACGTGGAGCTGTTGCGCGAGGAGAATCTGCGCCGCATTGAGCAG
Source organism: Eubacteriales bacterium (assembly GCA_045587385.1). Lineage (GTDB taxonomy): Bacteria > Bacillota > Clostridia > Oscillospirales > CAG-272 > SVQP01. The sequence continues at coordinate 12,157 of JAZNCE010000020.1, forward strand.
CACGCAGAGCAGATCGCGCGCCTTGCCGTGTCCTGTAATCTGACGAAAGAGGATGTTATCGAAATGATCACGTTTTGCATGGAGGAAAAAGAATGAACGCATTGGAGCTTAAAAACGTCACCAAAAAATACCCCGATTTTTGCCTGGACGGCATTGATCTGACGCTGCCGAGCGGTTGCATCATCGGTCTGATCGGGCAAAACGGTGCGGGAAAGTCAACCACGATCAAGCTCATTTTGGATATGCTGCAGCTTGATGACGGAAATATTTCGGTGCTTGGCATGGATCACCATAAGCACGCCCGTGAGATCAAGGAAGACGTGGGTGTGGTGCTGGACGAGGTGGGTATTCCCGAATGCCTGAACGCGCGCCAGGTTGGCAAGGTCATGCAAAATACCTATAAAAACTGGGATATGGCAAGGTATGCAGAGCTGCTGGGGCGCTTTTCCTTGCCCGAAAAAAAGCCTTTCAAGGATTTTTCGCGCGGCATGAAGATGAAACTGGGCATTGCCATTGCCATGTCACATGGCGCAAAGCTGTTGGTGCTGGACGAGCCTACGGGCGGTCTTGACCCTGTGGTGCGTGATGAGGTGGTGGAGATGTTTTACGAGTTTACAAGGGATGAGGAGCATTCCATTCTGATCTCTTCGCACATCGTCAGCGACCTGGAGCGTCTTTGCGATTACGTGGCGTTTCTGCACCGTGGCAAGCTGTTGCTTTGCAAAGAAAAGGACGCGCTGCTGGATTCGTATTATTGCGTGCATTGTACAAGGGAGCAGCTTGCGGCTATTCCCGCAGGGGCGATTCTGCATAAAAAAGAAACGCCCTACGGCGTTGAGCTGGTCATGAAGAGAGAGGACGTGCCGCAGGAGCTTGCGCACGGACCGATCACGATTGAAGAGCTGTTCGTGACCATGGTAAAGGAGGCAAGAGAATGAAAGGGCTGTTACTCAAGGATTTTTACATGATGATCAAGTATTGCAGAATTACCTTGGCAGTCTCCGTCATGTTTCTGGTACTTGCATTTTTCAACGATAATCTGTTTATTTTGTTCTATCCCAGCATGATATGCGGGTTGATTCCCACCACGCTGCTTGCATACGATGAGCGCAGCAGGTGGCTGCAATACAGCATGACCATGCCCTATACCAAAACGCAAATCGTCAGCAGCAAGTATCTGATCGGACTGATATCACAATCCTTGATGCTGCTTGTCATTGCCGCCGTGCAGGCAATCAAAATGAGCATGAGCGGAGGCTTTATGCTCCGTGAATATCTGACAATGCTGATGCTGGTGGCTGTTCTGTCGCTGTTTTCCTCGTCTGTCAGCCTGCCCTTTATTTTCAAGCTGGGCGTGGAAAAGGGCAGAATTGCGTATTACGTGATGGTCGGTGTTGCATGCGCTCTGAGTGCCGGAACGTCCGTGTTGCTCAGCAATGAAACGCCGCAGCCCGTCGCTTTTGACGGTGTCCTGCCCGTGCTTTTGCTGATTGTCGCGGGTATCTACGCACTGTCGTGGTATCTCTCGGTCGTGTTCTTTAAGAAGAGGGAATTGTGATATCATTTTTAGCGTGCATTATAAAAAGCGCGAATAAATACCAAATATTTTTTGAAAACATCTTGACATTGCAGACGGAGTTTGATATAATATACAGGTCGATGACGCCGGTGTGACGGAATCGGCAGACGTACCAGACTCAAAATCTGGCGATGGCAACATCGTGTGGGTTCAAGTCCCACCACCCGCACAACAAAAGAGCGGATAGGCTTTTGCCTATCCGCTCTTTTGTGGTGCCTGCGCTTTGCGACGCCGAACCCCGTCGCTGCGCGCTATAGGCGCGTTGCGGCATATTTGCGCAGGTTACCTTGCCCATACAATACGACTTTAGGCGCAAATAGGGGTTCGTAAGTCCCACGCCTGCGGCAAGAACTTATTTTGACTTTTATTTCAAGGCGTGCAAACCGACTCTACCACGTCTTTTGCGTCGTCGCACCGAGAATCAAGTCCCACCACCGGCACCACAAAAGAGCGGATAGGCTAAAGCCTGTCCGCTCTTTTGTCATTGACGGTATTAATGTGGGACTTGAAGGGGGCGCGGGAAAGAATAATTTATAAATATCTGTTGTTTGATATTGCCAAACTGAATGATTCATGCTATAATACATTAGAAGTATATAGCGAAAGCGAGGCGTCTCCGTGAAAAAACTCATCTTGATCTTACTTAGCGCGTTATTCTGCCTGTCCTGCCTTGCATCCTGCAATCAGCAGTCCGAGGAGCAGGATCCCGCAGAGACGACCTTGGAATCGACCGAGCCCGAGACGGAAACCGAAGAAATTACAACGGAAGCAGAGGACACGTTAGCTATGGAAAAGGTGGATTTTATCGTCAGCGTGCCTGCTGACCGCCAGGCTGTTGTGCTACAGCTGACCGACCCGCAGATCATTGACGCATCCCAGGCAAGAACCGCTGACAGACTCAGCCCCGTGCTGCAGGAATATTGGGCAGCCGACAAGAAAGAGGAACGCTGCTATTCCTACCTGCGTGAGATCATTACTGAGACCAAGCCCGACCTGATTCTGGTTACGGGCGACATCGTGTACGGTCAGTTTGACGACAACGGCAGCGCGTTTGCTGAGTTCGTGGCATTCATGGAGTCCTTCGGTATTCCGTGGGCACCCGTGTTCGGCAACCATGAAAACGAGAGTAAGATGGGTGTGGATTGGCAGTGCGAGCAGTTTGTAAACGCAGAGCACTGCTTGTTCGTGCAAAGAGAGCTGCACGGTAACGGTAACTATACCGTTGGCATTGAGCAGGGAGGCAAGCTGACCCGCGTGTTCTTTATGCTTGACTCCAACGGCTGCGGTGAGCCCAGCAAAAAAACGCAGGAAAATAAGCAGATGCGCATTGATCCGGGCATCACTACCAAGCAGTCCAACTGGTATAAGGGGGTGATCGCCGAGATCAAGGAGCTGTCTCCCGATACCAAGCTTTCGTTTGCGTTCCATATTCAGATGGACGTGTGGGAGGATGCGTTTGCACTCTACGGCACGAATGGCTCCGAGCCCGTGTTTATTGATTATGCGGAAAACAAGCGCGAGGGCGACTTCGGCTATATCGGCTATGAGCATGGCGGTGCTTGGGATACCAGCGGAAAGGTATGGAAAAGCCTCAAGCAGCTGGGTGTGGACTCGATCTTTATCGGGCACGAGCACGCCAACAGCGCGAGCATCGTGTACGAGGGCATCAGATTGCAATACGGTATGAAGAGCACTGCCTACGACAGCATCAATTACATTGACGCGCAGGGCAACGTTGCCGATGAATACTATTCTACCAATACGCCTTGGGTCGGCGGCTCGGTCATGCCGCTGGATGCTGACGGCAATATCGTGAATCCGTACATTTATTACTGCAAGAACGCAGGCGGAGAGATCGATTGGGATAGCATTTACGAAGCAAAGAAGAATCAGCCCAAGGTAGATCCCGTAAGCGTGCGCATTGAGTTTGACGGTGCGTACACCTATATCGGCAGCGACTATACGCCCATTTTCACGCCCGGTACGGCAAACACCTGGAACAAGATTGCTGACGTGCAGGACCCCAACGTGGAATATATCGAGCTTTGGGGCTGGGTTGCGTTCTTTGGCGACGCGGTCGGTGAGTTCGGCTATCAGATTGACGATGCCGAGATCGTTTGGTCTGCGGACCATGAAAAGACCCCCGAGCAGGGCGTGATCGACGCAGCGGGCGGAAAGCCTGCGGCAAGATACTCGATCATGGTTCCCGTCAAGGAGCTGTCGGGCGAGCATACCGTCAAGGGCTACGTGCGCGACGCAGCGGGTACGCTGGAGCTTTTGGTTGAGTTCAAGCTGATCAAGGCACAATAACAAGGAGGCAGCTATGTTATTTTTCTACGTTCGCCACGGCGATCCTGTTTATAATCCCGACAGCCTGACCCCACTCGGTCACGAGCAGGCAAAGGCACTCTCCAAGCGTTTTGTCAGCTATGGGCTGGACAAGATCTTTTCTTCGCCCTCCGTGCGTGCACAGCAGACTGCGCAGCCGACTTGTGATCTGCTCAAGCAAGAAAAGACCATCTGCCCTTGGGCAGACGAGGGACTTGCATGGCAGGATTTTGCTATTGATGCCTCCACGGGTATTCATACCTGGTGCTTTTACGATCCCGCGTTGCTTGAGATCTTCCGCTCGCCCGAGGTACGTGCGCTGAGCGACAGATGGTACGAGCACCCCGACCTGGTCAAATACGACTTTGGCAAGGGCGTTGCGCGTGTCAACGCCGCTGTGGACGAGTTCTTTCTGAGCCTTGGCTACCGCCATGACCGCGAGCATTGCCGCTATGAGATCGTAGAGCCGAGCAATCAAAGAGTTGCGCTGTTTGCGCATCAGGGCTTTGGCATGTGCTTTTTCTCGTCCATGCTGGATATCCCGTATCCCGAGTTTGCCACGCACTTTGACTTTACGCACAGCTCCATGAGCGTCATCCACTTTGGGCAAAACGGCAAGTACGTTTATCCCAAGGTGCTGCAGGTGTCGGGTGATGGGCACCTGTACCGCGAGGGCTTGATGGCGGGCTACAATAACTACTACAAATTCTAAGGGGGCATTATGGCTTTTCTGCAGTTGCAATTTCACTCCGACGCGCTGATGGTGCAGGTGTCGGTCAACGTCATTCTGCCCGAGCGTGCCTCGACCATAATCGGCATGGATGCCAAAGGGGAGAGCACCTTTAAGACGCTGTATCTCTTGCACGGCTTGTCCGACGATCATTCTATCTGGATGAGAAGAACCGCTATCGAGCGTTATGCAAGCGAGTACAATATCGCAGTCGTCATGCCTGCGGTGGGCAGAAGCTGGTATACCGATACCGTGGGCGGGGAGAAATATCTGACCTTTGTGACCGAGGAGCTGCCCGACAAATGCCGCAGCTTTTTCAAGGGCATCTCCGAGCGTCCCGAGGACAATATCATAGCAGGGCTTTCCATGGGCGGCTACGGCGCAATCAAGAGTGCCTTGACGCATCCCGACCGCTTTGGCATGTGCGCATCCTTGTCGGGATCTTTGGATATTACCGCACTTGAACGTGCGGGTCTTTTGCCCGAGTGGCGCTGCATTTTTGATCACAATATGCAAAGTCCCAAGGAGCTTGCGGGCACCGAGCACGATTTGTTCTATCTTGCAAATCAGCGCAAGGAGCAGGGGATTCCTTTCCCCAAGACCTTTATCTGGTGCGGCACCGATGATTGGCTGCTTGACTCCAACAACCGTTTTTCCGCGCACCTGAATGCCTTGGGCGTTGCGCACGAATACCGCACAAGCGAGGGCAATCACTCCTGGAAATGGTGGGATATGCATATCCAGAGCGCGCTGGCATATCTGCTTGGATAAGCAGATATGCAGCTTTATTCGCCTTTGGCGAATAAAATAACACTAAGACGGAGTCTTAATATCACTTTTGCCTGCGGCAAAAATATCACTGCGAAGCAATATCACTTCAAAACAAAAATCCCGACAATGGGGCTGACAAATTAACGGTGAAAATATGTGAAGCAGAAGTCTTTAATGGGCTTCTGCTTTTGCTATGGAGATATTACGCGCAGAAACCGATTGTATTCGCACTCTCCCCCCTGCG
>JAZNCE010000021.1:0-1827 GCA_045587385.1 Eubacteriales bacterium
TTCCAAATTTGATACGCTACCCCTTCCTCCCACTGCGCTGCGCTCGTGGGATCCCACCTTCCCCCGAGGGGACGGCTTTTTGGCGCGTACCCGCATTGTTTGGATGCCCACTATGAGTTTTCCTTAACTTAATGACATTGACCTGTAAGGGCACTGCCTTTTGATATGTGATTGGTGCGGACAGTGAGGACGCCTGTCCCTACAAAGATACCATAACGTAGGGGCGATCAGTGATCGCCCGCAAATCGCCCGCTATGAAAACGGGTTTTTATTTCAATCTCGGCTTCCAATACGCGCTCTTGTAATACCGCTTGGTCAGCACGGACAGGCTTTGCAGGGTTTGCTTGATGCGAAACCGCTTGGAATGCTTTGCAAAATACTCCGAGGGCATATCCGAGAGCGACAGGGGTGCGTAAAAATGCCCCTCGTAAACCTTATAGCGGTTTAGGTTGCGCGCAAGACCGCGGATCGAATAGAAACGATCGGGCTGGATTCCTGCGCCCGTCATACCGATCACCTCGGTGGCAAAATCCACGCAGGTGTGGCATCGCTCAAGGGCGACGCGTCGGCGGAACAGAAAGGTCAGCGCACCGATGTAGTTATAAACGTAATCCTGTGCCTCTGCCTCGTAGGCTTGCAGGTGCGCGCGGATAGTCGCGTGCATCTCGTCGGTCACGGGAATGGCGCAGATCTGCACCGATGCGGCAATATTGCGCCGCAGGTAACGTTCGGGCGTTTCCACCACAAAGCCGCCGCAAAATGGTGTGTCCTCGTAGCGGCGCGCAAACGAATAAAGCTGTTGCATATTGCCGTCCAGCGAGATCGACACGTGGTTGTAGCGGTGGTGGGTAAAGGCGCGAATGAATTTTGCGATCATATATTGCGTGGACGAAAAGACCACGTAAACGTACTTGGGGGAGTCGGTCAAGAGTACACCTCCTTTATCAGCTGTAAAACATGATGATACCGATCAGATTGGTCGCGAGGTTGGATGCCATGTGCACCAGATACGAGGGCAAAAGGCTCTCGGTCTTGTGATTGAGAAAGGCGAAAATGCCGCCGCCCAGCGCCATGCCGAACAGGGCAAGCGCGAATATGACGGGCGAGAGCCAGCCATCCATGAACGCCACGTGGTAGGCGGAAAAGAGCAGGGCACTGACGATATATGCGGTGGGCAATCCGAGCGGACGAAGAGAAAAGAAGCAAAAGCCGCGGAAGAAAAATTCCTCCAAAAACGAGTTGATCAGCGCGATGTAGAGCGCAACGAATATGAAATTCTCGCGCGTGACGCCTGCGTCTGCGGTCAGCGAATCGGTGACCGAGGAAAAGTCGATGAAATTGCGCAGGGCAAAAAAGGCGATCAGGATCACGGCAAAAATACCGATAGCAAGGGGTGCTATCAGCTTTGCGTGCTGCCCCTTGAGCGAGAACAGCTTTTTGGGCGCAAAGGACTTGGTGGAGATCAGGTAAATGATGGGGATCGCCCCGAACAGTACCAACTTGATGGCACTTTTGATGGCATACGGCGGCGAGAGGATCGCGTCAACCAAGCCCATGCAGACGCAGAGCGAGAGCGAGAGCACCAGTACGGCTATTGCGTTTTTCTTGGATTTTTCCATAGTATCGCCTCCGTTTCCTTTCTCTCATTATAACATATTCTTCTTGTCGCGTCAAGATTTTTCATTGGCTTAGCCGTACGGGAATCGAACCGAATTGCCCGAGGGCGATGCATTTATGCGTCTTTCGGCGTGCTTTTACTCGCAAGATTGGTATCTTGCTTCGCAAAATCTCACCAAAATCCATCAAAAATGCATTCGCTCTCGGGTG
>JAZNCE010000022.1:0-22401 GCA_045587385.1 Eubacteriales bacterium
TATATCACGGGGCGGATTTAAAACGTTTCATCAAGAAAACCCTATACAGTAAATCCCCGCCGGGGCAGGCCGCGTCGGCTTTATTTGATTCTTTTCTTGACAACTGACCCAAAATACATTATAATAAACCTACAGACTTCCCTAAAAACACATTTGGAGGGTAATTATGGCAAACAACAGATACGTTGGCGGTTATCCCGTCATTGGCATTCGTCCCATCGTGGACGGCAGACGCGGCCCCATGATGCTGCGCGAATCCCTTGAGCCCCTGGTATGGTCCATGGCAGAGGCTGCAAAGAAGCTTTTCGAGGAAAATCTTTTTTACTCCAACGGTGAGCCCGTCAAGGTCGTGATGGCGGACACCACCATCGGTCGCGTGCCCGAAACCGCCGCTTGCGCCGAGAAGTTCAGACGCGAGGGCGTGGACATTACGCTGTCCGTCACCCCCTGCTGGTGCTACGGCTCGGAGACCATGGATATGGATCCCCACACCATCAAGGGCGTTTGGGGCTTTAACGGCACAGAGCGTCCCGGTGCTGTATATCTGGCAGCAGTGCTGGCAGGTCACGCGCAAAAAGGCTTGCCCGCGTTCGGCATTTACGGCCACGAGGTGCAGGACCGCGATCAGGTAGCGGAAATTCCCGAGGACGTCAAAGAAAAGCTGTTGCGCTTTGGCCGCGCTGCCGTTGCAGTGGCTACCATGAAGGGTAAATCCTACTTGCAGATCGGCTCGCAGTGCATGGGCATTGCAGGCTCGATTATGGATCAGGACATGCTGGAATCCTACTTCGGCATGCGCGTGGAATCGGTTGACGAGGTCGAGATCCTGCGCCGCATGGAAGAGGGCATTTACAACGAAGAAGAATATAGGAAGGCACTTGCCTGGACGCTGGAGCACTGCAAGGAGGGACGCGACGACAATCCCGAATCGGTTGAATTTTTGGGCGAGCAGCGCAAGATCAAGTTTACCGACGAGGAAAAGCGTAAGCAGTGGGAATTCACGGTCAAGATGTACTGCATTATCAAGGATCTGATGGCAGGAAACCCGAATCTTCCCGATGCGTTCGTGGAAGAAAAGGTTGGCCACAACGCCATTGCGGGCGGCTTCCAGGGTCAGCGTCAGTGGACCGACCATTGGCCCAACTGCGACTACCCCGAGGCGCTGCTCTCCTCCTCCTTTGACTATGCGGGCGCACGCGAGCCCTACACGCTTGCAACAGAAAACGACATTCTCAACGGCATGGGCATGCTGATGATGCGTCTTCTGACCCACCGCGCGCAGATCTTTGCCGACGTGCGCACCTACTGGTCGGGCGAGGCAACCGAGCGCGTGACCGGCTATAAACTGGAGGGCAAGGCAGCGGAATCGAACGGCATTATCCACCTGCTCAACTCGGGTGCGGCTTGTCTGGATGCTTCGGGCGTTTGCACCGACGAGAACGGCAACGCGACCATGAAGAGATGGTGGGAGGTGACCGACGAGGATATCAAAAAGATGACCGACGCAACCGTTTGGTGCGAGGCAGGCTTTGACAACTTCCGCGGCGGCGGCTTCTCCAGCCACTACACCACCAAGGCAGAAATGCCCTGCACCATGATCCGTCTGAACTTAGTCAAAGGTCTTGGCCCCGTGCTGCAGATCGCAGAGGGCTGGACTGTCAACCTGCCCGACGACGTATCCGACACGCTTATGGAGCGCACCAATCCCACCTGGCCCTGCACGTGGTTTGCACCGCGCTGCGACGGCAAGGAGGGCTCTCCCTTCAAGAGTGCTTACGAGGTCATGATGAACTGGGGTGCCAACCACGGTGCGATCTCCTACGGACATATCGGTGCGGATCTGATCACCATGTGCTCGATGCTGCGCATTCCCGTTTGCATGCACAACGTGCCCGAGGACGACATTTACCGTCCCGCAGTTTGGAACGCATTCGGCATGGACAAGGAAGGTCAGGACTACCGCGCTTGCCAGGCGTTTGGACCTTTGTATAAATAATATTTTCGGGGACGACTTCGGTCGTCCCCTTTTTGGGTATTGGTTGCGCAACATCCATACAAGATAACAAAACAAAGCGGAAACGCGATGTAAAGGCTACCCCCGAGGGGTAGCTCCCGACGCAGTCGGGTGAGGGGGAGTTGCGGGCTGATCGGTCAGGTTATCCATCGAGGGAAAACTCTTTGAATGCATGGAATCCGCATTCCCCTTCAGTCGCTGCGCGACAGCGTCTCGCTGCGGCTCGGTCACACTCGCGTTCTGACATGCCACCGGCATGTCATTCATTACGCTCGTGCCGCTTCGCTACCCCCGGGGGACGCCTTTACAGCGCGCACCCATCTTGTATAATGAGCTACAAAGGGTAGCCGTACGGTATCGACACCCAATCGGCACACCGACATCTTGACCGGCGGGAGGATAATATCCTCCCCTACAAGCATATCATGCGACTTTTCCCAAAATCCCTTGCAAACAATCGTCCGTCGTGGTATAATGGGGGTATCAAACCGAAAGGAGCGTGCCGCTATGAAACTACGCGTTGTCAGCTACAATATCCGTCACGGGCACGATGTGAATCACGACATGTCGCTGCTTGCTGCCGATATTCTTGCCGTGGGCGCGGACGTCGTGGGCTTGCAGGAGGTGGACGTATGCACCTCTCGTGTGCATGGCCGCGACACGCTCTGTGAGCTTGCGCACGCGCTGGGCTGGGAGCACTACCGCTTTTGCCGCGCCATTGATTTTGCGGGCGGCGGCTACGGCACGGCTATCCTTTCGCGCTTCCCCATCGTATCCTTTGAGCAAACGCACTTTGACGTGCCCGCACCGAGAGAGGGGCGTGCTGTTGGGCATGCCGTCATTGACGCTGACGGCGAGCGCGTGGATGTTTACAACACTCACCTTTCCTATGAATCAGACGAGCTGCGCGCGGGGCAATTTGCCGCTTTAGCAGACTTGGTGGCACGCACTCCCGCTTGGGTGCTGACGGGGGATTTCAACACCGCCACCCCGGCGCATTTTGACGTGCTTGGGAACGCAAGTCTTGCAAATCCCAACCGCTATCCCACCTTCCCCGCATCGGGCGAGGGCATTGACAATATCGTTTGCGACGCGCCTTGGCGCATTGCCGACACGGGCGTACTGCAAAATCATCATTCCGACCATCTGCTTTTGTGGGCGGATCTGCAAAAACCATCCTACGAAAGGAGCACCCAATGACACAATCCGCGCTGAAATGCACCCGCGCTTACGTGGAGATCACCAATATCTGCAATATGCATTGCTCCTTTTGCCACGGGCACAGCCGCGCGCCGCGCCGCATGAGCATGGAGGAATTTACGCACGTTCTGGATGAGCTGGAGGGAAAAATTCAATTCGTGTACTATCACCTGATGGGCGAGCCGCTGACGCACCCCGACCTGCCCGACATGATCCGCATGGCGAACGCGCGCGGATTTTGCTCGGTCATCACCACCAACGGCACTCTGCTGCAAAAGCGCGGCGGTGAGCTGATTGCCGCTAAGCCGCACAAGGTCTCCGTCTCGCTGCACAGCTTTGAGGAGGGCGGCGAGGATGCCATGCTTAAATACCTCTCCGAGGTGGCGGATTTTGCCAGGAAGGCGGCAGAGGCGGGCATCATTGTGGTATTCCGCCTATGGAACAGAGGCTGCGACGGTGGGCAAAACGAGCAAATGGAAGCGTTCTTGCGCGCGCGTCTGCCCGGTGATTGGGTGATCAGCCCGCGCGGCGCACGCATCCGCGAAAAGCTTTACATGGAATGGGGCGACCGCTTTATCTGGCCGGACAAGGACGCGCCCGACGGGGGCAACGCGGTCTACTGCTACGGTCTTGGCAATCAATTCGGCATTCTGTGCGACGGCACGGTAGTCCCCTGCTGCCTTGACAGCGACGGCGTGATCAATCTGGGCAACGTGTTCACAGAGCCGCTTGCCGATATTCTGTCTTCCGAGCGCGCCATCGCCATCCGTGAGGGCTTTACTTGCCGCCGGGCAACCGAGGACCTGTGCCGCAGATGCTCTTATGCAAGGAGATTTTGAACACGCACAAAAAAGAGTCAGGGCAGCATAATGCGCGAAATCATGGCAGGAATTTGTTCAATTGTGAGCAGATTCCTGCTGTTTTTGATTCATACCGTTCCGCTTCGGTGCAAATGCGCGCAAATAAGCCGTCCCCTCGGGGGAAGGAAGGGGACCCCGGAGCGTATGCGATCGGGGAGGAAGGGGTCGCGCGATGGTTTTGGGAACACAATCGTTTTTTAGGGAATGTAGAGAAGTTTCCGATAAAAGCATATGGACGGATTACGATACCCACCTCGTAAGTCCACCCCTTCCTCCCCCTTACGCTTCGCTACGGGGTCCCCTTCCTTCCCCCGAGGGGACGGCTTTTTCGCGCGTGCACCCTAACCGGTTGCACAAATCATCCCGTGTGTCGCGATTTGCGCTCGTATTGCAAAAGGCTCGATGGGATGTTGACCTCCCCGCAAATTGCCCTTGACAAATCTCCCGTGGCGCATTATAATATCCATATACTTACTTTAAGGAACTTTTCTCATGAAACTCTTTTTACGGGGATTGCGTTCGGGCATTCCCATTGGCCTTGGGTACCTTTCGGTATCCTTCTCATTCGGCATCATGGCGCTGTCCAAGGGCTTTACCTGGTGGCAGGCGGTCATCATTTCCATGACCACCGTAACCTCGGCTGGTCAGCTTGCCGCGCTTGATATCATGATCCATCCCGCGCAGTACGCCGCCATGCTGATCTCACAGCTGACCGTCAACGTGCGCTATTCCTTTATGTCCATCTCACTCTCGCAAAAGGTGTCGGACAAATTCACCGGCATCAAGCGTTGGCTGCTCGGCTTTTTTATGACCGACGAGATCTTTGCCGTGGCTGCCGCCGAGGATGAGGTCGATCCCAAATTCTTTGCAGGGCTTTCGGTCATCCCCTACGTTGGCTGGACGCTGGGCACGCTGCTTGGCGCGCTTGTCGGCAACGTGTTGGGCGCGCTGGAGGACAACATGCTGTCCTCCATGGTTATGGGCGCACTCTGCCTTGCCATTTACGGCATGTTCCTTGCCATCGTAGCGCCCGTGGCACGCAAATCCCGTGCGGTGCTTGCCGTGGTGGGTATTGCGGGGCTCTTGCATTGCGTATTTTATTTTGTGCCCGTGCTGAATACCATCTCTTCGGGCATCTCGATCAGCATTTGCGCCATTGTCGCGGCTGTGTTGGGTGCGCTGCTCTTCCCCGTTAAGGATCAAGAGGAGGTGGAAACATGACGGATTTCTGGATCTACCTGCTCATTTTAGCGGGCTCGACCTACCTTGTGCGCGCCATTCCCTTTGCCGCCATGCGCAAAAAGATCGAAAACCGCTTTATCAAGTCGTTCCTTTACTACATCCCCTATGCCGTGCTGTCAGCTATGACGCTCCCCGCCGCATTTTATGCCACGGGCAACGTGATCTCGGGCGCGGTCGGGCTTGCCGTTGGCGGTTTCTTCGCCTATCGCGGCAAGGGGCTGACCTTTGTGGCAGTCGTTTCCTGCGCCGCCGCATTCTTGGCAGAGTGCGTGATCAGATTGGTCGCACAATAGTCTAAAATCAAAAATGGAGGCAGCCCGATGGAGCTGCGGAAATAGCGGTAAAAATCAAAAGAACTGTATCATTTCGATGCAGTTCTTTGTTTTTATTTAAAAATAATGCAAAAAAGCGCCCGAAAGGAGGAGCAAGCCCCTCCCCTACCGATGGACGGCTCGTTTTTTACATTGAGATAACTCTCTCCGTGCTTTCTTTGAGCAAGTAGGCACAAAGAAAGCACCAAAGAAATGCCGTAAAGAGAGTTTCGCTCGTTGCGACGAGCGACGAGGGCTGCGCGCCCTCGACCTGCGCAAACTTTTGAAAAAGTTTGATCAAAACTTTTCATAAGAGCAATCTGCTGCCATCATGCAAAAAACAAGGCTGTGTCCGAGGACACAGCCTTGTTTTTCAATTCAATTCTCGTTATAGCACGCAAAGATTTCTTCCACGCGCGCTTTGTCCTCTGCCTTGTTCTTGGTCAGCAGGCTGACGACGGGAACGATGATCAAGGACACCGCCATTGCCGCCACACCCATTTCGGGCGATTTGGACGCCGCTGCCGAGAAGCTCTGCGTCAAGGTAATGGCAAGCGTTGCACCACCGACAACCACAAGTCCCGAGAGCACGCCCGCAAACGCACCGATCTTGGTGATCCGCTTGGAGAACAGCCCCCAGATGTATGGACCTATAAAGCAGCCCGACACGATGCCCCACGAAAATGACATGAGGTTGACGATGATGGGAATATTCTGCGTTGCAAAGATAAACGAGCAAGCCACGAATGCAAGGCACAGCACTCTTGTCAGCAGCATTTGCTTATTTGCGGGCACGCCCTTTTTGCGTACTGCGGGGATCAGGTCTACCGCAACTGCAGAAGCAGACGTCAGCACCACAGCCTCCAGCGTAGACATGGATGCAGAGAGCAGCAAAATCATGATGATCGCCAGCAGGATAATGCCTAACGTACCGTTGCCAAGCACCTTGATCAGCACGGTGGGAATGACGGCATCAATACCGCCCTCGGGCAGCACACCGCCAAGGATCAGACGTGAGGTACTGCCGATCAGGTACGCACCGCAGCCAATGACGATACAGAAAATTGTGGAAATGACCGTGCCGCGCTTGATAGCAGCGGTATCCTTGACGGCGTAGAATTTGCCGATCATCTGCGGCAAGCCCCACGTACCAAAGCTGGTCAGCATAATGTTAAAGCAAAGGAATTTGAAGGACGAGCCGCCAAACACGCTCGTCAGCTGCGTGCCCGTGGTGGGATGGGGATCACCGGGCAGGGACTCAAAGCTGCCAAGCTTTTGCACAAGTCCCGCAATGCCGCCAACCGCATCGTGCGAAAGCACCGCTGCGACCAGGCAGATCACGCCCACGATCATGACCAAGCCCTGCACCAAATTGGTGTACGCCGTTGCCGTATATCCGCCCGCAACCAGGTAGATAGCCGTCAGGCAAGCCATAATCAGCATCCATACCCAGGTCTGCACACCGGGGAATACGGCACCGAACAGGGATCCAAGCCCCTTGTAGACCGCTGCGGAGTACGGCACAAGAAACACGAAAATGATCACAGCCGCCAATATCTTCATACCCTTGGAGCGGTATCTCTTTTCAAAGTAGTCGGGCATGGTGCGCGCGCCCAGCTTTTTGGTCATCTTTCTGGTTCTGTTGGCAAACAGCAGCCAGGAGAGCAAGCAACCGATGACCGTATTTCCGATACCGATCCATATAGCACCCAATCCGATATTCCAACCGTGCTGCCCCGCGTAACCGATGAATACGACCGCCGAAAAATACGACGTGCCGTATGCAAACGCGGTAGACCATGCGCCAATTCTTCTGCCGCCTATTAAAAATCCGTCCAGCGTTTTGGATTTGCGATAACTCAGACACCCGATCAGTGCCATTGCCGCTGCGTAAACTGCAAGCGCGATGAGTGTGAAAATCTGTGCGTTCTGCATATGTGCAACCTCCCGTTGTCCGTCCCGCAAAATTCAAAACATTTTGATCAAAGGACTTGTTTTTTTCATGGCTTTATTATATAATAACATCAAGCATTAGTCAAGCGAATGGTTTTGATGGTTATCATCGATTTTTTCGATACACGGAGGGCACTATGGAACTGAGAAATCTCATTACATTTATACACGTTGCGGAGCTGGGAAGCTTTACGAAAGCCGCAGATCAGCTCGGTTATTCGCAATCCACTATCTCCTTTCAGATCAAACAGCTGGAGGACGAATTGGGCTGCCTGCTTTTTGAGCGCATCAATCACACCATTACGCTGACCGAGCGCGGGCACGAGCTGGTTTCCTACGCGCATCAAGTCCGCGCGCTGACAGACGATTTCAAGGACAGCATCGCAGAAGCGCACACCTGCAACGGACACGTGCACATCGTCACGCCCGATTCGGTCTGCGAGCAAATGATCTACGCCCATTACAGCGATTTTCGCGCCAAATACCCGGGTATTTCGGTTAAGTTCACCACGGCTGACACCACGGTCATGTTCGATATGCTGGATCACAACGAAGCCGATGCCATCATCACCCTGGACAGCCACTCCTACAGAAAGGATTACGTCATTGCCAAGGAGCAGCCGCTCCCCATGCATTTTGTGGCAAGTGCGGAGTCGAAATTTGCCGGTGTAGAGCACCTGACCATGCAGGATATTGCAGGTGAGCCCTTTGTGCTGACCGAGTACGGGCAGGGCTACCGCCGCGTGTTTGACAAGGAGCTCGCCAAAAAGTCCTTGGAGATCACGCCCGTGCTGGAGATCGGGCGCACCGACATTATCACCAACATCCTTGTCGGAAGTGACATGATCTCCTGCCTGCCCGATTTCGTCACGCGGGAGCTCGTTGCAGCGGGCAAGCTCCGCTATCTGGACGTATGCGATATGAAGCTTGATATCTGGAAGCAGCTGATCTACCACAAAAACAAATGGCTCTCCAAATCCCTGCGCGCCGTGATCGATTACGTCAAGGAGCATGAATTTGAGACTTAACTAACCTTTAGTAGGGGCGAGTTTGGATATCACGTTCATAAACCCTTTGCGTGCGGGAGGTGATCCTCCCCTACAGAAGCTCGTTTTTTACATTGAGATAAGTCTCTTGGTGCTTTCTTTGAGCAAGTAGGCACAAAGAAAGCACCAAAGAAATGCCGTAAAGAGAGTTTCGCTCGTTGCGACGAGCGACGAGGGCTGCGCGCCCTCGACCTGCGCAACCTTTTGAAAAAGTTTGATCAAAACTTTTCATGAGAGCAATCTGCTGCCATCATGCAAAAAACAAGGCTGTGTCCTCGTGACACAGCCTTGTTTTATTATGTGGATCAATATTCTTCGCTAAATGCGCCGAACTCCTCGTTCTTGCCCTTCTTGCCGGGCTTTTCCTCGAGGTAGATCACGATCTTACGGTTGTTCTCAGAGCCGATCGAGTTGGTGGAAACACCCTCAATGTGCTGAATCTCGGAGTGAATGATTCTTCTCTCATAAGGATTCATGGGCTCGAGCATAACGCTCTTCTTGTACTTGAGCACTTTGTCTGCCATTCTTCTTGCCAGCGTGCGCAGGGTCATCTCGCGCTTTGCGCGGTAGCCCTCTACGTCAACGGTGATCTTAACGTACTCTCTCTTGACGCCCTCCTGCTTCTTATTGGCAGCAAGGTTTGCAAGATACTGCAGGGAATCCAGCGTGTCACCGTGGTGACCGATCAGAACGCCTGCGTTCTCGCCGTCAATGTTGATCAGCTTGTCGTCGTTGTCGCCGTCGGTCAGGGTAACGGTCAGATCAAGCTCCATGTCTGCAACCAGCTTCTTCAAAAACTCCAAAGCAAGGTATTCGCCGCCAACGGTGTAGCTTGCGCTGATCTTTGCGGGAACGGCACCAATGCCGAACAGACCCTTCTTGGGCTCCTCCAGTACGGTATATTCAATATCTTCTGCACAAGACGCACCGAGCTCCTCTACAGCCTTTGCAACGGCTTCCTCGATGGTCTTTGCGCTTACAACTGTTTCTTTTCTCACAATTCTATCCTCTTGTCAGTCTTATGAATTTTTATCATCGGAGGCATCATCCTTGGCATGCTTATCCGATTCGTCCTTGAGCGGCTCAGCCATTGCGGGAGCCTTCTGATTCTTTTTCTCGGTCTTGGGTTCCTCGGCTTCAGTTGCCTCGGGTCTGCCGATATAATTGCCCTTGGAGTCGTATTCATCGTCGTCAATATGGTGCAGCGAGCGCACGTTGGGGTTTTTGGTACCACTATTGTTGCTTGCCTTGGGTGCCTTTTGGGGATGCTTGCCGTAAAGCTCCTTCTCTGCTGCCTTGTAATCCTCTTCGGTAAAGGTGGGCAGGGGCATGACCTTCTTCATGATCAGCTGCTTGATGGTGGTCAGCACGCTCTTGAACATCCAGTACACACCGATTGCAGCGGGCACGATGAATGCGATATAAACCGACATCAGGGGCATCATGACGTCCATCATGTTGTTGGAGCAGCCGGTTGCCTTGTCGTTTTCTGCGGTGGTGGGCTGATAGGACAGCTTACGGTTGATCTTCATGGATGCAAAGTATACCACAAAGGTCAGCACGGGTACCAGCAGCAGCCACCAGTGACTTGCAAAGAAGCCGCCGCCCGTGGTCACGGCACTCCAGGGAGTCAGACCGAAGTTCCAGGAACCAATGTTAACGCTGGGAATACCGCCTGCAGCCTCAATGCCGTGCAGCGCGTCATACAGCGCATCGGAGTTGGAGAAATAGCCAAAGGTCTTCAGGCTCTCGAAAGCCTCAATACCGTTCACACGCAGCTTGGAAAGGATCTCAATGGTGCCTCTGTCGGAGTTGAGCACGCCGCCAAAGCCGCCTGCTGCCTGCGAGGTGGTGAAATACTGCATCATAGCCGTGGAGAACTGCTTTGCCTGACCCAGCACGTAGAATGCGGGATCAATGACCACCTGATACAGCGCGATCACGATGGGCAGCTGGATCAAAAGAGGCAAACAGCCGCTGAAGGGGCTGTAATTTTCCTTCTGATAAAGCTCCTGGATCTCCTGGTTAACCTTTTGCAGGGTCGCCTGGTCGTTTCTGCCGGCATAACGTCTGCGGATCGCCATTTCCTTGGGACGCAGCTTTGCCTGCTTGATCATGTTCTTTTGCTGCGAGATCGCCATGGGGATCATCAAGAGCTCCACGATCAGACCGAAATACAAAAGCGACAGAATATAGTTGTTGGTTCCAAAGGTCAGATACTTGGTCATCAGTCCCAGCACGTAGCCGACGCCGCGCAAAATCGCGTCAAAGAAGCCGCCCTTGTTCTCAAGGTCAACCGTGCCCTGCAATGCAGTCACGATTTTCGTGGCATCCTCGTGCGTCAGATCGGTGGGAATGGTAAAGTCCTTCTTGGAAAGCTTTTCGGCATCGGTCAGGATCTGCAGCGCGTACGCCTTGATGTCATCCCAATTTTCTACCGCGGTAAAGCCTGCCTCGATGCTCAGCGTGGTATCAAAGCTGAAATCACCCTTGTCGTTGAGGTACTTGCCGTCGTTTGCGGTGTACTTCAACAGCTGACCCTCTGCATTAAAGCCTGCAGCAGCCATAAACAACTGGCGTGCAAGATCGTTAGTGCTAAGCAGCTCGGCAAGTGCCTTGACGCTCTCTTCGGTAAGCAAGGTCGTCACCTCAGTCTCACCCTGCTCGGGAGCAGCGGTTTCTGCCTCGGTGGTCTGCTCTGCGCTCTGCGCCTCGGTCGTCACCTCTTCCTCTGCAAACGCAGCGGGAACGGTTGCACCGATCAGCACAAACGCCAGCATAAGACCTGCAAGCAGCTTGACAAGCATTTGCCTTACGTTCGTTTTCTTCATAGTTTCGTTTCGTTTTTTGCCCGTGGGGGCAAAAATACTTCCTCTCTCGTATTTTCGAAGGCTCGCGCCCTCTTATGGAGTATTCGCCCGCATACCCTATCGGAATCAATAAGGCGGGGCTGTCCGCAATCAAGCGGACGCGTTGTCATTTTCCTCTCGCTCGGACTTTTTCGGTTTTTTGTACCGCCATCCCATAGTTTTGAAGCCTGTCATGGGCACGGGATCGTATCCCGCAGGGCAACACGGGTTGCACCGCAGAATGCGCCACGCAGTCAAGAGTGAGGCAACAACAAAGCCACGATGAGTATACGCTTCCAAAGCGTAGGCAGAACACGTCGGCGTAAACCGACACGTGGGATGCGGCTTGAGCGGAGATAAAAATTTACGGTAAAAGCGAATGAGTAATTTACACAGGTAATTCACGGAGTTTGTTCCTTGACGTACATATCCAGCTTTTTGAAAGCAAAGGAAAGATCGGTATATACGTCCGCGGAGGACTTGCCTGCGATCTCGGGTCTTGCGCTGATCACGATCAGATACCCCGTTTTGAGCGTCTTTTTGCCCACAAGCTGTCTGTACGCTGCGCGGATAATGCGCTTGGCGCGGTTGCGCCCGACCGCTCCGCCCACCTTTTTGGTGACCGAGAGCCCCAGCCTGTTGAGGTATTTCTTTTCGGGATTGGCAAGCATCAGCCTTTTGGCAGCGTAATCCTTGAGCACGTAGACGGCAACCGTCTTGCCCATGAATCTGCCTCCCTGTCTGAACGCCTTGAGATACAGGTGATTTTCTTTAATTGCGGTTTCCTTCACCCTCTCGCCCCCTTTTTTGTCTTGTGTCTTTTGTGTCGATTGCTTCCGTGGTTTGTGATGTTGTTACGTTCGACGCGGAAAAGTTATCCGCGTTTTTTCAAAGCCCCGGCACAGAAAAATTGTGCAGTAATCCGCAATTTTTCAAAGCCCCGGCACAGAAAAATTGTGCAGTACAAGCCGCAAGGGATAAAGCAAGGCGACGGCGATCTTGGCGATCGTCGAGCCGCTTTGACCGCAGCGGTGCAGTAATCCGCAATTTTTCAAAGCCGGCAAAGAAAAACCCCGATGACTTGCTACAACGAACATAAGTGATGTAAAAATCATCGGCGGTTTTTATGTTTGATTTTCCAAAGGGGAAATCAGTAAGTCAGTCTCTTTCTGCCCTTTGCACGACGTCTCTTGAGAACGTTTCTGCCGTCAGCGGTCTTCATTCTCTTTCTGAAACCGTGCTCCTTCTTTCTCTGACGCTTTTTAGGTTGATAAGTTCTAAGCATGTTTTAGCACCTCCTTGCAGTTTCGATATCGGAAGCGTTATCGTTTTCACAGCCGACATTTTCGCTTTTACACAATGACATCATATATTATAAACACAAAATGCCCGAATTGTCAAGTCTTTTTTGAAAATTTCAAAAGAATTTTTGTGTTTTTTTCAAGTTATATATCCTCCGAGCGGATCGGCGCACCGTCGTCGGGCAAATGTTTGATGGTTTTATGCCACAAAACAGCCAAAAATACCACACTTGCGACAATGGACATCAGCTCCGCGATTGGGAACGACCACCAGATCGCGATCAATCCGTCCGCAGTCTGTGCCAGCAGATACGCCACGGGCAGCAGCACCAGCAGCTGACGCGCAATGGACACGAACATGGAGAACAGGCTCTTGCCGAACGCGCTGAACACACCGCCTATGGTAATGGAAATGCCCGCAAAGATAAAGCTGAGCGAAATGGTGCGCAGCGCCTGCACGCCAATGCGCATTTCGGGCGCGCCCTCGGCTACGTTGAAGATACCCAGCATCTGCTCGGGGATGATTTGCATCAGCACAAGTCCCGCGGTCATAAAGAACAGCGCAAACAGGCAGGAAACGACCGCCACGCGCACGATCCTCTTGCGCTTCTGCGCACCGTAATTATACGCCACGATGGGGATCAAACCGTTATTCAGACCGAACACCGGCATAAACACAAAGCTTTGCAGCTTGAAATAAATACCCAGCACGTTCTGCGCTGCGGTGGTCATGGCACCAAAGCCGTTGAAAATGAGGTTGAGTCCGCCCGTCATGACCGAGCCGATCGAGCCCATGATGATGGACGGGATGCCGATGACGTAGATCTCCTTGATCAGCTTCCAGCTCGGCTTGAAGCCGCGGAAGGAAAGGTGCACGTCACGGTTGAGCTTATGATTGATGATGATACCGAAGATCGCCGACAGGATCTGACCTATGACGGTTGCCATCGCCGCGCCTGCCACGCCAAGACCCAGACCAAAGGGCATGGTCACGACGCCGCCGAACAGCTCTGTGCCGCCATCCAGGATAAAGAACGGGTCAAGCACGATGTTGATCAGGGCGCCCAGTCCCTGCGTGTACATGGACAGCATGGTTCTGCCCGTGGACTGCATCAGCTTTTCGACCATGAGCTGCGCGCATGAGCCGAACGAGAAGATCAGAATGATGGATAAATACGATACGCCCGCCTCCACAACGGCAGGATCGGACTGGTTCATGAGCTGCACGAAGGGTCGGACGGCAAAAAGCCCGAGCAACAAAAAGAAAATATAATTGCAGATCGCCAAGAACATACCGTTTGCGGCAATGGCGTTTGCGGCGGCAAAATCCTTTTTACCCAAATTACGCGAGATCAGCGCATTGACGCCGACGCCCGTGCCCACACCCACCGCGATCTGCAAATTCTGCACGATAAACGCGATGCTCAGCGCGGCAACCGCAGGAGATGCACCGTCGCCCTCATACGGAATATAGGAAACGAATACGGTATCCACCACGTTGTAAAACGCCTGCACCAGCATGGACGCGATCATGGGCAGCGACATGGAAAGCAGCAGCTTGCCCACGGGCATAGTGCCCATTTTATTTTCTCTTACAAGAGTATTCGACAATGTTTTTTCTTCCTTTTCTACAATAATACACAATAATCGACAATAACGTAATGATTATACCATAAATGCAAGGATGCGTCAATAGCCATATACGCCAAATCGGGGCCTCTATTCCCTCTTATGATTTTGCATTTTGGCATTGACACACGACACTTCCCCCGAGTGTCATCCTGAGCGACAGAAGTGCACGCATTTTTCACTTTGTCCGCATTTTATCATTGACTCCGCGCCCAAACCGTGTTATAATTAGTGAAAGCAGCACATGAAAGGAGGGGCGCACGTGAACCCCATTATCAAGGACGTCGATTTCCGCCGCGAGATCAAGAGCGCGCCGCGCTCCTGCTATTTTTTCTTTGGTGAGGAGGATTACCTCAAAAACGCCACGCTCAAGCAAGCCCGCGAAATGTTGGGCGGCGACCCTGCGTTTGACATTTTCAACAACGTCACGCTGGACGGCCGCGAATACACCGCCGACCGCCTGCTCGATGCGCTCGCTCCCCCGCCCATGATGGCAGACCGCAAGCTGGTCATATTGCAAGGACTTAACCTCTCAGAGCTCAAGCAAAGCGAATTCCAGGAATTTTGCCGCGTGCTTGAAACGCTTGAGGACTACGACTACAACACGCTGATCATCACCGCTCCCACGGGCGGCTTCGATCCCGGCAGCGCGAAAAAGCCCTCGGCTCAGCTCAAAGCGATATCCGAGCTTGCCGCACCCGTGCAATTCGACCACCCCGCTCCCGCCAAGCTTGCTGCCTGGGCGCAAAAGCACTACGCCGCGCACGGAGCTGCCGCTTCCCCCGAGGTGGCACAATACACGGTGGACGTTTGCGGTCGCGATATGTTTAACTTGGCAGGCGAGATCGATAAGGTTGCCTGCTACGCCCTCTCCCACGGAAGCGCGGAGGTTACAACGCACGACGTGGACGCCGTCACCATTCCCGTCACCGAGATCGGTGCCTTCGCGCTGGCAAACGCCATTTCCGAGGGCAGACGCGCGGACGCCTTGCAGATTCTGGACGACATGCGCTTTCGCCGCGTGGAGCCTGTGGTGGTGCTGGGCGAGATCAGCGGTGTGTACAGCGACATGCTTGCCGTCAAGACGCTCTCGGACAAGGGACTTTCCGCGCCAGAGATCGCAGCCGCTTTGAAAATGAATGAATTTAAGCTTGCCCGTTACCAGAAAAGCCTGCGCGGCATGAGCCGAGAGCGCGTGCACGCGCTGATTGCAGCAGCCGCCAAGGCTGATGCCGAGGTCAAGGGCAGCGGCAAGGGCTATGCCCCGCTTGAAAAGCTGATTTGCTTGTAATGGAGGAACACTTATGAAAATTCTCAACTTCGGTTCGCTGAACCTTGATTACGTTTACTCGGTTGACCACTTTGTTGCCGAGGGCGAAACGCTGGCTTCCACCGTGCGCAACACCTTTTGCGGCGGCAAGGGGCTCAACCAATCCGTTGCGCTTGCGCGCGCGGGCGCGGACACCTATCACGCAGGCTGCATTGGTCCTGAGGGTGACATGCTGACCGACATGCTCAAGAGCGCGGGCGTCAATACGCAGTACGTGCGCCGCGTCGACACGCCTACGGGTCACGCCATCATTCAGGTAGACCCCCGCGGACGCAACTGCATCCTACTCTTTGGCGGCGCGAACCAATGCACCGATCCCGCCTTTGCGGACGAGGTGCTTGCAAACTTTGACGCAGGCGACTGGCTGGTGCTGCAGAACGAGATCTCCTCCCTGCCCTACCTGATCAAGACCGCCAAGGCAAAGGGCATGATCGTGGTGCTCAACCCCTCTCCCTTTGATAAGAGCCTGATTGCCGCAGGACTTGACCGGGTGGACTACATCCTGCTCAACGAGACCGAGGGCAAGCAGCTGACAGGCTACGATGCCCCCGCAGATATTCTTGACGCAATCCGCGCGGCTTATCCGTCGCTCAAGGTCGTGCTGACGCTTGGCAAGGACGGCTGCGTGTACGATGACGGCGCACAGCGCGTCTCTCACGGCATCTTCCCCGTGACCGCCGTGGACACCACCGCCGCAGGCGATACCTTTACCGGTTTCTTTATCGGAGCTGTCAGCAAAGGCGCAAGCGCCGCAGACGCGATCCGCCGCGCAAGCGCGGCAAGTGCCATTGCCGTTTCCCGCCCCGGTGCAGCTCCCAGCGTGCCCACCGCAAACGAGGTTGACGCATTCCTTACGTGCAACACGCCCTGTACGGCACCCGAAATTTAAAAAAATCACGATAAACAAAAAAATCCGAGAACGGCGTTCTCGGATTTTTTAACGTGACGGATAAATCCTTTCACAAGCTTGCATGACACCGGCATCGTCTTTCGGGATGCTGCCGCGCACCCGCAAGCAAGGTGCATATCGGGCAAATACGTTATAATCAGTCAGTTTCTGCATCGGAGTTGGATACGATATATTCGACAAACCGATCCGCTTTCTTTTCGCCCTCTTTTGCGGCGTTATCATGAATATAGATCTGCATATCGAGCTCTACGTTCTGCCCCGTACGACCCGGCACATGCCATAAGGTATTGCCGTACACCTTAATGAGTTCAATCTCGCCCGTTTTAACGTTACAATAAGCCTCTTGCGTGACAGAGCAATCAGCAGCGGAAAACATTGCATGCACAATCTCTATATCCAGTCCGAGGGGAAGGCATAAAAACGGTGCCGTCTGCTTAAACACGATATAATTTTTATACAGCGTGCATTCACGGGTGACGAAAGAGTCGATATCATACGTTTTCCCGTTTGTTTCGTACGGCTCATAGCTCTCAAAGAGCGTGACCATATTCATAAGAGTATCGGGATACCACGCCATGCTGTACATTTCATTCAATTGCGTACCTGCTTGCGGCAGCATTGGACACTCGTCAGAATAATAGAGCTGCACAGATCCATCCGCGCCTATTGTCTGACCGCTAAACGCTTCCTCATCCTTGTACGTGCTTCTCTCCATATTGGTCCTTACGTACCGATTGTCCGATAACATCTCAGAATAATAATATTTTTCCATCGAAGCAATGGCGTCGTCGCCTTCTTTTTGCGCTCTGGTTTCGTAATATTCCGCATTACCGATGTAATAGAGGTTCATGTTGATAAAGAATTTGGCTTCATCCTGCAGTTGCACCTGTGCAATATACGAATGCTTTTTTCCATCTCCACGACCCATGTCAACCTTGTTGAAGATTTCATAAAAGTCAGTTCCCTGCTCACAGGTGATCTTTTCGCCTTCACTCGTTGTCAGAACAACCGACTCGACCTCTTTGCCCAAAACGATCTTTTTGGTTTTGGCAATATTCAATCCGTTCGGGACGTTGATATCGCAGGAGGCAAAGGAAAAAATAATGGATAAAATCAAAAGAGCAACGATAATTTTTTTCATACTTTTCACTCCATTTCAGTTTCGGTACCATCAAGCCGTACCCTTGATTTATTCTTCCACAGTCACGCCCGTGATCACGGTCATGATGCAAAGTCCGCCCGGGTCATCGTTCGGCACGATGGCGAACACCACGTCCAGCGTCTGCCCCTTGTATGCTGCAAGGTCGGCACACACGCCCGAGGGGGTGCCCTCTGCGCCTTGGAATATAATATGATCGGGATGCTGCAGCACGTCGTAGCCCGTACCCGAGAAGAAGGCGTTGCCCGCGTCCGCAATGCCGCTGCCTTCTGTCAGCGTACCAAAGGAAGCGCGGTTATACAGCGTGCAATCCTGCCAGGTCTTGCCGCCGTCGGCAGAGAACACGTACTTGGCAATACCGCCCTGCGCGACCGCCCAGCCCGCAATCGCAAGCTTGCCGCCGTCCACCGTCTTGCCGTTATAGGCAATGACGTCAAGTCCCTTGTTGGAATTACTGCCGCGCGAATTATACGCGCCGTCGCCGTCGCCCGTGCCGTTGATGAAGTCAACGTATGCGGTAAAGCGCACGTCCGATACTGCAAAGCCGGAGGAAGCGTCTACAAAGTCAAAGAAGGAAGGCGGAGCGGAGGGGGTATCATTCCCCGTCGTGCCCTGCTCGGGTCTTTGTTCCTTTTGCTCCCAGCCTGCAAAATCCTTGTCGCAAACCATCCTGAAGGTGCGGCTGTCCTTGCTGTCCATGTTGAATGCAAACGCATACGAATACGTGCCGTTGCGGTCGTAATACACCGCATAGCCGTCGTATTCATGCGCATATCCCTTGGAGTCGGGCGTATCCTTGGAGGAGAGCGTCAGCTCTACCCATTCGCCGCCGATCTTCTCATATACCACGGGAGCGGTCAGCTTGTCAAAGCCGTACACGCGCACCGCCTTGTTATCAGAGCCGCCGGAAATCGTAAATTCCGCGCTCGTACCGTTGGTGGACTTGACGCTCGGCACGAATACGTACTCCATCGCCTCGCCGTCCTGCACGCTCAGCTTAACGCCGTCAAGGCAGGTATTCTGGCGAATGGCTTGCATATTGGAGTCATCCTTGGAGGTATAGAAGCCCCAAGGGCTGATGATCAGACACAGCTTGATCTTGTCGCCCGCCTTGAGCGTGGTTGCGCCAAGATCCAGGGACAGGCTGTACTTGCCGTTCTGCCCCACAGCCACAAAGCCCGCGTCGCACTTCTGCCCGCCAATGGTCATATCGGAATCATACACGATCACGCCGAGATTGACGTTGTTTTTGATAAAGGCATTTGCCGTGGTGTCCAGATCATACAGCGCAACGTAGGGGTTCGCGCTGCCCAGCTTGATGACCTCGGGCTCGGCAGAGGTGTTGACCGTGCCCTGTACGGGTTGGTTTTGCTCGCCCAGATAACCGATCTTGCGGTACGTGCCCGCATAGCCCTCAAAGGAATAGAAGGAGAAATCCTTGGCGAAATCCGCAATGCTGATATCCGCGAGCACCTCGTAATTGATCTCGTAATACGCGCGCAGCTCGTCGGTTTCGGGCAATTCTACGTGATTGTAGGAAACCTTGATGCGTCCGTCGTCCGAGATATAGTCCATCTTGACGTCGGTATAAACGGGGCCCGAGGAAATGATATCGTTGTGATAATTCTCGGTTGCCGCGTACTTGCCGTCAGCATCGGTATATTGCAGGAAATACTGGTAACCGCCGTGCGTATGCTGGGGCTGATAATCGTATCCCTCGCCCTTGGGCAGTTCAAACCAGTACGGCATGGACATGGAACGGAAGTCGGGCAGCGTCCAAAGATCGCGCGCGCCGTACAAGGGGCTGATGCAGCTGGTCTCGGTGGTACCGAGAGAGAGATGATAGTAGGGCCAGAAAAACTGGATGGAGGAAAGCTGCTTGAGCGGCAGCTGACCCCAGTTCATGTACAGATTGAGCACGGTCAGCTTGGTGACCTCGCCCGCCTTGACGGTCAAGGGGAAATACGCCTCGGAATAAGAGGGGTCGCCGGGATCGAACACGGGCTCTTCATTCTCGCCCACGAAATTCTTGTAGATCATGACGGGAATAGGCAGCAGCATGTCGTTTTCATCCAGGATCAGCGCGTTCTCAGCGCAACCGTACGTGGTGTTGGTGTACACGTACACGTTGCGATCCGTCTCTGTGCCCGTGACCGAAATGCCTGCTGTATAGTGGCGGTTCTGCTCCTTGAAGAAGGGCTCGTTAAAGCCCGTGCCGTCCATGGAGTAGCGGTATGCACCGCGCAGCGCGTCGTAGCCCACGTACTGACCGCCCGCAAAGGTGTCCAACGGGTGACGCTCGTTCTCGGCTTCGGTCAGGAACGCGTCAAACGTGTGGCTCTCGTCGGTATACAGACGGTGACCCATATAGAAATCATCCTTGGTGGTATAAGGGTCGGCATTGATCACGCCGCCCGCGGGGCACGCGGATTGCGTTACGGTATACGTACCGTCCGCAAGTGTGACCTCCAATTTACCGCTGTTCTCGTGCGGCAGCAGGATAAAGCCCAACACGCCCGCGCCCTTGATATCAAAGCCCACGTACTCGCAAGTGTCAAAATCCACGCCGTCAAGCGAGGTGTGCGTGCCGCCCGCGTCCTTGATGATCAGCTTATCCACGGTGTCCGCGGCAATGCGCGTGATCATGCCAAGGCTTGCAATATCCTTGACGGGCTCGGTGGCAACAAAGTGCATGACCTGATTGAGCTTATCGGAATAGGTATGGAAGGTTCTGTCCAAGAGCAGCGCGGGAGCGGACTCGTCCAGCTTGATCGCCTTGATATCCTTGATCTGCACGGTGTCCCCTGCCCCGCCTACGTCAAAGCGCAGGGAGGAAACCTTGCCCGTATAATCGGTCGCATTGCTCAGCACCAGCGTATAGGTGACCCATTCGTCGTTGCCCGGCAACTCAAAGCGCACCATTTGCTGCGGATTGTGTCCGGTTGCGCTGCCTGCAATAAAGTACAGCTCGCCCGCGGTTGCCGTGGTCTTGATGGAAAACTGTACGGCGTCGTACTCGGACGCATCGTAGCAAAGTCCCTTCTTGCTGCCCTGGGCGGTGTATGCATACGGGTCAACACCGTTGACGGCATAGGAGATCACGCCGTCCTTGACGGTCAGATCTTCAATGTCGTGCCCCTTGACGTTTGCCTTGGTAATGGAAAATACCATTTCGTCCTGCACGTCGGCACCGCCCATAAAGTTCTGTCCCATCACGTGCGCGTCATAGTAATAGTAACCCATACGGTAGACGTTGGTGTGGGGTGCAGCGATCGACTCGGAGGCAAGATAACTTCTGCCGTCCGTCATGCTCACAAAAACGTCCATGGTATTCTCCAGATATACGCCGCCCTGCGCATTTTGCAAGGACATGACCTGCATGGGCGCAACGGTGGAGATGCCATACTCCAAGCGCATGTTTTGGTTTTGGATGCGATAGACGCTGCGCGCGGGATTTGCATAGTATGCCTGCACGCCGTCCGCAAGACGGTTGGAAAGCATAATGGTGTCGGCATAAGGACCCGTGAGCACGGGCTCAACGTAGTCGGGGTCGCCCGGCTCGGGGGCGTCCGTACCACTCTCTGCCTCGGTGTCCGTACCGAGCGTGTCGGTAGGATCTTCATCGGGCGAGGGCTTTGGCTTGCACGCGGTCATGCAGGTACCCATAAGCAGAATGCCGCACAGAGCCATGAGAAAAATGCGTTTTGCTTTCATATCATTCGTTTCCTTTCTTTATGGAAGCGTTCTCTACCTTTATTTTACATGAAACCCCACCCCGTGTCAATTCACAAACGGATATTTTGCAAAAATCGGCACTTTTGCCAAAATGGCACTTGCATTTTTTACACCCAAAAATTTTTTTGTATTTTTTTCAAAAAGGTCTTGCAAAATGCAAAACGATGTGTTATAATACACGTTGTGCACAGGGGTATAGCTCAGTTGGTAGAGTACTGGTCTCCAAAACCAAGGGTCGTGGGTTCCAGTCCTTCTGCCCCTGCCATCATTATCCGTCAAAAAAGATCCGACCGAGAAAACAAGAGAAAACGGGAGATTTCGAGAGATTTCTCCCGTTTTTTCGCGCCTTCTTTTTTTCAAAGTTTCATAGATCCATTTTCGCTATTTCATTGAGCCGAAAGGAACGAACTATGGATTGAACCGTTTTTTCCAAATATACAGTCAAAAACAAGCGACCGAAAGGACTTGAACCCACGACAAGGTTTCAAATTCTTTCGGTTATTTGCTTCAGACACAAATTGTTTACAAATCATCCGCTACAAAATCAGTCCATCCCTTCTTCAAAAGGATCCGAACCCACGAAACCTTGAAAAACACAATTTCAAAAACAGTCCATTGTTCAATCAGAAGGATTTGAACCCACGAACACCAAATACTGACCTGCTGAAGACAAAGAAAAAGCCACGGATCATAAAACCCGTGGCAAAAATATTTATCTCCTCGACAAATTGGAATTTGTCTTATTGTCAAATCAATTTGAATTTAAAGGTCTATGTACATAATTGTTGATGAAGTATGGAAACCCACTCTTTCATACAAAGGAATTGCTTTCATATCTGCGGAATTGAGTATTGTTTTAATT
>JAZNCE010000023.1:0-21360 GCA_045587385.1 Eubacteriales bacterium
CTCCGTCCGCTCTCTCGGGCTCGCCCGGGCGAGACGTGCCGCCCTTGCTGCCTGTACCCTTACCGTTGCCGTTTCCCTCACCCTCGGGGGCTAAGTCGGATCGTAGCCATGTCGTTCTGTGAGCCAAGGAGTTGATAGCCCCAGTTGTCTTCCTAAGACCGCTTGGCCCCCCGACTTCTCCGTCCGCTCTCTCGGGCTCGCCCGGGCGAGACGTGCCGCCCTTGCTGCCTGTACCCTTACCGTTGCCGTTTCCCTCACCCTCGGGGGCTACGACCTGCACGCGCGAGGAATCCGCGCGCAGCACTGCGACCACCAGCCAGATGATCAGCGCAAGCACAACAAGCACGTACAGACCGATCGCGGTTCTGGAGGACAGCAGCTCCCACAAAAATTGTAAAAGCATCATAAGTCGCTACTCCTTTCGGCAAGGGTTAAATCAAATTCATCGAGGACAGCACCTCGGTCGTCATAGGCAGCTTTTCTTTGCCCACCGTGCGCTCCAGCAGCGCGGACAGGCTCTCGCCCTCGGTCTGCTGCACAAACACCTTGAGCTGCTCGCCGTATGCAGGCAGGATCACACAGGCAAAGCCGTTGTCAAACGCATCCGCCATCTTACCGCCCGAGGCAAGGAATACTGCGGTATATTTTTCAAGCATGCGCAGGGTGCGGTTGGAAAGCTTTTCTCCGCCCGCCTCGACCACGCGCTGCTCCACAAGGTCGATCACGCCCCAAAGCTCATCAGACAAATAGTACGCGCCCTCGGCAGCCGCCACGGCTCTCTCCAACGCGTCCACGGATACGGTCACGGGCTGCGCCGTCTCCGCATCCTCGGGCGGAAATGCCTTGCCCGAATTTTGCAGATACACGGTTGCCGCATAGCGCGCTGCCGCTCCCTGCAGCACAGGCGCGCGATCGTGCTCGGGCAATACGTTCAAAAGCCACAAATTGCAGGGCAGCACCAGCATGCCGCCGTCAATGCCTTCCGGCAGATTGCCGCTTTGCGCTGCAGGCTGACCGAGATACAAGGACAGCTGCCCCTCGGGAACGCTGAAATACGGACTAAACGGTGCAAAAACGTCATCCACGCTTGCAGCATCAATACCGCTGACGCCCGCTAAGCAGACGTTACGCGGAGAAAATCTTGCAGTGTACAACGCCCCCGCAAACGCAGAATGCACCGCCGCACCGCTCTGCGCGTCACGCTGCAGCAGCACGCGGGTAATACCACCCTCGCCCGGCTTTGCAGCCTCGCAGACAAGCTGCTCGGCAGGCACGCCCAGCGCATGCGCAAGATGCTCGAAAAAGCCTGCGCTATCCATCGCTCCCGCGCTGCAAAGCAGCAGGCGAGACGCCGACATGGCAGAGAGGATGCGGCGCACGCTATCCTCGCTATATTCCCACAAATGCGCGCGCAGCGCGCCGAACAAGTGCGCAACGTCGGTCTCGTTTTCGGGCTCGGGCATGATATACGCCTGCTTTTGCGCCTCAAGCTGCACAAGAGACGCATAAGACACGCTCTCTGCATCCATTGCAGTCACGACCTCTTGCACAACCTCTTGCTGCGCAGGTGTACTTGCAGCAGACGCGCCCTGCTCCGCCTGCGCACTTTCCATCGCGCGGTGAAGCTCCTCTTCCATCTTGTCACCGTTTTTGCGGTATTTGCGCCACTTGATCATGCGCACGATCATGACGACCGACAGCACGCAAGCAAGCAACAAAAGACCCAGCGCGCCCAAAAATTCCAGCGCGCGCACGATATGTTCGACCGTCTGATCGGTATAGACGTCGTTGCCGAACAGCGAGATGATATTGCCAAGCATCCCGCTCGCTATATCACCGATCAAGCCGCCGACCGCGTTACCGACGCCGATAAAGGCAAGGTCCAAGCAAAGCAGCAGATCCAAAAAGTCCAGCAATCCGATCGGAATCAGCAAAAAAGGTGCTCTCTTCCATCTCTTATGCTTGGCGTTCAACTTTTTTAGCTCCTTATTCTGCTTTTTTTGCGCAGCCACCGCACGCTTTTCCAGCTCTACGGGGTCTGCTATAAGCAGCTCGTGACAAAAAACGCAAAATTTCTTGCCGTCCTGATTACTCGTTCCGCATTTTCTGCAAATCGTCATATCTCTAAACTTCCTTCCCGGAAAATTTCAACTTTGTACAGTTAACAATATTATATCACGCGCGCGCGCGTAAATCAATGCGCAAGGTGGACAAAACGCGCCTGCGGGTTTTGTACATACTGCAAACTGATTGCGGCATATTTTGTCAACGGTGCACTGTTTTTGTCTGACACCTTGACGGCAGCCGGATTATTTGCTATAATAATAGGTGATATCTATTGAAACAAGGAGAGCATCATGTCCGAAAAAAACGCCTCCCTTGCGCGACGCATAACAGGCTGGGTGCTGGCTGCCCTTGCGGTGGCTTGTGCCGCAGTATTTGTGCTTGCCTGCGTGCAAATATACCGCAGCGCTGACCGCCCCTTCACGCCCGAAAGCATTGGCGCGGCTTGGAAAACCGTTGCAATATTTTTCTACTCTACGGTTGCGCTTGCCGTTGCCGCCGGGGTACTCCACCTGCTGTATCCCGCGCCCGCAAAAAAGCAAAAGAGCAGCGCTTCCCCCGAGCTCAGGCTTGCCAAAATCAAGGCAAGGCTTGCGCGCAAGCAGTATGCAGACAAGCTGATCCTGCCGCTGACAAAGCATGAGGTCTATCTCAAATCCATGCGCATCACGGCAGTCGCGATCTGCGCGCTCAGCGCCGTATATCCCTTGATTTATTTGAATAATCTTGATCACTTCACCGAAACGGGCGCACTGCTCAACGCGCAGGTTCTGGACGCTGTGATCCCCACTTTGTGCTTTGCCGCAGCAGCGTTGATCTACTGCTTTGCAGTCAGATTGCTTACCGACATCAGCTGTGAAAAAGCCATTCTGTACGCCAAGGCGATCATGCTGCTCCCTGCTCCCGCGGCTGAGAAAAAGCCCAGCGGCAAGCAGGAAAAGGGATTGCCCACCTATGCAACAATTGTCTTGCGCGTGGTGCTCCTTGTCGCAGCTGTCGGCATGATCGTTGCGGGAATTTTCAACCAAAGTGCAAACGACGTGCTGCAAAAAGCCATTCGTATTTGCACCGAATGCATTGGATTGGGGTGATGAACATGCGAGAAAATACCACCAAAATGACCTTTAAGCAACGGATCGCTTCGCTCATCCCCACCAAAAGAAGACTCATTCAGCTTTACGCAGCCCTGTTGACCAACGCCAATATCAAGGGCTTTTTCACGGGTCAGATCTACAAAGGCCCCTTAAAAACCGTGTGCTCCCCGGGTCTGAACTGCTATTCCTGCCCCGGTGCTGCGGGTGCTTGCCCCCTGGGCGCACTCCAGAACGCGCTTGCTTCCAGCCGCGCGCGCGTGCCCTTTTACGTTTTCGGCATCATCATTCTGTACGGCATTCTGCTCGGACGCTGGATCTGCGGTTTTCTTTGCCCGTTCGGACTGGTACAAGAGCTCCTTCATAAAATAAAGACGCCAAAAATCAAAAAAAGTTCCGCCACTCGCGTACTTTCTTACTTAAAATATGTAATTTTGGCACTTTTCACAATTGCGCTGCCCTTGATTTATGCATTTCGCGACTTCCCTTTGCCCGCTTTTTGCAAATACATTTGCCCCGCGGGCACGCTGGAGGGTGCGATCGGCATGCTGCTTGGTGGGCAGAACAACAACCTTTTGCCCATGCTGGGTCCCCTATTTACCTGGAAATTCGCTCTCTTGATGGTGATCGTAGTCGGCAGCATCTTCGCTTATCGCTTTTTCTGCCGTTTCCTCTGCCCCTTAGGCGCTTTGTACGGTCTGTTTAACAAGATCTCGCTGCTTGGCATCAAGCTCGACAAGCCCAAGTGCACCGATTGCGGCATGTGCCAGGCAAAATGCAAGATGGATATTCACCACGTGGGTGATGCCGAGTGCATCAGCTGCGGCGAGTGCATGTCCGCCTGCCCCACGGGCGCGATCACGTGGAAGGGCTCGAAGTTCGTCCTGCCCCCCAATGAGATCGCAGACAAGCCCGCTTCCCCCGACCTGACCAAAAAATACGCTAAGCGCCGCAAGATCTTGCGCGTCACTGCAGCCGTGCTGTTGAGTGCTGCGCTGATCGGCGCGCTTGTCTACTACAATTTCATTTACAAGGACGAAGCCCCCAAGCCGCCCGTGCAGGGTGAAGTGGAATCGCAGCCGACCGAAAGCACGGGAGAGCAAGATCCCCTCCCGCCTAGAGGAAACGAGGTGGGCACGCTGTGCTACAGCACCGCATTGCAGATCGTGGACGCGAACGGCTTGACCGGTGAGGTCTTTGAGGTTGACCAAAACCGCGGAAAGGTCACTGTGATCAATTTCTGGGGCACGTGGTGCGGTCCTTGCGTTGCGGAGCTGCCGCATTTCAACGAGGTTGCCAAGGAATATGCCGATTCTGTGACCGTAGTGGCGGTGCACTCGGTCTACGGCAACGATAAGGAAGCCGCATATATTGCGGAAAACTATGTAAATTCGCCCATCATATTCGCCACGGATCTGGATGCGGAAGCATATTACGGCATGCTGGCATTGGGTGGCAATCCGACCTACCCGATGACGATCATTGTGAACGCCGACGGCATCGTCACGGCAAATATCGCAAATCCCATGACACATGAGGAATTGATCGCCGCAGTCGAAGACGCGTTAGCAAAATAAACCGCCCTCTCACGAAAGTTTTTGCGTCGCTTTTTCCAAAAAGCGACCGCAGTCGAGGGCGCGCAGCCCTCGTCGCCTCCGCAGAGGCGAAACCTTTCCAACGCTGTTTAATTTCGCGCAGCGAAATATGTTCTTCTTTGCAGCTCCTTGCTCAAAAAGAACGGAAACGATTTTCTCACATTTCACCACAACAAAAGGGAGTTGCCATTGCAGGCAGCTCCCTTATTTTTTTACATTGAGCGAACTCTCTCCGTTCTTTTTTGACGGAGTAGCCGCAAAAAAGAACCAAAAAACGGCGTATAAGAAGTTTCGCGCCTGCGGGCGCGACGAGGGCTACGCGCCCTCGACTGCGCCGCCTTTTGAAAAAGGCGGGCGAAAACTTTTCAAGAGAGGTTGGCTATGTGGCGAAGGCATTGCAAGACGCAAAAAGGGGAGCACGTTGTGCTCCCCTTTATTCTTTTATCTCTCAACTTCCTGCATGATGAATGCTTCGAGAATATCGTCGGTACGGATATCGTTGAATTTCTTCAAGCTAATACCGCACTCGTATCCTGCAGCAACCTCGCGGACGTCGTCCTTGAAGCGGCGCAGCGATGCGATCTCGTCCTCGAAGATCACGATGCCGTCACGTACGATACGGATCTGTGCCTGTCTGGTAATCTTACCGTCCTGCACGTAAGAGCCTGCGATAAAGCCGACGTTCGGCACGTGAATGGTCTGTCTGACCTGCGCGTGACCCAGCAATACCTCGGTAAACTGAGGTGCAAGCATACCCTTCATTGCAGCCGAGATCTCCTCGATGCAATCGTAGATGATACGGTAGGTGCGGATATCCACGCTCTGACGCTCTGCGCTGTCAAGTGCGCTCTTATCGGGACGCACGTTGAAGCCGACGATGATAGCGTTGGACGCTGCCGCCAGCATAACGTCACCCTCGGTGATGCCGCCGACTGCTGCGTGAATGACGTTGACCTTGACTTCCTCGTTGGTCAGCTTCTGCAAGGACTGCTTAACAGCCTCAGCCGAGCCGTCCACGTCAGCCTTGATGATGACGTTAAGATCCTTAACGCCATCGGAGATCTGTGCAAACAGATCGTTCAGGTTAGCTCTGGAGTTTGCCTTGAAGACCTCCTCCTTTGCCTCTGCCTTTCTCTGCTCAGCCAGTTCTCTTGCCATCTTTTCGTCCTCAACCGCTGCGAACTGGTCGCCTGCCTGAGGTACTTCTGCAAGACCGGTGATCTCAACGGGTACGGAAGGACCTGCTACCTTGACAACCTTACCGGTGTGGTCGGTCATAGCTCTGACTCTACCTACGGCAGTGCCTGCAATGACAACGTCGCCTGCGTGCAGAGTACCGTTCTGTACCAGCACGGTTGCAACGGGACCGCGCCCCTTATCCAGCTTGGACTCGATGATGATACCCTTTGCACGGCGGTCGGGATTTGCCTTGAGCTCCTTGACCTCTGCTACCAGCAGCACGCTCTCAAGCAGATCGTCGATACCCATCTTGGTCAGTGCGGATACGGGCACGCAGATCACGTCGCCGCCCCACTCCTCGGGTACCAGATCGTACTTGGTCAGCTCCTGCTTGACTGCATCGGGGTTTGCCGTGGGCTTATCCATCTTGTTGATGGCAACGATGATGTCAATGCCCGCAGCCTTTGCGTGGTTGATTGCCTCAACCGTCTGGGGCATGATGCCGTCGTCGGCAGCAACCACCAGAATGGCAATATCGGTTGCCTGTGCACCGCGCGCTCTCATAGCGGTAAACGCTTCGTGACCGGGGGTGTCCAAGAAGGTAATATCCTGATCGTTGATCTTGACTCTGTATGCACCGATGTGCTGGGTAATACCGCCTGCCTCACCTGCGGTGACGTTTGCATGGCGGATAGCGTCCAGAATAGAGGTCTTACCGTGGTCAACGTGACCCATGACGCAAACAACGGGTGCTCTGCCCTGCAGCATCTCATCGGTATCCTCGGTCTGATCGAACAGCTTTTCTTCAATGGTCACAACCACCTCACGGGTGTATTCCGCGCCCATTTCCTCGCAGATCATTGCTGCGGTATCAAAGTCGATCAGCTGGTTGACGGTTGCCATAACGCCCAAGCCCACCAGCTTCTTGATGACCTCGCCCGCAGTTGCCTTGAGTCTGCTTGCAAGCTCGCCAACCGAGATCTCCTCGGGGATCTCTACGCGCACGACCTGCTTTACCACGGTCTGCTGCTTCTTGCCGCCCTTCTGGTTCTTGCCCATGGGCTTGCCGACCTGCTGCTTCTTGCCGCCGCGGCTGCCGTCACGCAGATCTCTTTCGGTCTCGGTGACAAAGGTATCCAGCTTTTCATCGTACTTGGAAAGGTCGATCTCGGTGGTTCTGGTATCTACCACGCGTACAGCGCCCTTCTTGTGCTGACCGTCGCCGCCCTTGGGGGTCTGACCGCGCACGATTGCCTGTACCTGGAACTTTTCCTTGGGCGCGGAAGGTACGTAATCGTCCTTATCCATGCCGCCTCTTTGATTGAAATTGTTATTGGGTCTTTGGTTGCCGGGGCGGTTATTATCTCTGCCGCGGTCGCCAAAGCCGCGATCCTGGCCCTGTGCGGGTGCAGGTCTGCCCTGAGAGTCTCTGTTGAAGCGATCGTTCTGACCCTGTGCGGGTGCGGGTCTGCCCTGAGAGTCTCTGTTGAAGCGATCCTGACCCTGTGCGGGTGCGGGTCTGCCCTGTCCGTCACGGTTAAAGCGGTCGTTCTGACCCTGTGCAGGTCTGCCCTGTCCGTCACGGTTGAAGCGATCGTTCTGACCCTGCTGTGCGCCGGGAGCAGGTCTGCGGTCCTGCCCCTGTGCGGGCGCAGGTCTGCGATCCTGCCCCTGTGCGGGACGGCGCTCTGCGTTTGCCTGCGCGCGCTTATCTGCCGCCGCTCTTGCCGCTGCCTCGATTGCAGCCGCTCTTTCAATTGCAGCTGCACGTGCCGCTGCCTTTTGCGCTGCGACCTGATCAGCAGCCGCCTTCTGCGCTGCAAGCGCTTCCGCTGCCTTTTCTGCTGCAATCTTATCCGCAGCCGCCTTTTCTGCAGCCGCCTTTTCTGCAGCGATCTTATCAGCAGCTGCTTTTTCTGCAGCCGCCTTCTGCGCTGCAAGCGCTTCCGCTGCTTTTTCCGCTGCAAGCGCTTCTGCTGCCTTTTGTGCCGCCGCTTTCTGCGCTGCAAGCGCTTCTGCTGCCTTCTCCGCAGCCTTTTTCGCAGCGTCCTCCGACTTTTCCTTCTTGGAAAGACGAGAGGGGATATAGGTTACGCCGTCTAAGTAATCATCGATATTGTCTACCTGACGGGATTTGGTAAGCGCGTCAAAAAGAAGGTCAAATTCTCCCGGCTCAAGCGTCTTTTGCGTCTTGACATCCATGCCCTTATCCGAAAGGATGTCCGTAATGTCCTTGCTCTTGAGTCCGAGATCCTTGGCGAGTTGCATCACTTTAAATTGCGGGTTGTTTGCCATAAATCCTCCTTACAATCACCCATTTGGTTGCATCCGCTGCACGGGATGCATCGGCGCTACCTCACTTATGCGCCGGCAGATGATTTTTCACCGATTGCCAAAGCTTTGCATCGGTAATTGCCACCGCGCCAATGGGTGCGTCCTTGCCCACGGCTGTCGCCAGCTCCTGCGCCCCGTAGGGCAGAAGAATCAGCGAAACACCGTAGAAATTACATTTATCGTTGAGTTTTTTTCTTGTATTGTCCGATACGTCACTTGCTGCAAGCACCGCTTGCACCGTCTGCGTCCGTGCCGCGCTCTTACGCAGCTCGGTGCAGATCAGATCCACGCCGCAGATCAGCTTGCCCGCCCTGCGGCAAAGACCGAGAGTGCCAAGCAGGCGATCCTGCGCGCTCACGCCTTGTCCTCCGCAAGAGCTCTTGCGACCGCTTCATACACCTCGTCGGGTATCGCGCATTCCAGCACCTTTTCCGCGCGCTTGCTCTTTTGCACGCGGCGCAGGCAGGAGTCGGCGGGGCACAGGTACGCGCCGCGACCGTTCTTCTTTCCGGTCATATCGGCAACCACCTCTCCCTCGGGTGTGCGCACCAAGCGGATCAGTTCTTTCTTGGGCTTATGCTCGTTGCAGCCAAGGCACTGACGCATGGGTATCTTTTTTACCTTTTCCATGGTATGCTTGGCTTATTCAGCCTTGATATCGATCTTCATGCCGGTCAGTCTTGCAGCCAGACGCACGTTCTGACCCTCCTTACCGATGGCAAGGGAAAGCTGATCGGGATCTACCAGTACGCGGCAAGCACGCTCAGCGGTCATGGTCACCTCCAGCACCTGTGCGGGAGAGAGTGCCGCTGCCACGAATTCCTCGGGCTGCTCGCTGTACTTGATGACGTCTACCTTTTCGCCGCGCAGCTCGTCAACGATGCTGTCGATACGCATGCTGCGGTTACCGATGCACGCGCCTACGGGATCGACGTCGGGATCTCTGGAGTAAACCGCGATCTTGGTTCTGGAGCCTGCCTCACGGCAAACGCCCTTGACCATGACAACGCCGTCTGCGATCTCGGGAACCTCCAGCTCAAACATTCTGCGTACCAAGCCCGCGTGGGAACGGGACAGCGTGACGATGGGGCCCTTGGACTCCTTGTTGACTTCCTGTACGAATACCTTGATCTTATCACCGGGGTAGAAGCTCTCGCCGGGGATCTGCTCCTCGTAGCGAAGCACTGCTCTGCCGTCGTCGGTAGCCAGCAGCACGTTGCCGGTTTCGTAGTCAACCTTATCAACGGTTGCGGTGATGATCTCTTCTCTCTTGTTCTCGTAAGCCTCCTGCATTGCTCTGCGCTCACCCTCACGAATGCCCTGGATGATGACCGACTTTGCAGCCGCTGCGCTGAGTCTGCGGAAGTTCTTGGGCTTGACCTCGGTTTCCACGATCTTGCCCACGGTGTATCTCTTGCTGATCGCCTTGGCATCTGCCAGGGAGATCTGGGTCTGAGGATCTTCAACCTCCTCGACTACCTCGTGCTGCTGATAAACGCGCACGTCCTTCTTGACCTCGTCGATATGGATTCTGACGTTGGTGCCGTTGCCGTATTCCTTCTTGAATGCGGAAAGCAGCGCCGCCTCGATCTTTTCGATCATGTACTCCTTCGGAATGCCCTTTTCCTTTTCAAGCAGCTCAAGGGCAGCGAAAAATTCGTTGTTCATATCTGTATCCTTTCTTTCAGTTTGCGCCGAAATCAAACACGGTCTGCAGCTTTGCAACCTTGTCGGCATCAAACTCCAATAATGTTTCGTTTTGCTCGATCTGCACGTTGCCCGCCTCGGTCATGCCGACAAGCGTGCCGCGGTGCACCTTTGCGCCGTGCTGTGCCGAGTAGAGTCTGACCTCTACCGTGTCACCCAGGCACATCATCACGTGGTCGCGGTTTTTCAGCTCGCGCTCGATTCCGGGGGAGGAAACCTCCAGAATATACGCCTGCTGAATGGGATCGGTCTCGTCCAGCACCGGGTCAATGGCGCGGTGGAAACGCTCGCAATCCTCAATGGTGATGCCCTCGGGATGGTCGATGGTGATGCGCAGGTAATGGTCCGCACCTTCCTTGACAAACTCTACGTCCCAAAGAACGTATTCCAGCTCGTCGGCGGTGGGGAGCACGATGTCCCAGACCTTTTGCGCGATACTGCCCTGACGCTTTGCGCCCTGTACGTTGCTCATACGAAAAGCTCCTTTCCCATAACAAAATTTTTGGAGTGGATTTGCTCAACCCACTCCAACATGATATCTTACCATATGCATTATATCACAAGTTTTCGCGCTTTGCAATACCTTATGCAAATATTTTTTGAATTTTTTGAGAAAAAATTTCTATAAATCAAAAATAGTATGGGAAAAAGCGAAACTTTTTTGCCAAAATAGCGTCTATATAAGTGAGGCGGGATGCACGTTCTTGACAGACATTCATCCGGATGGTATAATGAAAACGACAAAAGATCGATTAAGGAGGTACTTATGAGAAAATTCGCGATGATCCTTTCGTTTATGCTTTTATCTTTTTTTCTTATCAGCTGCACAACAAATACGCATCATCTGAAGCTCCTGTATTCCGACGATCATGTCAAGGAAATCAAAATCGTCGAAATGAAAAAAGACAGCATTGTCACCGAAGAGGACTACACCTTGATCAAGGATATCAATACAAATGATTTTGTCGATCTATTGAACGATATACAGGCAATAGAGTACAAAAAACTTGGCACAAATCCTGCTTCGCCAAGCGGAACCGTGATTTTGATCGTGTATGACAGCGGAGAATATGAAATTGTTTCAAAGTCCGGGCCCAAACAATACAAGTATTCCGAAAAGCATGGGTGCATTATGGAATACCACTCGTACGATCATTGCAGCGATGCTGCGCAATTTGATCAAACCATCGAAAAATGGTCAGGCGACACAAGCAGCACAAATCATCCATAATGAGAACCGCTTAAAGAGCACGGGAAGAAATTCCCGTGTTCTTTTTATCAATCATTTGAGCGCCACAAGGGGCGATTACTATGTCACAGGGGACGGTTCCGGAATGTATAGTGCAGTATGATTATATACAGTCCTCGACTGTCCGTACAATCACGTTCGCAGATCCCGCTGCGCCACAACACGGGGGACATTCCCCGGTATCGTGGCTCGCTCAGGATGACACATAAGGGGATATTTTTGAAAAATTTTCCTCTTTTCCTTAAATTTAATTATATATCTGTTTACAAATGCGAAAATATATGTTATACTACTATAATGGTATAATGGTATGATAGTGCACTATGCCCACTTGGCGCCACAAGTGCGCGGAAAGGAGATGCAATGGAACTCTCAAATAATCAACCTATACAAACGCAGCCAAAGCCCGTCTCCACGGCGGTCAAGATCTTCTGCTGCATCGTTTTACTGATCTGCTCGGTCGCGCTGAGCGCGCTGACCTTCTATATAGGCACCGAGGGGGTCACCCCCGCCATTCCCGTCGGCATTGCAGCCGCAGTCCTTGTGCTGTGCGTTACCTTCGCGCTGACGCTTTGCAAGGGAAAGGTCTTTATAGGATGCGCCGTTGCGGGATTTTTACTCATTGCGCTGATCAGCCCTTGGTTTTCGGTTCTGTTCGTCGCCCTTGTTTGCGGTGCGATCGCCGCTGCCGCCATCACATCGGACGGCAAGCCCGTCTCCTACCTGCCCGCAGGTCTGGCAGCCGCCCTTGCATTCGGCATTGCAATCGCCCTGACGCGCGATCCCATGCTTGCTCTGCACGCGCTCCTGCCCGTTGCCACCGGCTTTGCGCTGAGTAACGGCTACCAAAAACAGCGTTCCATCATTCTGTCTGTCGGCATTGCCGCAGGCTTGCTCATTGCCCTGAACGTCATCATTCTGGGCGGCGGCGCATTGCTCTCGGGCATGCAGCCCACCGTAGAGGGTGTCAAAGAATATATCGGCGCCTTCCACGCAGCAGTCTCCGGCATTTTTGCAGAGACCCTGCAGCTTATGACAAACACCCCCGAGCTTGGCGAGCAGCTTGCCATGATGCTTGGCGGCGAGATCACACCCGAGCTGATCAAGGAATTTTCCGATTCGGTGGCATTGGCGGTGATTGGTATGCTGCCCGGCACCGCGATCATGCTGGCATGGATCGTTGCCTTTGTGGCAAACCGCGGTTTTACCGCTATGATCATGCGCGGCGTGGACAAAAAGGATTTCCCCGCTTTTCTGACCGCTTACGAGCCCTCCGTTCCCACCGCGCTCTTTACCATTCTCTGCTATCTTGCGCTGATGATCTCCTCCTTTATCACGGGAGGCGAGATCGTGGTATTCGTGGCTCTCAACCTCTTGCTGGCTGTGCTGCCCATGATGACGGTATGCGGCATTCTCAGCATCGTTTCCAACTTCAAGCACGCACCCGTCAAGTGGCCGCTTGTGCTGACCTATCTGCTGGCGTTTTTCTTCTTGGGTGTTGCGGTAGTGCCCATGATCGCATTCTTTGGTGCGTTTGCCGTGATCACGCAAGCCATCGCCCGCGCGCTTGAAAGCAAATTCAAGGATTTCAAAGGAGACCAGTGATATGAAACACACTTCGCATCACCAAAAGAACGGTCATTACGCAGGCAAAAAGGACGCTGTGTATATGGATCTGCGCGTGCCCTTTGCGGTATGTGCAGCCGTAGGTCTTGTGCTGCTGGGCGCATGCGCCATGATCGGCAGATTGAACGTCCCCTCCCTGCCGCTTGGCTGGTTTGGCATCGGCGCGCTGTCGGTCTTTGCCGTGACTTGTGCCGTCCTGTTTTTGATATACCTGCTTCGCCATCTGCGCTTGCGCGAGGCGATCGCTGCCTCGGAGCAGATCAGCACCGACGTTTACGACATGTTCCGCTACGTCATCGACGTGCCCTATGCGGTCATCGGCAAAGACGGCGTGGTCAAGATCATCAACAGTGCCCTGCAGGACGTGCTGGGCTACCACTCCCCCGTTTGCAATATCCGCCTTTCGGAGTTCTGCTCCGTTCCGATTGATATCATCGCAGTCTCGGCGCACGGTGCAAGAACCGGTGCGCACGTCTCCGATCTGTTGCCCGACGGCCCCGTCACGCGCCTTGGCAACGGCAAGAGATACGAGCTGCAGAGCTACCCCATGCAGATCGACGGCGAGGAATATTTCTTTACGGTATTCCGCGACGTCAACGGTCTTTTGGAGCTCAAGGAAAAGGCTGACCGCGAAAATCCCGTCGTGGCATACATTGCGCTGGACAATCTGCAGGAGCTGACGCAGTTCGTGCGCGCCAGCTACCGCGAAACCGCTTCCCGCATTGAGCAGATCCTGCAGGACTGGGTCAAGGGACTTGGCGGTATGATCCGCGAATACGACAGAGACAAATACCTTGCCGTTTTCTCCGAAGAAATGCTGGAGAAGTGCATTGCAGACCGCTTTGACATTCTGACTCGCGTGATGGACGTCAAGATCGGTGACAACACCTTCCCCGTTTCGGTCTCCATGGGCGTTGCCGGCATCGGCGGCTCGATGGGTGACAAGGAACGCGCCGCGTACGCTGCCCTTGAGGTCGCGCTCTCCCGCGGCGGTAACCAGGTCGCGCTGCGCCGCGACGTGGGCGGTAACCTCGAATACTTTGGCGGCACGCACAAGATCCTGGAGAGCAACTCCTCGATCAACTCGCGCGTCAGTGCAGGCGTGCTGGCAAGCAAGATCCGTGAATGCGGCAACGTGCTGATCATGGGTCACGCTAACCCGGACTTTGACTCGATCGGTGCCTGCGTGGGTGCTGCGCGCTTTACGCTCAGCGTACTGCAAGCCAAGGCAGTCGAAGAGGGACGCGCGCCCTCGGCGATCCCGTCCGTGCACGTGATCACCAACCGGGAGTGCGAGACCTTCCGCACCTGCTTTGCGCACCTTGCCAGCCTGCCCGAATATGCGGAAATGTTCATCGACCGCGAACAGGGCATGAACGCCGTGACATCGGATACCCTCTTGATCATCGTGGACGCCAACAACCGCTTTATTTTTGAAGCGCCCGATCTGCCAAGCTCGGTACAGCACATTGCGCTGATCGACCACCACAGACTGGTCAAGGAGCCCGACTTCTCCCCCTTCCTCAACTATATAGAGCCGACCAAATCCTCTGCCAGCGAGATCATTGCCGAAATGCTGCAGCAGAGCGAATACGCCGACTGCCTGCAAAAAGAGGAGGCAAACCTGCTGCTCTCGGGTATCATGCTGGATACGCACAACTTTACCAGAAACGCAGGCGCGCAGACCTTTGAGATCACCCACTACCTCTACTCCCGCGGCGCACACACCAGCGTTACGCGCGAGTTCTTCAACCGCGACCTTGAGGACATGCGCCTTGCCAGCGCCTTTGATTCCACGGCGCGCATCTACCGCGACGTCGTTGCCATCACCTGGCTCAATACCGGCAGAGAACCCTCCCCCGAGGACCGCGTGGCAGCCGCAAGAGCGGCAGACAGCCTGCTCTCGCTCAAGGGCATTGAAGCATCCTTTGCTATGGTGCTCATGGAGGACACGGTGGTCATCTCCGGTCGCTCCAAGGGTGACATCAACGTGCAGCTGATCTTGGAAAAGCTGCAGGGCGGCGGTCACTTTGACGTAGCGGGTGCGCAGGTCAAGAACGCCACGCTGCAAAGCGCATACACGTTGCTGACCGCGGCGATCAACGAATATTTTGAATACGATTACAAAAACGAAAATAACTGACAAAGTACAATTCACTAAAAAGGAGTATATATCATGAAA
This sequence comes from Eubacteriales bacterium, assembly GCA_045587385.1. Lineage (GTDB taxonomy): Bacteria > Bacillota > Clostridia > Oscillospirales > CAG-272 > SVQP01. The sequence goes on from JAZNCE010000023.1 coordinate 15,028, forward strand.
GTTCTTCTTTTACAGGACGTAAAGGGACAAGGCAAAAAGGATCAGATCGTAGACGTTTCGGACGGCTACGCACGCAACTTCCTCTTCCCCAAAAAGCTTGCCGTTGTGGCAGATAACAAGGCGATCAACGAGGTCAAGAACAAGGAGGCGTCCAAGCAATACAAGATCGAGACCGAAAAGGCAGCAGCTCGCGCCATTGCCGAAAAGCTCTCCGAGATCACGCTCGAGATCCGGACCGGCGCAGGTGCGGACGGCAGACTCTACGGCTCCGTCACCTCCAAGGACATAGCAGAGGCGCTTTCCAAGCAGTACGGTATTACCATCGACAAGCGCAAGATCGTGATGCCCGATCCCATCAAGGCTTACGGCACCTATCATTTTGACGTGCGCCTGTACCCCGAGATCGTGGGTAAGGTCAGAGTCACGGTCGGCGCGTAAAGGCGTACGGCATCAAATTTCAAGGAGGTCTTTATGAGCGAGGAACTTGTACGCAAGCTACCCTTCTCCCTGATTGCCGAGCAATCCCTGCTCGGTTCTATCCTCATCGACCCCAAGTCGCTCGACGAGATCGCAGACCTGATCAAATCCGACGATTTTTACCTTGACGAGCACCGCCGGATCTACCTCGCCTTTCAGGAGCTCTTCCAGCAGAACAGCGAGATCGACCTGGTCACGCTCATCGATACCCTTGTGCGCAAGGGCATTTACGATAAATCGGGCGGTCAGGAATACATCCGCACCCTTGCCGAGGTCGTTCCCAACGCACTCAACATCAAGGACTACGCACGCATCGTCAAGGAAAAGAGCACGCTGCGCCGACTGATCGAGGTGGCAAGCGAGATCTCCGAGGCGGCGTACTCCGAGCAGGACTCGGTGGCGGGCATTCTCGAGAGCGCGCAAAACAGCATTTATGCCATTGCGCAGGGTCGTGACACCAAAAACTTCAAGCACATCCGCGAGGTCATCGGTGACGTATACGCACACCTGCACGAGCTCAAGGAAAACAAAAACGCCTCGCAGGGTACGTCCACCGGCTTTTCGGGGCTGGATCGCGTGCTGGCGGGCATGGGCAAATCCGACCTGATCCTGGTCGGTGCGCGTCCCGGTATGGGTAAAACGTCCTTCTGTTTGAATATTGCAACCAACGTCGCGTCGCAGACCGGCAAGAAGGTTGCCATCTTCTCACTTGAAATGTCGGCAGACCAGCTGGTCAACCGCGTCATTTCCAGTGAAGCGCTCGTGGACTCCTACACGCTGCGTACCGGCGAGCTGACACCCGAGGACTGGAGAAAGGTTGCGGAGGCGACCTCTCACCTTGCCAAGTGCGACGTCCTCATCGACGATACCTCGGGTCAATCGGTCACCGCCATGAAGGCAAAGCTGCGCCGCGTGGACAACCTGGGCTTGGTCGTCATCGACTATTTGCAGCTCATGCAGTCCGACCGCAAGATCGACAACCGCGTGCAGGAGGTCTCGGAGATCTCCCGTGCGCTCAAGATCATGGCAAAGGAATTGATGGTTCCCGTCATCTGCTGCGCGCAGCTGTCGCGTGGTCCCGAGGGCAGAACCGACAAAAAGCCCATGCTTTCCGACCTGCGTGACTCGGGTGCGATCGAGCAGGACGCGGACGTGGTCATCTTCCTGTACCGCGACGAATACTACAAGGTAGGCGAGGAAGCCCCCGAGGACTCCACCGCCGAGGTCATCGTGGCAAAGAACCGTCACGGCTCGACCAACACGGTCAAGATGGGCTGGATCGGACGCTTTACCAAATTCCGTACCATTACGGACGACCAAGGTCATGGATAAATACACGCTGCGCCTCCCCTCGGGGTACGCGCATGACACCCCCGTGCTGGTCGCCTTTTCGGGCGGTGCGGACTCCGCGCTGCTCTTGCACCTTTTGCACCGCGCGGGCATCAGGCTTTACGCCGCGCACGTGCACCACGGTATTCGCGGTGCCGAGGCGGACGCCGATCTGGACTTTTGCAGAAAGGTTTGCAAAGAGCTGGGCGTTCCCCTGTTTGCCATCCGCATCAACGCCCCCGCGCTTGCAAAAAAGAGCGGTCAGAGCGTGGAAACTGCAGCAAGAGAGGCACGATACCGCCATTTTGCGCGCTTGATGAAAAAGCACGGCATTCCGCTGCTCGCGACTGCGCACCACGCGGACGATAACTTGGAAACGCTGCTGTTCCGCTTGTGCCGCGGCACGGGAACGCGCGGGCTTTGCGGCATTGCCGCCCTGGCGCAGCTGCCGTGCACGGCTGCCGACGAGAGCCTTTGCGTTTTCAGACCGCTTTTGCACCTGACCAAACAAGAAATTCTGAACGCATGCGACGCGCACAACGTCGCTTACGTGACCGACGCGACCAACGCCTCGGACGATTACGCACGCAACCGCATCCGCAACCGCGTAGTTCCCGAGCTGGAGATGCTTTTCAATCACCCCCAGCACGCTGCCGCAAGGCTGAGCCGTGCCGCGCGCGAGGATTGCGACGCGCTGGACGCCATGGCGGACGCGCTGTACGGCACGCACGCAAAGGACGGTATGCTGCCGCTTGACGTGATTGCGGCGCAGCCCGCTGCCATTTCCAAGCGATTGATCACGCGCCTTTACGCAGACGCGACCGATCGTATGGCGGAGGCGGTGCACGTTGACGCCGTCTACGCACATGCCTGCAGCGGCAAGCCCGGCAGCATCAGCCTACCGGGAAATTTGTGCGCCGTGATCGACCGCGACGCCCTGCGTATTCAGCCCGAAACAGCAAAGACGCATCAGCCGTACCTGCTCCCATTGGAGCAAGGTTTTTGCGAAATCGAAGGCACGGACGTGGCAATTTGGTGCGGCATGGAAAAAAATCAAGAAACCGTCACCAAACAAGCCACAAATGTTTACAATTTATATACAGAACTGCAAGTAAGATTTGATACAATAAAAGGACGGATTTTTTTACGCCCCTTAAAGGAGGGCGACCGCATCCTGCAGGGCGGGATGCACAAGAAGATCTGCAAGCTTTTCGGGCAGCACGGCGTGCCGCTGCGCCTAAGAAGCAGACTCCCTCTTGTTTGTGACGTGGACGGCGTGCTTGCAGTGCCCGGCATCTGCCTGCGTGACGGCGCCAAGCCGCGCGAGGGCGAAAAAACGCTGTACGTTCGCATCTATTTCAAAAAACAAACTCATTTTGAATGAAAAGGGGCATACCATGATAAAGAATGACATTGAAAAGGTTTTGATATCCGAGCAGCAGCTCTCCGACATGATCGACTCTCTTGCCGAGCGCATTACCAACGACTATAAGGACTCAGAGCGTAAGCTGGTGTTCGTGGTCATTCTCAAGGGCTCTATCCCCTTTGCCACCGAGCTGATGAAGCGCGTTACCTTGCCGCTTGAGATCGAGGTCATGAAGGTCTCGTCCTACGGCGCGGGCACCAAGAGCTCCGGTGAGATCCGCATTCATACCGACCTTTTGCGCGACGACCTGCCCGACTGCGATCTGCTCATTATCGAGGACATTGTGGACAGCGGCAGAACCCTTGCGCGACTGACCCAGCTGTTTGAGCACAGACTCGTGGGCAGCGTCAAGACCTGCACCATGCTCGACAAGCCCTCGCGCCGCGAGGTGGAGTTCGTGCCCGATTACGTCGGCACAGTCGTTCCCAACGAGTTCGTGGTCGGTTTTGGACTTGACTATAACGAAAAATACAGAAACCTGCCCTTCGTGGGCGTTCTGAAGCCCGAGATCTACTCGTAAGATCTGCGGCGCAATACATTGTACTCGGGTGCGATACGCGCGCCCAAATGGAGGTTTTGCATGAAAAATAATTTGAAGGTGGTACTGTTTTACGTCGTCTTCATCGCCCTGATCGCCGTAGTCGTGGTCATGCTGTTCGGCGGTAGCGGTGCAAAGCAGCAGATCACCGACGTTGAAGACTATCAGGAAGTTATCAAGGCGTTTACCGATACGGCAGACACCAACGGTGACGGCGTTGCCGATACCGGTGTCAAGAGCTGCACCATCAGCTTTAAGCACAATACCCTGACCTACACCACGTATGCGGATCAGACCTACCGCTACAAGATCGCGGATATGGAATACTTCCAGCGCGATCTGGGCCCCATCATCGTCTCTCTCTCCGAGCAGGGGCTGATCGAGGAGGTCATCAACCAGCCCATTCTGGTGCTGCCCGGTTGGGTATCTCTGCTCCCCTTTGCGCTCATCATCGTGGTCTTTATCGTGTTCTACTTCATCGCCATGAAGAGAGCGAGCAGCGAGGGCAACAAGATCAACAGCTTTGGCAAGGCGCGCGTCAAAACGCCCAAGCCCGACGATAAGAACAAGGTTCGTTTCAAGGACGTTGCAGGCGCGGACGAGGAAAAGCAGGAGCTGGCGGAGATCGTGGAATTTCTCAAAGCTCCCGGCAAGTTCTCCCGTCTTGGCGCAAAGATCCCCCATGGCGTGCTGCTCATGGGCCCTCCCGGTACGGGTAAGACGCTGCTGGCTAAGGCAGTTGCAGGTGAAGCAGGTGTTCCCTTCTTCTCCATTTCCGGCTCGGATTTCGTGGAAATGTACGTCGGCGTGGGCGCATCGCGCGTACGCGACCTGTTTGAAAACGCACGCAAAGCCCCCGCATCCATCATCTTTATCGATGAGATCGACGCTGTCGGTCGTCACAGAGGCGCAGGCCTTGGCGGCGGTCACGACGAGAGAGAGCAGACGCTCAACCAGCTGCTTGTCGAAATGGACGGCTTTGGCTCGCACGAGGGCATTATCGTCATTGCGGCAACCAACCGCCCCGACATTCTTGACCCCGCGCTGCTCAGACCCGGCAGATTTGACCGTCAGATCACGGTCAACTACCCCGATCTTGGCGGCAGAGAGGAAATTTTGAAGGTACACGCCAAGAACAAGCCCCTGGAAGACAGCGTGGATCTTGCCCGCGTGGCAAGAAGCACGGTCGGCTTTACGGGTGCTGACCTTGCCAACCTGCTTAACGAGGCTGCCCTTCTGGCGGCTCGCCGCAACAAGGCACTTGTGGGCATGGAGGAGATTGACGACGCATACCTGCGCATCATCACCGGCCCCCAGAAGAAGAGCAGAAAGATCAAGGAGAGCGAGCTGCGCAACACCGCATACCACGAGGCGGGTCACGCCATCGTCGGTCACGTGCTGCCGCATATCGATCCCGTTCAGCTCATTTCCATCATTCCCAGCGGCAATGCCCTGGGTTACACCCTCAATCCTCCCACCGAGGATAAGTTCAGCGTTTACCGCGAGGAGCTCAAGCAGGAGATCGCCATGCTGCTGGGCGGCAGAGCCGCAGAGCAGATGATCAACGGCGACTTCTCGGGCGGTGCTTCCAACGATATTCAGAGAGCAACCAACATTGCGCGCCGCATGGTCACCGAGCTTGGTATGTCCGACGTGCTGGGCCCCATCCACTACGGATCGGGTGACGGCGAGGTCTTCCTTGGCAGAAGCATTTCGGGCAGCCCCAACCACTCGGGCAAGACCGCTGCCGTCATTGACGAAGAGGTCAGCAAGATCATCACCGCAGCGTTTGAGCAGGCTAAGACCATTCTGGCAGAGAATATTGACAAGCTGCACTTTGTAGCAGACTTCCTTGTCAAGCACGAGGTCATGGACGGCGAGCAATTTGCCGCACTGATGGATCGCGGTGCTTGTGAGCAGGAGCTGATTGAAATTGCCGAGGAGCGCGCACGCAAGAGCCGCGAGGCAAACGAGCAAAGAGAGCAAGCCGAGCAGGAGCGCGCACGCCGCGAGGCAGAGGAGAAGGCAAATGAAAATCCCTTCCCCTATGCACAGCCCATCGAGCAAGAGAAAAAGGACGAGGACGACAAGAAGGATGACGAAAACCCCTTCTCGCTGTAATCTATAATAAGAGCTGCTTCAAGCAATTGAAGCAGCTCTTTTATATATAAGGTAATAAATGTTACCCATAGCGGATAACCGAACAAGACCGACGCGCGCTGCAAAGCCGTCCCCTTTGGGGAAGGGGACGGCTTTATAACGCAATGTCATTAAGTTAAGGAAAACTCATAGTGGGCATCCAAACAATGCGGGTACGCGCCAAAAAGCCGTCCCCTTTGGGGAAGGGGGCGGCTTTATAACGCAATGTCATTAAGTTAAGGAAAACTCATAGCGGGCATCCAAACAATGCGGGTACGCGCCAAAAAGCCGTCCCCTCGGGGGAAGGTGGGATCCCACGAGCGCAGCGCAGTGGGAGGAAGGGGTAGCGTATCAAATTTGGAACGTTTTGTTTCGTACAAATTGCATACAAAATTGACAAAATGACGGTTTCCCGAGTTGAATA